>JAZNLA010000050.1:0-49649 GCA_045578845.1 Acutalibacteraceae bacterium | reverse complement strand
TAGTTAATACAATAAATGTGTTGACCGAGGCACTCGACCGAATGACCGCCGCCGACCGCAGAACAGAACTCGAAACGGCTGTGGTGCGGATTTGCAATCCGTCGCTCGATTCTTCGCCGTCGGCACTGCTTGACCGACTTGAAAGATTAGAACGCACTTTAAAATATGCAAAACCCGTTACCGAAACTGTTGCCGAGGAAAAAACCGAAGCACAAGAAGTTACAGAAGAACAACCTGAATTTGACGAAGATGGCGTAATACCGCCGAGCGAAAGGGAAGAAATCCCCGAAGAAAGACCGCAAAATACACCTAATACCTCAGGCCTCGAAAGATTTGAGGCATGGAGTGATGTTCTCGGCGAACTGTCACGTTCGGCACCGCTTATGGCGGCAACGCTAAGCGGCTCAAATGCCTATGTTGACGGCGATTTGTTGCTGATTGACTCAAAGAACGACCAATTTTTCTCGCTCATGCGTAGCGGTGACCCCGTTTATAATAAGCAGATAAAAACTGCCGTAATGCAGATTGTGGGCAGAACATATAGGTTGGGTCCCTATAAAAAAGCGGCACAAAAATCGACTGACCCGCTTGATGATGTCATAAAAAAACTTAAAATGCTCGAAGTTCCCAAAGACTAAATAAAAAGGAAGTTATTATAATGAAAGCAAGAATTCCTGGTGCAAATAACCAAAGCCAAGCCGCAATGCTAAAACAGGTACAAAAAATGCAGGAAGACATGGCAAATTTACAAAGCGAAATTGAAGAGCGTGAATTTTCTGCAACGGCAGGCGGCGGAATGGTTGAGGTCACCTTCAAAGGTAACCATGAAATGAAGAAAATTACAATTAACCCGGAAGCGGTTGACCCCGAAGATACCGAAATGCTTGAGGATTATATCACCATAGCCGTAAATGAGGTTATGAAAAATATTGCCGAAACAAGTGAACGCGAAATGGGTGCAATCACCGGCGGACTCAATATTCCGGGGTTGTTTTAATGGCATACAGTGTAGCACCGCTCGACAAATTGGTTGAGCAGTTTGAACGGCTGCCCGGTATCGGCAGAAAGACCGCAAGACGGCTTGCCTACTATGTTGTGACAAGAAATGACGGCATGGCGGAAAAGTTTTCCGCTGCTCTGCTTGAGGCTAAAGATAAGATAAAATATTGTACCGTTTGTCAAAATCTTACCGACGGTGATGTTTGTTCAATCTGTTCCGCTGATACAAGAGATAAAACGGTAATTTGTGTTGTGGAAGACGCACAAGACGTTATGGCATTCGAGCGAACGAGAGAATATAAGGGACTTTACCATGTCCTTCACGGCGTTATTTCGCCGCTTGACGGCGTAGGTCCCGACCAACTTAAAATCCGCGAACTTATGTCAAGACTGTCATCGGGCGAAGTGACCGAGATTATTGTTGCGACTAACCCGACGGTTGAGGGTGAAGCAACTGCAAGTTATATATCACGCCTTGTAAAATCCATGGGCATTAAGGTGACACGCCTTGCCTACGGTATTCCTGTCGGCGGTGATTTGGAATATGCCGACGAAGTGACCTTATCAAGAGCCCTCGAAGGCAGAAATGAGTTGTAAAAAGCAAAAAATCCGAACGCATATAGTGTTCGGATTTTGTTTTATTGTTTTATAGTTCACGGGCGAACAGAAAAGCACTTCATTTGTTTATTTTAGGCGAGAATGAGGAACGGACAGCCGAGTACGCCTGTCCCTACATTATCCGTCACTTCGTGACACTTTTCTCCAAGGAGAAGGCTAAAATAATCCTCATTGTGCAAATGAGGAGATTAACGTAAATTTAAGAATTTTATCAATTTTTGTAAAAATACATTATGTGGAATAGTTGTTGACAAATTACAATATGTTGTGTATACTTAAATATGTGTAATTGTGGAAAATTGTTTTACAATTATTAAAAAATTTTATGTCTTAAATGAAAATTTAAGATAATACTAATTCGGTGAGCAGGAGTTTTCATAAAAAACCTATTAGGGAGTGCGTCCTGTGGAAAAAATTATTGTGAAAGGCGGCAATCGCCTTGAGGGAGAGATTACGGTAAGCGGTGCTAAAAATGCCGCCGTTGCCATTCTTCCTGCGGTTTTATTATGTGACGGCATTTGCCGTATTGAAAACGTTCCGTCTATTTCTGATGTGAACGTTATAATTCGTATACTTTATGAACTCGGTGCGTCGGTTAAGGTTATCAACGAAAGCACCGTTGAAATAGACCCTACACATGTAAACTCGTTTGTTTTGTCGGCTGATATGTCGTCAAAAATGCGTGCCAGCAGTTATTTTATAGGTGCTATGCTCGGCCGTTTTAAAAGGGCAAGGGTTGCACCTCCGGGCGGGTGTGATTTCGGCGTTAGACCTATCGATCAACACATAAAAGGATTTGAAACTTTGGGTGCCACTGTCACTATTGACAGCGGTATGGTAAATGCTTATGCCAAAGAACTTATCGGAGGCTCGGTTTATCTTGATAAGGTTTCGGTCGGTGCTACCGTAAACATTATGCTTGCCGCGGTTAAGGCAAGAGGTCTTACGGTTATTGAAAATGCCGCGAGAGAGCCGCACATTGTTGACCTTGCCAACTTCCTTAACTCTATGGGTGCCAATATTATGGGTGCCGGTACCGATGTTATAAAAATCCGCGGGGTTGAGCAACTTCATTCCACCACCTACAGCATTATCCCCGACCAGATTGAGGCGGGCACATATATGATTGCCGCCGCAATTACGGGCGGAAATGTGTTGATAAATAATGTTATCCCGAAACATTTGGAGTCGATTACCGCAAAGTTGGAAGAGTGCGGTGCAACGGTTGAAGAATTTGACGAAGCGGTACGCGTTTCAATGGATAAAAGACCTAAAAGTTGCAATGTTCTTACAATGCCGCACCCCGGATTTCCTACCGATATGCAACCGCAGATGACAACCTTTTTGGCACTTTGCGAGGGCGTCAGCGTTATGACCGAGGGCGTTTGGGATAATCGTTTTAAATATGTTGACCAACTGACCTTAATGGGTGCTAAAATCAAGGTTGACGGTAAGGTTGCCATTATTTCGGGTGTTGAAAATTTAACCTCTGCTCCTGTAAAAGCCACCGACCTCAGAGCGGGCGCTGCTATGGTTTTGGCGGGTCTTGCGGCGGTGGGCACTACCGAAATTGAGAATATTCAGTTTATCGACCGCGGATATGACCGTATTGTGGAAAAACTGTCGGCAGTCGGTGCCGATATTACACGCCGTGAGTTTTTTGACCCGTCGGCAAGGCGTTCGGCGGTTTAATTAAATCATAAAGAGCCGCATTTTGCGGCTCTTTATTTTAAAAGGAATTGTTATGAGCAAAATTTTAACACTTGCAAGCAGTAGTTCGGGTAATTGTACATATGTTGGAAGCCTTGGCGGCGGACTGCTTGTTGACGCAGGAATAAGTGCTAAGGCGATAACCGAAGGTTTAGCGTATATAGATGTAGAGCCGAAATCGCTTTGCGGTATTTTCGTGACCCATGAACATACCGACCATATTGCGGGACTGAGGGTTTTCTCGAATAAATATAAAATACCCGTTTTTGCTTCCCTTAAAACTGCCGAGAGTTTAAGCGAACTTGGTATTGAAAATTTAAATGTATTTGAATCGACAGTAGCGGTGGGTGATTTTGCGGTCACTCGCTTTGCCACAAGCCATGACTGTGAGGGGTCAAGCGGGTATACAGTTGTACTGCCCGATGGCAATAAATGTGCCGTTTGTACCGATTTAGGTGTTATGACCGACCGAGTGAGGGAAGCTTTGCACGGCTCTGTAGCAATGGTAATTGAGTCCAATCATGATGTCGGGTTACTTCAAAAAGGCACATACCCCGAACACCTTAAAAGACGAATTTTAAGTGATAAAGGTCACCTTTCCAATGTTGCCTGTGCTACGGAACTCGGCAGTATGGTGGAAAACGGGACAAGCAGGATAATTTTAGGGCATTTAAGCCGAGAAAACAACCGCCCCGCCATCGCCCGCAGTACTGCCGTTGCGGCACTGTTTGACCGAAAAATGAAGGAAAACTATGACTATGAACTGTACGTGGCACCGCCCAAGGTCGGCACTGTGGTCAAGTTTTAGAGGTAAAAATGCAGAGAATTGATATTATCGCAGTAGGTCACTTAAAGGAAAAATATTTAAAGGAAGCCTCAAGCGAATACGAAAAGCGACTGTCCACATTATGTAAACTTAAAATCACTGAGATTGAGCCGGCAAAACTGCCCGATAATCCAAATCCGTCACAGATTTCGGCAGCACTGGAACAAGAGGCGGCAAAAATTTTAGCGGCAGTGCCCACTGCGGCAGAAGTTTACCCCATGTGTATTGAGGGTAAACAGTTTTCGAGCGAGGAACTGTCACATAAATTAGATAGCCTTGCCGTCATGGGCAAAAGTTCGGTCTGCTTTATAATAGGCGGGTCGTACGGACTGTCAAATAGGGTTAAAGGTTTAGGTAAGAAGGGAATTTCCATGTCCAAAATGACCTTCCCGCACCAACTTGCCCGAATTATGCTTTTAGAACAAATCTACCGTGCCTATAAAATAAGTATGGGCGGAACGTACCATAAATAAAGGGGAAACATATGCCGAGATTTTTTAAGGAAGACTTTTGCAATGCACCGTTTTTAGAGGGTGACGATGCCCGCCATATCGCAAAATCACTGCGTATGCAAAAGGGTGAGCGTTTGACCGTTTGTGACACAAAAGGTGTCGATTATTTTTGTGTGATTTCCAACGTTTGCGACGGCAGAATTGACCTTGAAATAGAAGATAAAGAAGCCTCAAAAACCGAGCCTACGGTTTTTGTTACTCTTTATCAGTGCCTGCCTAAAGGCGATAAAATGGATTCGGTAGTGCGGCAGTCGGTAGAGTCGGGTGTCAGTAAAATAGTACCCGTCATGTCGGCAAACTGCGTGTCGCGGCCTGACCCAAAAAGCCTTGCAAAAAAATGTGAACGTTGGCAAAAAATTGCCGACGAGGCGGCAGGGCAGTGTGGAAGAGGTATTTTACCCCATGTTGCAAGTCCTATTACTTTTAATGCACTGACCGAAGAAATGAAGTTAAATGACATAAACCTGTTTTTCTATGAACTGGGAGGAAAAAGCGTTTCTGATACCGTAAACTGTGAGAAAAATATAGGTATTATTATAGGACCCGAAGGCGGGTTTACCGCAAGGGAAGCCGAAATTATAACTTCAAGCGGTGTCAAAGCCTGTACCTTAGGTCCAAGAATTTTCCGCACCGAAACGGCACCTATAGCCGCATTGGCAGCCGTTATGCTTAAAACAGGCAATATGTAAATTAAATAAAAAAAGAAAAGACCGTTCTTAAAAAGAACGGTCTTTTCTTTTGTTAGGGGTTGTTTTGAGGAGGGTAGAGTAATGTCCAAAGCAGGGGTGCGGCTCCCTTGTTGCTTTGAACTGTGTTTATTATACCGTGGTTAAACTTTTAATGGGTGAACAGTTTGTAAACGGAAATTAAACTATTAAATAAAAATTTTTTAATAAACTTTTCGGTATATATTGCTAAATGTCGGTGCAAAATACAAATGTAATAACTTTGAAAGGGAATAAAAATGAAAGTAGAGAATAAATCGAAGTCTAAAATCATAAAATTTCTTAACGGCAAAGGTTTTTATGCTGTGCTTTGTGTTTGTTTCTTGGCAATAGGTATAGCCGCTTGGTCGGGTGTTGAAGGGTATAGAAATTTACAAATCACCGATAACAGCAGTTTAGAGTCGGTTACAGAAACTCCGTACAAACCGTCGCCCGACAATACCGAGCAGTTACAACTGCCGAGCGAAGTTATAAAACCCGATGAAGGTACAGACGATAAAAAAGAAGAAACCCCGTCAGAGGAAAAACTGCCTACCGCCGAAGAAACGGCGGGTCCTATTGCGGCTTTTTTCGTAAACCCTGTGCTGGGCGAGGTGATAAAAGGTTACTCAGATAAAGAACTTCAATATTCCATGACCTTTTGCGATATGAGACTTCATAAAGGCATTGATATTAAGGCGACAGAGGGCACACCTGTGATGGCATCGGGCGACGGTATTGTGACCGATATATATACCGATGCACTGCTTGGCACAGTAGTGGAAATTGACCACGGCAATAAGGTGACGGCAAAATACTGCGGACTTAACAGTGCACCAACCGTTAAAAAGGGCGATAAGGTAGATTCCTCAAAGCAGATTGGTGCGGTAGATAAAATCCCGTCGGAGTCGGTTGAGGAATACCATTTACACCTCGAATTTTATGTAGACGGTAAAAGTGTTTCGCCGAGCGATTATATATTACAATAGCCTGCCCTCTATGGACGGTTTACCGTTAGGGCAACAAAACCCCCGAAAATGTAAATTTTCGGGGGTTTCGTTTTAGTAGGCGTGACCGATACTCAAGGTGAAATAAAGCGGAATTACAAGTCCTGCAATAGAACTGCTGTAACTCATTTCTCCGATATCAACCGAATTAATGGTATATCTGTATAAAAGATTTGTCGATACGGTCATTATTCGGTCAAGCACATTGTAGCAAAGGTGCCCGCTATCGGTATGCGGTACGCAGATGTTGAGTTTTAGCCTTACCTTGGTGGGTGACTTGCCGAAATCCAAACGGGTTGCATCTTCAATAGGCGAAACCGTTAATTTGTCAACACCGATTGATACAATGGGAAACCGTAACGGTAAATCGTGTTTCTTGCCGGGGAATTCACATAGAAACTCTACATCTTTCAATAGGTTGTTTGAACGAAACACCTCGCAAACATTCCCAATCAGTGATTCAACCGAGGTCATAAGAACCCTCCTTAATTCTAAGAGTAAGCACTGCCCAAATATATAAGGTTTCACTTCCTAAAGAAATTTTGTCGGCACGCGAAACATTATATGACCGCTCACCGTCTTCAATAACGGTGCGTTCTGAGGTTTCGCTGAAATCAAAATCCGGTGGACCTATATATAGGAAACATTCGTTATCGTTAAATCCCAAATGATTTCGCCCCATAGAAAGATACATTTTGTTTTTGTATCTCATAGGCTGAATAATAGCGGTGACCTGTTTGTCCGAGTTGCCGCAGGTAATTCTTATCGGTTTGCCCGCAACAGACAGCAGTTTTTTAACGCTTTTTTGAAATTTTTTCATTATTCGTCACCCTTTGTAGAAACGAAAGCGAAACGTTTGGGCTTTAACATAAAATCAATATCCGATATAGCGTTTTCGTATAATTCTTTGGAATACATAACCGCCGTGTTCGAGCAGTCTTTGACCGTAATGTCGCCGGCTTTAAGGTCGGATGCGTCGGCAGCCGATTTTAAGGCCTTGCGGTAGTTTGCCATGGCTGCGGCGGCGAAACAAAGTTGGTCGTTATACCGCATGTTGTATTTTTCGGGAACAATACGACGGGCAATAATTTCAGCGGCGGTATGGCAAAAAAGCCTTGCTTCAGACAGATTATCAATTTTATCGACCAGCCCTTTATACATCTCTACTACGCGGTCTACATTGATACTGCATCTCATGGCAGTTACCTTAAATTGAGAGAACTGCCGAAGAATCGGTAAAGATTTTTGCAAAACCGGCGGTGGTGGTTATAACGGCTCTCTCAAGTTGACGGTCTATGAGTTTATCGTAGTCAACCGATACATCGGAGGCGATAACCTTTTCGAGCGAACAGGTGTTGTCAAGACCGATAATCTTACCGTCGGCAACAGCGGAAGAACGGAGAAGTTTTGCACCGAGAGGATTGCCGGCTTTACCTGTGCCTTGGAAGTTAATGCCTGCAAGCGGGTTTTTAAACTCATCAAGTTCCATAACCTGCATCATGGTAGTAGGTGACATGATAAGACGGTTTAGGGTGTAAGGATCAAGTTCCTTGTAAAGGCCCAGCAAATCGCCGTAGGAAAGAGTGCCTTCGGTCAAAGCGGAAATTTCGGGTGCGGCATTTTCGTTTCCATCACCGTTTACTAAAACGCCGATGGCGTCGGCAAACTGTGTGCGGGCAATATGGGCACCGATTTGGCGTAAAGTGACCGAGAAAAGGTCAATTTTTTGGAACTTTAATGCCTCGTAAGAAGCAACCAACATTCTGCCGCGTTTGTGAAGTGTAACAAGGTTTTCCTGTGTTCTTACAACTGTTTCGGGAATGGTGTCACCCTCGCTTACAGATTCAAGTTCCAATTCATCGTCGGTAGGCACCGAAGCGATTGTGCGGTAATCAAGACTGTTAATGCGGGTGGTAGCGGCAACAATGTCGGAAAGCATATCGGCTTCCTCTATACCTTGTCTTACCGCACGGGAAATATATTCGGGGAAGAGTGCTGCCGACTGTGAGGTTGAAAAGAATTTAGAAATCGAGTCAGAGCCTGCACCCGAAACCTTAATATCAAATCTTTTTAACTGTCTGCCGAAAGCGTCAAGACCTTCAAGTTCGGTGCCGACATAGTTGGCAGAAGGGTCAAGTTCCTCTAAGATTTCAGAGAAATTTTTTGTGGGATTGGCATACATGCCTTTTTCAAGTGTAATATTATCAAAACTCATTTTGTTTCCTCCTTAAATTAAAAAACTGTCGTTTTGTGTTTTGTTATTTTTTGAATTTTTTGTCTTTTTCATAAGTTGCGGCACGGCGGGTTGTTCGTTTTCCACCGTTTCGCGGTAAAGTTTAAAAAGTTCTGTAGGTTCTAAAGAATCCAATAAATCGTTTAGTATAAGTGAGGCACTGTCGGTGCAGTCAGGTGCAATTTTTTTGACGATTTCAAGGCGTTTAGCCTTTAAAAACTGCCCTGCGTTATAGGCTTGCCTCTTTAACTCTTTAAGATTTTCCGACAACCTATGGGCCTCGGCGGCAGTCAGTGTCACCTTGCCTTTTTCTGCCGATTTTAAAATGCCGTCAATGTCGATTTCCTCTGTAGTATAGTTTTTAACTACTCCTGCCTGCCTTTGTGCAGGCACCGCAACAAACGACCATTCGTAGGCATCTTTTGGATCCAAAAGGTTATAGTAGCAAAGAGTTTTAACGCCCGATACTTTGTAGTATTTTCCTTTTTGGTGGTTGCATTTGCCAAAACTTTCTCCGCAAACGGAACAGACCGAACGCCCCATGGAACAACCGACACTGACCTCTTTTTTTATGCCTGCGTCAATCTCCAAAATAAGTTCCTCGGTGCGGTTTGATTTAGGCATATACGCCCTTGCGAAAAGTTTTTTGTAAGGCTCGCCCAAACTGTTGGTTTTGCCTTCAACCGTTTCAACGTTGCAGTGAAAAATTCTTGCACATTGATTTTCGGTTTTGTGCGAGTGGTCGAAAATACCCGTTTTACCGTAAAACATAAGGCTTAACTTTTCGAGCGACTCGTCGCTAAAACGTTCAAAATCGCGGTCAACCTCGTTGTCGCAAAGCACAACCGAAAAAGCGTATACTTCGTCAGCCGAAAAATTACGGCGGGTAAATTTGTTTATCTCGGCAAGTTCGGTTTTATCTGGCACGCCAAACGAACCGATACATCCTTTATCCATTTATGCTTCCTCCTTTCTTTCAAGGCTTTCTGCCTGTGCATTAAGCAAACGTGCTCTTGCCGGCTCAACCTCATCTTTGAGGCTGATTGTATCCCAAACGATTGAAAATTCGGGCGAATAGCCTTCGCCTAAAGCCCATAAATTGCAGATTTTGAGTATGCATGGCTCTAAAATACGGCGAAAATGTTCAAGTTCGGTGGTCAAAATATCAATCTGTTGTTCCGACATACGCTCGGTGCTTGACCATGAAAGACCGAGTAAAAACGGCGGAATACCGGTTTTTGCAACAATCTGTTCAAGCAACTGCCTGACCGGAATTTCGCTTGACAGTTCTTGGTTGTCGGCACCTATAACCTTGATTTCAACATCGCCTACGGCGACAAAATCTCTTATTCCGTCTTTGTCGCTCATTGCCGCCGACCATTCTTTGGCAATTTCGGCGGCACGGTCAGTACCGAAACCGGCGTCAATGCCGTCGGTGGGTTTATAGGTCACTGCATAACGCAGATTGCCTATTCTTTCAAAGTTGTTACCGATACTGTCAAAAATTTTAAGCAGTATTGAGGTGACAAACGAAAGTCCGTGTAGCATTGACCTGCCTTCGGGGTGAGCGGCTGTGGAATTAAGAACGGAAATAAGCAGTCTTTCGGGGTGGTTTACAGGCGTCACAGTGCTTCCGTCACGCACTGAAATCAAACAGTCGAAAGGTGCCGATTCGGTATCAATAAACAGCCCGTCTAAGGGTGCATTGTAAAGCCCTTGAACTCTGCTTGTATTTTTCGATACAGCAATTTCGCCGACTGCAATACCGTACATAATAAGGCTGTCAAGAAACGAGGATAAAAACGCGTCAATACCTTTAGAGCAGGGGCCTGACGGCACCGTATTTAAAAATTCGTTAATTTCCTCTTCCGTTTCTTTGTTACTGCACTCAACCTTAAATCCGCCGACTAAACGGATTATCTTGATTATTGCGGCATCAACAATAGGCATTGCTTCGCGAATGGCATCGTAAACCCCGAATTCGGGTTTTGTAAGCCTTATATGACGGTCGATAATGCCGAACGGGTGGCTTTTGCTTCGTGCGGTTTGCACCGTTGCCGAAAGAGAAGATTTAGTATTATTTATTTTCTTCTTGCCCATCTTTTTCCTTTCCGAGATTTTTATAAATCTCTTTTTGCGGCAACCACGACACTTGCCGATTTTTGAGAGTACATTACGGTGGAAACAAAATAGCGGATGTCATCCATTGCATGGTCGTTTTCCTTTATCGGGCAGTCCTTTGCTGCCGATTCGTCCCAACAGTAGAGTGAAAATTCACGTACTGCATCAACACAACCGCGGCAAATCTTGATTTTGCCCGACTTTAAAACCTCTGACACCCTTCTTATGCCGTCCAAGACATCATTTTTGGCAGGTATAACCTTAAATTCACCGTGTCTTCGTATTGCGGTAATGAATGACGCCGCAGAAGGGTCGCATATAACGGCTGAAATTTTTAAATTTCCCGCTAATTTTTTAAGTTGTGCGTAGTATTCCTCGTCGGTCTTTTGCATACCCTCTCTTTTTGACGAATAGTAGTATTCGCGAAGTCTGTACCATACGCCGCCTGAGTATCCCCAAAGTCCCATTGAAGCCGGGTTTACAGTGCCGTAATCAACCGAGATATAATATCCCGTACACTGTGTAGGACAGTCGGCCATACACTGTTCCCCGAACATAGGGTAGACGATACCGTCTGCGGCAACCCAACGCCCTTTTACAAAACGTTCGTAGAAAGCACCCGAATACATATTCTCGTATCTTTCCAACATCTGTTTTGAAAGCGATGGATTTTCACGCATGGCAAAGTGAAGGTAAAGAGCGTTTTTGTCTTTTGCTCTTTTAATCCACTCGGTATAAAACCAATGTGACGGATTGGAAGGGTTGCAGTTAAACCAGAATTTCGAGCCGTCCACTGAACACCTTGCCAAGGCTTGTTCGACAAATGAACGGGGCATAAGGGCGACCTCGTCAAACATAACACCTGCAAGTGTCATGCCTTGTATAAGTGAAGCCGATGCCTCGTCTTTTCCGCCGAAAATCCAAAAGGTGTTTTTGGTGCCGTTCCCTTTTACGGTCAGTTTTCCGCTTGAGATTTTGAAATCAACCAAAAATCCCAACTGCATAAGGACGGGCAGGTAAGGTGATAAAAGGTTACGCCTTACCGACGACGCTGTTCTTCCGCAAACAGCGAATGAACAGTCATTAAAATTGCTCATTGCCCACGAAACGAATGAAACGAACATACACAGCGATTTGCCGCTGCGAACGGCACCGTCACAAATAATAGCGTCGCATTCTTTGTAAGGACTGCCGTTTGACCACCAGCAAAGTGTCGTGAGTTGCTTTTTTGAAAAGGGTTTAAAGTTCATCGTCACTGCCTCGGTCAGGTGAGTTTATGGCGGCGGCACCTTTATAAATGGCATCTATAAAAGGTGCTGTGCCGCCTATTTCGGCACCCGAAATTTCGCTCAGTGCCTGCAAGGCTTTAAGACGGTCGAAAAACTTTATTTCAACCCCGCCGCTTTTTGAAAACTTTATTTCTGAAACCATATAAAGGTCAAGCGACTCTATATCGGATATTTCAGAGCCCGAAAATAAAAGTTTTACGGCATCGGCTACCGACCCGAAACTGAGTCGGCGTAGCCCGTCTGCCGCGTCTGCTATACGGCTTAAAGTTTCCCGCTCATGTTCAATTTGGTCGATAACTGCAACTTTGCCGAGCAATCTCGCACCCGCTTTTTCGGGGAAAGCATAGCCCGATTTTGCAGCGGCTTCGCGGTGGTTTCCAAGTCTTGCATACAGTTTGCAAAAATCTTTTTCTTTTTCGGTTAGTGGCATAATAAAAACCCCTTTCAATTAACCGCCCAAAAAAAATGACTGTTGCACAAAACACTAAAACAACGGTGCAACAAATAATGTTTTTTTGAATTAGGTTAAGTTTTGGTGTTTGTCGGCATATAAATTTATTGGACTTGTAAAACTAAAGAGAGGTAGATAAAGATGCAGACGAAATTTTTGCCTGAGGGCGGGTTATTGGGATTGGAACATAATAAAAGGGCGATTTTAAGTGTCACCACACTTTCCGAAGCAGCGGCAAAAGGTGAAATTTTAGAAGGATTTGCCACAGGGTGTGATGCAGGTCATAACCTTATTGTCAATTTGGGAGAGATAAAGGGTGTAATCCCGCGAAATGACGGTGCTATAGGTATTGCCGAGGGCACAGTGCGGGATATAGCACTTATATCTCGAGTCGGCAAGGCAGTGTGTTTTACGGTTGAGGGTTTTACCCGCGACGGTAAGGGCAACCGAGTGGCTTTGCTGTCACGCAGAAACGCACAGCAACAGTGTCTGAATGAGTACATAAGAGGTCTTGCGGTTGGAGATATAGTTGACGCGAGGGTTACACATTTAGAAAGTTTTGGTGCTTTTTGTGATATAGGTTGCGGGCTTATTGCACTTTTGCCTATAGACTCCATCTCGGTTTCCCGTATTTCACATCCCGCCGACCGCTTTAAGGCGGGCGACTGTATAAAAGCGGTTATAAAATCTAAAGAAAACGGCAAAATCACACTGTCTATGAAAGAACTGCTCGGAACATGGCAGGAAAATGCCGATTGTTTCAGTACGGGCGAAACGGTATCGGGCATGGTACGTTCGGTTGAAACCTACGGTATATTTGTCGAACTTTTGCCTAATTTAGCGGGACTCGCCGAAAGCAAATCGGGAGTAAAGGTTGGCGAGCAGGCGAGCGTTTATATAAAAAGTATACTGCCTGAAAAAATGAAGGTAAAACTTATAATTATAGATTCATTCGAGCCAACAGCCGAAATGTCACCGCCTAAATATTATATAAACGGCACCCATATTGACAGTTGGCGGTATTCGCCGGAGGTGTCAAACAGGTGTGTAGAGTCAAGGTTTATATAAAAAAGTCATTACTAAAGAAAAAAATTTACCTAAAAAAGCCAGTTGTAGCCATAGTTCATAAACCTACAAAAAAACGTCACGCTTAAAATATCAGCGTGGCGTTTTTTAAAATTAAAAATTTTGCAAAAAACAATAATTACCGGTTGCTTTTCTTTTTAAATGTGTTAGAATAAGGGCAGAAAAGTTACGGGAGAAGATGTAATGACCACTTTTAAAAGAGCAGTCGGCTTGATTATGTCTGCGGTACTGCTTGTTTTTATATTATGTTCATGTCGGTTTAAATGGGTTATAAAGAGAAATCAGTCTACGTCTACAGGTACGGTTTCCCAGAGTTCAGCGGTCAGTGAGGATAATAATATCTCAAGTATTTTAGAACAAACAGGAACTTCTGATGTACAAAGTAGCGGAACAAACAGTACTGTAAGCAGCGAAGAGTCAAGTGCCAACCAAAGCGGTAAAGAAAGTAATAATCAAAGCGGTGACGGTATTGGTCAAATCCCTACACCCACACCTAATCCTACACCTATTCCTACACCCAATCCCAATCCCGATTCCAATTCCAATCCTACACCTACGCTTCCTCCGCCACCGCCGGTTGCAGATATACCCGACCAAGAGCCTAATGGTGAACCTGTAATACCGCCGACCGAAAACCAAATACATACTAAATTGGCAGAGGACAAGTATTATCAATTCAGTCAAATGACAGACAAAGAGAAGACGCTTTATTTGAGGATAAAAACGGCGGCAAATATTTACCAAAACTCGGTAAATGTTGAGGACTTGGGCTTTACCATGGCGGAGGCGACGTCGGTCATTAAGCGTTTCACAGCCGATTTTCCTCAATATTTCTGGTTGGCAAGGCAGTTTGGATTTACATATTATAACTCTCCCGAGCATTTAGCCACCTGCTATTTACTTTACACCGACGGCAGTGTAAACGACAACATGGAAGGCACTGTTACTGCCGACCGCTCTAAAATAGCCGCTCAGCGTACCGAGGTTGAAAACAAGGTAAAAGAAATCGTTTCAACCATAAGTATTACTGCTACCGATTACGAAAAAGAACTTTTTATACACGATTACTTGGCGGGAAGTATGCAGTATGACCATGATGCGGCAACCCACCGATATGTAAACGGTACTGATGTTTTAAAACCTGCGTTTAGTGTTTTAGGTGCTTTTATCAATAACAAGGGTGTTTGCGAGGCATACACTAAGGCGTTTCAGTATCTTTGTTATGAGGTGGGCATAAACGCTAATCAGGTTTCAAGTTCAAACCATATGTGGAATGTAGTTTTGATTGACGGTGAGTGGTATCAGGTTGACGTAACATGGGACGACCCATCTAATTTAGATATAGTAATTCATACACATATGAATTTGACCTCTGCTGAGATGTACGCGATAGAGTCGCATACACCGGAATTTCAAAACAGTTGTTTAAAGGTGCCCGACTGCACCGCTACAAAGTATAAATATCCTTATAACGCACAAAATGACCTAAGTTAAACTTAGGTCATTTTTGTTATTTGTGTTTTGAAAGCAACCAATCAAGTAATTCTTTGGTATAGGCGTAATCCCATGCATTATGACCGATATTTTCAAGTTTTGTATAGGTCACATCGGCACCCGCCTTTTTGAGCGACGCAACCATCATTTCGGTGTACGCGGGATTTACTACGTTGTCGGAATTACCGTGGAATGTCCAAATCGGCATCTTTAAAACCCTTGCATTCCAATCCATACCGCCGCCACAAACGGGTGCAATAGCGGCAAACATATCGGGAACAGCCATGGCAGTGTACCATGTGCCGAAACCGCCCATACTGGGACCGGTCAAATAAATTCGTGTTTCATCGGTCGGAAATTCCGCCTTTATTTGCTCGATAAATTTAATTATAGACTCGACCTTTGCCGCCCAAAATGTGCCGTTTTGACACTGCGGCATAATAAAACGGCATTCGGCATCGGTGTTCTTTATTAAATTTGAAAATCCCAATTTATCAACCTTTATAAGGTCTTCCTTGCCGTCGCCGCGTTCACCTGCACCGTGCAGTTGAATTATAAGCGGTAGTTTTTTATCCTTTATGGGTGTGTATTCAACAAAAGGAAATATCCACTTTTCTTCTCTAAACTCTGTTCTTATCATGAAACCAACCTCTTTTCAAATGAAGTATAACATAGAGGTTTATTGGTTGCAAGATGTAAATATATTAAAAAGAAAAAACTCCGAGCTTTAATAAAACTCGGAGTTTTTATCACAAAAATTTTCTTATGTCCAAAGCCAACTGACCTTCTAAGTTTATCAGACGTTTGGTGATGTCTTTGGATACTTCGTCGGCTGCTGCATATTGGTTAAGATATTTGTTGAGGGACTTTACACCCATGTTACAACCGTCGGTCATGAGGTTGGCTATGGTGTGGTCGTTGTCGTTAAATTGCAGTTTAACCTCGGTTTTCATTTTTGCCATGGTTTCGGCCATAAAGTTGGGGTCCTTGCCCTCGTCACCGTACTTGTCCAAAAGTTCCTGCAATTCTTTGTCTAATTTGTCGTGCTCATCTTTGCAGGCGTTAAGCAACTCTTTGAGGTCGGTGGACTTTACATGGTCTAAAACATCGTCAATGGATTTTACACCCATTTTAATACCCGCGTCGCACTCGCGTAAAAGTTTAATGGTATCTTGTTCTATCATATTAACACATCCTTTGCGGATAGTATGTGTAAATTTTAAAGAAAAATACCGAAAATAAAAAAAATCGCCCAAAGGCGACACAAAAAACAAAAAAAGAAATAACTCCCAACCGATGTTTCTTTACACATCTTTTTTGGTTGGGAGTTATTTCTGGTTACTCTTAGTATCCAACATCTTTTTTATTACCTCTCTTTCTGCTGATTACCTTTACTTATCTTTTTTCTTTTCATTGCCACTTAGAATTTAATCCCGTTAAAGTCGGTTGCTTTAATGCGTTCAAAGTTTTTAAGTAAAGGCTATATATTTTTAACTTTCTACTAACCGTAAATCTTTTAACTTTTACTAAACTGCCAAGGTCTTTTTTACTGCCATACTACATTTAATCTGCATTTAAAGTTTCGGTTTTCGAAAGTGTTTTAACTTCTCATTGGACTCACCCGTTCCTTTCTGTGTCTTTAATATAGCATACTTTTTTCAAATATGCAAGATGTAATATTGTGCAAAATTTATGAGAGTTTCTTGTATAAACAGTATAAAAATATATAATTTGCATAAAAGTTATTGACATCATCCTAAATGTTTGATATAATAAATTTGTTGGTTGCCATTCTGCATGTGCAGAATGGCAACTTTTTTGTGGCAACGGTATGATAAGATACAACTCGCAAAGCGAGTTGATGATATACCAAGCCTGTCGGCTTGGATAAACCAAAAAAATAGCAGCCGACAACGTCGACTGCATTTTTTTGGTTGCGGGGGCCGGATTTGAACCGACGACCTCCGGGTTATGAGCCCGACGAGCTACCAGGCTGCTCTACCCCGCGATATTTATTTCATCTGCTGATGTATTAGGTATTATACACTATTGCGTTATAAAAAGCAAGCCTTTTTTAAAAATATTTTTAAAATGCACCACATATGAATTATTATACGGAAAATTTACCGAAATTATACTTGATTATCGGGTGAAATTATGGTCGCAGTTGTAATAAATAATTCTAAATGCAGAAAAATTGAACGGTTGCAATGTGGTAAAATATCCGTCATATCGGCAGGTACAACGGTTGGGAGGATACGGCTAAAACGTGCTCTTGCCCCATACGGTGACGGTTTTATTTTCGGTGACGGTGTGCCTAAAAGAGGCCTTGTGCCTTTTAATGACATGGATTATAAAAACGACCTTTTGTTTTACACATTTTTGCGGCATGTTCTTAGCAAATCGGGTTTGAATTTGACGGCTGGGATTATGGACCCAAATGGCCGTTATCTGCCCAAAACACTGCCTATAATACGCCACTGCTCAGAAGTAATTATAGTTACTGCACAAAGCACTGACCGATTCGCCGAAATTTGCCTTGCCGAAATCGGCACCTGTCCGTTTATCACATCCGACCGAAACGCCTTGTTAAAAAGTGACATTTGTTTTGCACCCGAGGGTGTTTTGGGATTTTACGGCGAACTGTTCGGATTGGGCGGTATGGATGCGAGTACAGTACCGTTTCCGCCGTACTGCACACCGGTATTAAATTTAGGTGTCAGTAAAATGGATTTGGCTGCGGTGCTTTATCCCGAAGAGCCGTCGTTGGCACCGAAAAATTTGCTCAAAAGGTCAAAAGATGCAGAATTTTTATTGTTTTAATTTTATAAGCAAAAACCCTTGACATTTGGAGGAGGGTTGGATATAATGATATGCGAATTAAAAATTAAACGGACGTTTAGCTCAGCTGGTAGAGCACCCGCTTGACGTGCGGGCGGTCGAGGGTTCGAGTCCCCCAGCGTCCACCAAAATATTCAAATCCGAACCTTTTGCCAATAGGCGAAACGTTCGGATTTGTTGTTTATCTGGATAGTTTAATATAGTCTTTGTTTGTGGCAGTAAGGGCAATTTCTTTGATTTTTGCCAACAATATCGGTGTGTCGGGCGGTACATTTATCCCCACCTTTGCTTTTGGTGCGGTTGTTTCCTTTGGCTTTGTGCAAACTGGAATTTTGCCCGAAGAGTATTATTTAATCCCTGTTATTATAGGTATGACGTCATTTCTTGCGGCACTGTCAAAAACACCAATAATGACGTTTATTTTTTTAATAGAGGAATTAGGCGGATTTTCAAACATTCTGCCGATATCCGTTGGAGTTTTATTGGCATTTATCATTGTTGAAATATCGGGCATTTCCTCTATACAGGATACGGCATTAACTCAAAAAACAGAAAAATATTACCGTCACATCTAAAAGGTATTGCGGAAGAAAATGAAAAGCAAAATTTTGGTAAATAAACTACAATTTGTCTATCGTTTTTAATATTTAATACTTGTCAATAAGAATATCATATGATATAATACTGTAAGTTGTGATAGGGGTTTAATGTCATATTTTTGTTTATTGAGGGAGTATAGAAGAATTATGAAAAAACTTTTTGTGTTATTTCTTTCGGTGTTATTGTGTTTATGCTGTGTAGGTTGTTATTTGGTACCTCGTGGCCATAGGGAAAATAATAATACGGGTTATATGGGAAATGAAAATTATACTTCAAACGGAAGTGATACAAGTTTCCGTGACCAAGTGCAAAGTAATCGCGATGAAATCAATTCTGTTTTAAGCGGCAATTACAACGATGGGCACACACATCAATTTACCACTGCAACATGTACACAACCTCAGACATGTAAAGCATGCGGATATCAAAAAGGAACTACTACTAATCACCAATTTTCTCCTGCAGATTGTACCAATCCGTACATATGTAAGGTTTGTGGATATAAACAAGGCAAACCGATAGGTCATTATTATATTAACAATTCATGTGTTCGTTGCGGTGCATATTCGTCAAGCGGAAATAATACGACTCCAAACACTAATACAACACCCAATACTAATAATGGTACTAACGGCAACGATACAAAGCCAACGCAACGCAAGGTGTACTTATTGGAAGATATTAACTATCTTACCATGGATGTTTATTATAACAATGACCGCATGAAAGATAATCAAGAAACCGAGTATTCGGGGCATTATAATTTCTATGGCATCTATGAATCGAGAGGTATGGAATATCAAATAAACGGAAATTATTCTAAATTTTCAGGCACTATATTCTTACCTTACGAAGACAGAGGAACTACAAGTACGGCAACAGTAAAAATTTACGGTGACGGCAAACTCCTTTATCAAACCAAGACAATAACCAAACTTTTTAAAACCGAACAGTTTTCGGTTGATGTCACAGGTGTGTCGGTTTTAAAGGTTGAATTTAATTGCCCCAGCACATGGAGTATAAGCACAAGCGGATATCTAACAAATGCATATTTAACTAAATAAAACAAAATGTGAAGGAGATAATCATATGAAATTTGACGAAAAAGTAGTTGTTGTTACCGGCGGCAGCAGAGGTATCGGTTTTGCTACTGTAAAAGCCTTTTTAGCAGAGGGTGCAACCGTAGTATTGTGTGCAAGCCGTAAAGAAACCGCCGATACTGCAATGGCACAGTTAAAGGAAACCGACGCAAACGTTAAGGCTGAAGCAATTTACCCCAATCTTGCCGATTATAATGAGGTAAAGACTGCCTTTGATAGCATTATTGAAAAATACGGTAAGATTGATATTCTTGTTAATAATGCAGGCATTTCCAATGCAACCCCGTTTGGCAACTACACCGAAGACGAGTTTGAAAAGGTTATGGATCTTAACGTTAAGGCGGTTTACAACTGCTCGCGTGCGGTTGTTGATAACATGACCGCTAACAAATACGGAGTAATTTTGAATACATCTTCGATGGTTAGCATTTCGGGTCAGCCTTCAGGTGTTGCTTATCCGACATCTAAATTTGCCGTAAACGGATTCACTTTGTCTTTGGCAAGAGAATTAGGACCCAAGGGTATTCGCGTTAATGCCGTAGCACCCGGAATTATCGAAACCGATATGATGAAAGCCGTTCCCAAAGAGGTAATCGAGCCTATGAAGGCACGTATCCCGCTTGCAAGATTAGGACAGCCCGAAGATATCGCCAACGCCTTTGTTTTCTTGGCTTCAGACGAGGCATCGTATATTACAGGGGTTGTATTAAGTGTTGACGGCTTAATGAGAACTTAAATTTATAAAACCTCAAAGATTTTAGTCTTTGGGGTTTTTGTTTTTGTATAATAATATTCTTTATTTTTTAAAAAAATTATGTTATACTTATTTTGTATATTATAAATATAGAAAATTACTGTCCAAAAGCAATTTGTAAGTAAATACATTAAAATGGGAGGGAGTTATTTTGAGTAATCAAATGGCACTTGAGTATTATCAAATGACATTTTTGGATTCGGATAATAAAATTATAGATAATTCACCTTCTATTGATTTTAAAAATTATAATTTGGAAAAGTATTTGCAAAATATTGAAATATTAGGCATTGAAACCACGTGGAATAATATTTGCAATTATCTTTTGCAAAATCATAATATCAACGCCTTTTTAAATATCAATAATCTTTGTGAACTTTATGAAATAGGACTTTCAGCAGAAAATAAAGAATCCAAAAAAAAGAACGGACAGTATTTTACACCGGATGATGTTGCAAAAGTTATGAGTAATTGGATGATTGATTGTGACGGATATAACATTTGCGATGTTGCATGCGGCACTGGAAATCTTATTCTTACTTATTTAGATGTTATCGGTGAAGAAAAAGCAAGAGAAATATTGTCACAAGGAAGATTGTATCTATATGATTTGGATGCAGTTGCTTTATTGATTTGTAAAACAATTATATCTGTAAAATACGGGTCTGACATTGCCCAATATATAAACTCTATTCAATGTGATTTTTTGGATAAAACCGTAATTTTGCCCGAAAATTCGAAGGTTATTTCTAATCCGCCTTATTCTTCGATTGAGAGTATTAGTGAAACTTGGGAACAAACTCAAAATATAAAAAATACAAAAGAGCTTTACTGTGCTTTTATGGAAAAAATTTGTTCACAAGCACAATCAGTAGTTATCATTACACCTTTTAGTTTTATATCCTCAAATAAATTTTATGAGTTACGAAAATTAATAAGTGAAAAAGGAAACGGATTCATAGTTTCATTTGATAATGTTCCCGGAAATATTTTTTGCGGCAGAAAACATGGCATTTTTAACACAAACACATCAAATTCGGTAAGAGCGGCGATTACGGTTTTTAACAAGAGTGATACTTTACATGGATTTAAAACATCGCATCTCATTCGCTTTAAATCGACCGAAAGATATGAAGTCTTAAAAAATAGTTATTTAGAAAAAATTTTACCGTGTAATTATCAAATAGTTGACAATAAAAATAAGATGTTTAAAAAAATCAATGTTCGGTTAGAGTCGATTTTTAACAAGTGGATAACTGTTTCACAAAGCAGTTTATCGAACCTTACAGCAAAAGACGGAGAATATAAAATATATATGCCGAATACATGCAGATATTTTACATCAGCATCGAATAAACCGCTTAACCGTAATGGACAAATAACGCTTTCTTTTGATGACGAGGATAAGTTTAATTATGCGTTTTGCTTGATTAACTCATCATTTGCGTATTGGCATTGGCGTATCTATGACGGAGGTATTACTTATCCACTGGGATTGTTAGAAGATATTCCGACCTTTTATGAAAACTTATCTGAAGATGATAAGTTGTTTATGAAGAATATGACCGCTGAAATGATTTCTAAAAAATCGGAATTTATTGTTACAAAAAATAATGTCGGTCTTCAAGAAAATGTTAAATACCCTAAAGAATATCGCGATAGAATAAACCGTAAATTTTTTGATATATTGGGTATTGCAAAAGAAGTGCAGATTTTAGACATTATTCACTCAAATATGGAATTGGAGGTAAGTTTATGATTCCGTTGACAGGACTGCAGTTCCAACTGATGAAAGAATTTTATTCATATAAAAAAGAACGAGTTGTCTTTACAAAAAGAGAGAGAAAAAAGTTATGGGATAGGGCTGTAAAAAGAGATTTAACTATAAACTTTGACGAGTTAATAATTAAATGTCCGGCATTAGCACATCAAATAAAAAGAAGTTTTGATAGCGGGAATAATATACAGTCGGCAGTGTTTAGTGAGTGTGTTTATTCGCAAACATTTGCAAACATATTCGAATTGACAGTTTTTGTCAACTGCTACGAAACCGACGGCTTTATTCCTGAAAGTATTATGGCACTTTTGAGTTCATATCATTTATCACCGCGGTATGTCTATTCTAATTCCGATAAAAGCAGAATGCTTATTCAAGCAGGGGGATGTGACGGAATAGATAGTGCTTTAATAACTGTTATGAACCTTGAAATTTATACTATTGAATTTAAAGAACCGGGTGCTAAAGCAAGTGAACCTGATTTGCCAAAATACGGCGAAGACGGCAATTTACTTGTAACGGAAGAATTTTTAAAAAATTATCCTCAATTTAAAATGATGTTACAGGAGCAAAAAGGCCTTAATTTTTTTGAAGTAATTGGTAATAATGTGCATGATTTTTCGGAAGAAAGTATAAGTATCGCAATTACTAATAATTATTCTAAAAAATATGCTGACGTAATTTGTACAGAAGACAGCCGGGGATTTCTTTCTATGATTCCGGTAAATCAAGTGTCGTTATGGGCAGATATTTCCGGTGAAATTCGTCCTGCCGGGAGAAATCATTATAAGGTTTGGACTTCAACAGCCTTGAAAAGATTTTTAATTGAGAAAAATGCTATATTTGAAAATGATACAGTGACGATTGATAGGTCAAATTTAAAGGAACGCAAACAAAGGGGCGGAGCACAAAAAGTTTCAGGATATAAAATTAATTCTTTGTTTTTTGTTTATTTGGAGAATTGTAAAGAAAATGGTAATTTGGTTTCATTTAATATAAATGATGTACGACAACTTAATCCTACAATTACAGCGAAAATGTTCTTTGGAAATCTGAAACATGAAAAAATCAAGGAATATTATAATATGTGATTATTAAGTGTTGTTGGAACAAAGAGGTGATATTATGAAAAAGATTTTTAAAATATCGGGAATTGTGGTGGCGGCATTGCTTTTGGTTGTGCTGTCATATCTGATTTATGTTGTTATAGATTATCACCGCATTGAGGACAACCTGCCGCTTGATATTGTCGGCACCGCCGAAGAAAATGTACCTGTAGGCCAACAACTGTCGCTCATGACCTATAACATCGGGTTCGGTGCATACAGTGACGATTATTCCTTTTTCATGGACGGCGGAGAACATTCAAGAGCTTTTTCAAAAGAGGCGGTAATAAGTAATACAAACGGGGCACTGGGCATATTGCAACAACAAAATCCCGATTTTGTGCTTTTGCAGGAGGTAGATACCGACGGCACTCGCAGTTACCATGTTGACCAGACCGCAATTTTTGCCGAAGCCTTTACAGAGTACGACCGAAATTTTGCCGAAAATTATGACTCTCCGTACTTCTTATATCCTTTCAATGAGCCAATCGGTGCCAATAAATCGGGACTTTTGACGTTTTCCCGTTATAACATTTCTTCGGCTGTCCGCCGCAGCCTGCCGATAGAAAATTCCTTTAATAAATACCTCGACCTTGACAGAGCATACAGCGTATCGGTTATAAAGGCCGACAACGGCAAAGATTTGGTGATTTATAATGTTCATTTATCGGCGTATACATCTGATGGCACAATTTCCGCCGAGCAATTAAAAATGTTGAGTGCAGATATGAAAGCACAGTACGATAAAGGCAATTACGTTATTGCCGCTGGCGACTTTAATAAAGACCTGCTTTTGGACTCGTCACAATATTTTGAACGTTCCGAAGGCACATTTAACTGGGCGGCACCGTTTGAAACCTCATTGTTGCCTGAGAGTTTCACGGTCCATACAGGCTCTAATGCACCGACCTGCCGCAATGCCGATTCGCCTTTTAGGGGTGACGGCACCGACTTTGTACTTTCGGTCGACGGAATGATAACAAGCAGTAATGTAGAGGTTGTTTTGAGTGAAACCGTAGACGCCCGCTTTGCTTTCAGCGACCATAATCCCGTAAAACTGACATTTGTGCTTGGGTGACCAAATAATACCCAAAGTTTTGCAGTATTCAAATGACGGACATTTGTATAAAGAAGGAATGTCTACTAACCACGGCAATATAGCAGATATTTAAACTGTAACCGTAAAAGCATGGATAGAATTTAAATATTTTGGCATAACAGTGCCGTTTTCAAGATGTAATAGGTATAAAAGCGATTGACAAACATTAGACGCAATGATATAATAATGAAGTATAGACGAAGTCGGTTGATTCGGCAAGACGGAGGAACTTAATATATGGAAAGGGTAGAACCTTATATTCATACAAGAAACTACGGTTGTCGTATGCGTCGATATTTGTATAATAATGTCGATATGCTGTCCTTGGAAAACCAAAAGATTAAGGTTGTTTTGGCTTTGGGGAAAGGTGCCGATATTGTTGAGTTTGTACATAAGGCAAGCGATACCGATTTTATGTGGCATTCTTTCAACGAACTTAAGAATATCAATCATATTCCTACCATTTCTTCAAATGGCGGTACATTTTTAGACAGTTACAGCGGCGGCTGGCAGGAACTATGCCCTGTGTACGGCAGTGAAACGACGTATCACGGTGCCGAAATAGGCATACACGGTGAAGCGTGTCTGTACCCTTGGCAGTGTGAAACTGTTACTGATGAGCCTGAATGTGTCGAAGTTAAACTGACCTTGCGTTTAATACGTTCGCCGTTTTTACTTGAAAAGCATATTAAGTTGGTTGAAAACGATTCTACTTTGTACATGACTCAGAAGATTACCAATTTAGGGTGTAATGAAATGGACTTCATGTGGGGTCATCATCCGGCGTTCGGTTTTCCGTTTTTGGATAATTCGGTAGAACTTAAAATAGTGGGGAAACCGCACGTATTGGTCCCCGGTTATACGTCTACGAAAAATTGTCCGTTCGCCGAGGAAACTGAGGGCGAGTGGCCCATGTTACCAGATAAAAAAGGTGAACTTTTCGATTTAAGCCGTGTAAGAAGTGCCGATGAAAAAGGAAATATCTCATATTTAATATCCGATTTAAAAGCAGGACAGTATGAGTTGATAAATCACAATAAAAAATTAGGCATTCGTATGTCGTGGGATTTAGACGTGTTCCGATATTTGTGGGTTTGGTCGGTCTACCGCGGCCTTGAAGAATATCCATGGTACGGACGAAGTTATGTTTTTGCGGTAGAGCCGTGGTCTTCGGCACCCGGAAGATGTTATAATGACGCTAAAGAGGCCGATACGCTCTTGCATCTTAAATCGGGTCAGTCGTTGGAAACTTCACTTAAAGCACAACTTTTTGAAACAGAATAATATAAATTCATTTATATATGGAAACACAAACGGAGGCAATTAAAAATGATTACAGCAGAAATGGTAAAAGCAAAAGCAAAAGAATTTGGTGCAGACCTTTGCGGTATTTCCCCCATGAGTCGATTTGAAGGCTGTCCCAAGCAGTATGACGGACGTTACATATTCCCCGGTGCTAAGTCCATGATTGTTTTGGGATTCCGTATAGCAAGAGGTATGTTCCGCGGTATTGAGGAAGGTACATATTTCTCCGCATATCCTTCTATGGGTTATGCCGCTATGAACCAAATTTATATTCCTACCGTTCTTCATAAATTGACTGCATATTTGGAAGATGACGGTAATGAAACCATTCCCATTATGTTCTTCGCCGGTGCCGCAACCAACACCGTTACCGGTAAGTTCCGTGAGAACTGGTCGCGTGCAGTTTCTCCCGAAAAGCCCTATCCTGATGTTATGATTCATTTCCGTATGGCTGCATACATGGCAGGTCTTGGTGAATTCGGTTGGAGTAAAGTATTCTTAACCCCCGAATTCGGTCCCCGTGTACGTTTTGCTGTTTTGCTTACCGATGCCGAACTTGAGCCGGACCCGATTTATGAGGGTCATATTTGTGACCGTTGTATGCAGTGTGCTAAAAACTGCCATGGTCATGCTATCAGCACTACCGAATCAGTAAAGGTTACTGTTGCAGGTCATGAAATTGAGTTCAATAAACTTGACGAAATGGCTTGTGAAGAGGGTCTTAACGGCGGTTTGGATCACGAACTCGACCCGTTCAACGGCAAATATCCCAACCAGTTCGGTTACGGACGTGCTATCGAAGGTGCTTGCGGTTGTATGCGTGCATGCTTTATCCATTTGGAAAAACGCCGTAAGATTAAAAATCTTTTCCATAATGAATTCCGCACAAGTCCGCAGTGGGAAATTGACCACTCTAAGCCTTACGAATTAACCCAGGATGTTATAGATTTTTATAAGAAAAACGGCTTCACCGAGGATTACGAAGAGCAGATTCGTTATGACGCCGAACAGAACTATAAAACTGCGAAGGACGAGGGACAGTCGGACTGATTCAGTCTTAGATCCATTGTTGTAATTGTTAAAATGTTAAAGTTATCGCCGCCGAAAAATCGGCGGCGATAATGTCTTTATGTATTATTTTTATTTAGGGAGATTAGATTATGAAGTTTGCCGTAGGTTTTCAATTTACCGTAAGCGGAGAGCCGTTTTGCGAAATTGTAAAAACATACCGTGATTATATAGGTGAGGTGTATTTTTCGTGGCCGGGACTGGCCAGCGGCCGCCCCGGCAGTGCGGTGACCGATTGGCAGGCACAGTATAGGTTGGAATGTGAACTTTTGGAACTTCGTAAAATGGGAATAAAACTTGACCTGTTGCTTAACGGTAACTGCTATGGTGATGATGCTGTGAGTGTGGGGTTAAGGGATAGAGTGCTCAGTTTGTTAGAGTATATGGAGGCAAACGGTATCTGCCCCGAAATTATAACTACAACATCGCCGTTTATCGCTCATGTAATACGTGAAGAGAAATTACCTATTGAAATCAGAGCCTCAGTTAATATGCGTATAGGCACTACTCAGGCAATGTCATATGCTGCGGAATATTTCGACAGTTTTTATCTTCAACGTGACTTCCAGCGTGACTTAAACTATGTTCGTACTGTGTCGAAATGGGCAAATGACCATGGCAAGAAAATATGCCTTTTGGCTAATAGCGGATGCTTGCGTTTTTGTCCGAGTCAGACTTTCCATGATAATTTAATTTCGCATAGTCATGAAGCCGAACAGAAAAAGAACATAGAGTGGAATCCTCACCTTTGCCGTAGTGTGTTCAGTGATAAAAACCGCCATGTTGAAATCTTAAAAGAAACATGGATTAGACCTGAGGATATTCATAAATACGAGGGATTGGTTGATATTGTTAAACTTGCAACCCGCCAACATTCTCATCCTCGTATTGTGCTCGGTGCCTATACTTCGGGCAAATATCAAGGCAATTTATTGGAACTGTTCGAACCGGGATTTGCTTCGCAGTTTTTTCCGTTTTATATTGATAACGGTAAATTCCCCGAAGATTGGTTTGAAAAGGTCGGTGCCTGTAGCGGAGGGTGTACCGACTGCGGATACTGTGACTCAGTGTTTAAAAGTGTTCTTTGCACCTATTCCGATGTGATGTGACAGTGTTAAATAAGACCTAAAATCTAAAATTTCGGACACGCATTTTCTTTAAAATATAAGCATAAGGTTAAAGTGTATTTTAAAGGAGTGATGTCATGCTGTGGTCGCTTATAGGGCAAATATTCCCCAATCTTTTGCACATTTTTCTTCATGCAACTTCGGCGGGTGCTTTTCCGAAAGCACTGTCAGCAAAAGAAGAGGCGGAACTGCTAAAAAAAATGGAAAGCGGGGACCAAAATGCCCGCAAGAAACTTATTGAGCATAATTTAAGACTTGTAGCCCATATAGCGAAGAAATATTATGCCGCTGATAAGGACCAAGACGATTTGATTTCCATCGGCACAATAGGACTTATAAAAGCGGTATCTTCATTCAATTCGAATAAAGGTATTCGCCTTGCAACATACGCCGCAAGATGTATAGACAATGAAATTTTAATGTATTTCAGAGCGGCTAAAAAGACGGCACAGGATGTTTCAATCAGTGACCCCATTGAAACCGACAAAGACGGCAACACCTTAACACTTATTGATGTTTTGGCTGATGATACCGATGTCGTCGAAGATTTAGACAAAAAGATAAAATTGGAAAAATTAAAAGGGTATCTTACAGATACCCTGGACAAAAGAGAACTTGAAATAATAAGTTTGCGGTACGGACTGAGCAGTAAAAAAGAACTTGCTCAGCGTGAGGTGGCAAAACGGCTTGGAATAAGCCGTTCATATGTTAGTCGAATAGAGAAAAAAGCACTTGAAAAACTTCGCAACCGTTTCGGTTAAAGATTATCAAGATAATCTGAAATGTCAGAAAACAGGTCGGTAGAACTGTCTTTTTTAAGGTATAATGGGTGGTGCGGATGTCTCTTTTGTTTGGAACGGGCACCCGATGTGTACCAAACGGCACCGTACTTTTCACCACGCATAACCATGTCTTTAACGCATGAGGCAAGGTATTTTCGCTTTTCAATAATGGTGCCCCACGCCGCCCAAACGGCAGGTTTGTGCCCGTTTTTGTAGAGCGACAATATGTACTCAAATGCACACATATTTTCAAGGTGCATTTGTTCGTTGAATTCCTCTTCCATGTCATCGGGGTTTGTGGCACGTTGCGGATAGACGTTAAACATAATAAATGAGTCATATCCGTTGCTTTTCGCTATCCGTTCAACACTTTTTAGGGTGTTATCTAAATTGTCAGGTTCGGCGGTAGACGGATTTATACCGATACAAATAAGAGGATTTTCGCCCTTTGTACCCAAAATATAACGGTATTCGGAATATTCGCACGGAATATAAAGCCACTTTTCCTTATTATAAGGAAGGGTGGCTTTCTTCTCTATTTCAAAGGCTTCTTGAAATGATAAAACTTCAATACTCTTAGTGGCTACAGACGGAATGTGCATAGTTTTCCCTTTAAATTTCGGGCATTTCGGCGTCCTCGTTATAATCTATATAAGGATTGCCGTCTTGGTCGAATTTTATTTTAAGTACAACATAGGTAGAGTTAAAATATTCCTGCGATGTGGTTCCCCAACGGTCGCCGAAATAATAATATTCCGTAACGCCGTCTTTGTCGATAGGAAGTACAAATGACGGTTGACTGCGGTAGGTCACTTCATCGCCGAAATCATAAAGGATCGACCATCTGCCGTCGATTTTACCCTCTCTTGTTTTGGCGAATTTGCCTTGGTTGGGTTTCCAACCTGTACAACCCGAGGATAAAAGGAAAATTTCACCGTTTCGTTTAAAGAAAGCAGGTGCCTCTCTTGAAGCGTTTTGGAAAAGCACCTTAACGGTGTCTTCGACGCTCAAATAATCTTCGGTTAATCTGTAAATATAAAGGTCGCGGTCGTTTCTTGCGGCGGCTATAAAATAAGCGTCGTCGCCGTCTTCAAAAACGGTGCAGTCCATTGCCATATTGCCGAAAGGTTTAAAACTTCCGTGGTAAATAAAGTCGCCGTCTGGAGTGTCGCAAGTGGCAACAGCACATGAAGCGGCATTGTAGTTATGGCCGTTTTCAAAGTGCATCCACATAACATATTTTTTTGTTTTTTTACAGTAAAGCACCTTTGGGCGTTCAATATTTATAAGTAACTCATCTTGGTCATTTACACGCATAACACCTAATTTTTGAGTGTTTTCGCCAAAACTTGACATCGGGATTTTAAGTGTTAATTCTGCATCTGAAACATGGCTTTTTTCCATTTTGGAATGAGCGGTTAAGCAGTTGTTTCTAAACTCAAAACTTTTAAAGTCCTTGGTGCGGTAGCACGAAACAAAGTTATCCCCTGTACGGTTTTCGCCGTACCAATAATAGTAATCGCCTACCTTCAAAATCCAACCGCCGTGTGCGTGTATAACGTTACCGTCAGTATCATACCAAAATTCTCCGTTTTTCATAAAGACACCTCATTCTTAATCAATATTTTTGCCGCAACAACGTTTATATTTAAGACCGCTGCCGCAAGGACATAAAGCATTTTTACCTACAACACCTTTACCTTTTACGGTGATACCTTTTTGTTTGCCTGTTTCTTCCTCAGCAACCTTGGTACGTTTGACTTCGCTTTCGTTTTTACGCACCTTTGCACAAAGCACCATTTTTGTGGTATCTTCGCGAATTGATTCGGTCATGGCACTGAACATATCGTAACCCTCGTTGCGGTAGGCGACAACAGGGTCATGCTGACCGTAGGCACGAAGTCCTATACCTTGCCTTAATTCGTCCATGGCGTCGATGTGGTCCATCCAGTGTGTGTCAACACTGCGAAGCAACATAACACGTTCAATTTCACGCATTAAAGGTTCACCGAATTCGGTTTCCTTTGCTTCGTAAATATTATCAACATTGTTTTTAAGTAGTTGTTTTATACTCTTGCGGTCTTGGCTGTTAAGGTCATTTGTGCTAAATTCAAGTTCACCGTCTGAAATAAGCCAACCTCTGAAGTGGTCGCGAAGACCGGATAAATTCCAATCGTCGGCAACATCGCCCACAAGATACTCGTCTACAACCGTATCAATGGTATCGTCAATCATTTTGCGAACGGTTTGCTTGATGTCCTCGCCGTCAAGTACGCGGTTACGCTGAGCATAAATGAGTTCACGCTGCTTGTTCATAACATCGTCGTAATCAAGTACGTTCTTTCTTATTGCAAAGTTTCTCGACTCGATTTTCTGCTGTGCACTTTCAATAGTCTTAGAGAGGAAACTGATTTCAAGCGGCATATTTTCGTCCACTTTAAGGGTTTCCATAACGCCGTATATTCTTTCTCCGCCGAAAAGACGCATGAGGTCGTCTTCAAGAGAAATATAAAATCTACTGCTGCCGGGGTCACCCTGACGGCCGGCACGTCCGCGTAACTGATTATCAATTCGTCTTGATTCGTGACGTTCAGTACCTAAAATACAAAGTCCGCCGACGGCTCTTACCTTTTTGGCTTCGGGGGATATTTCCTCTTTGTGTTGACTTAAAAATTGGGCATATTCTTCCCTTGCTTTTAAAATGTCCGGGTCAAATGTTTCGGCAAATCCCGTAGCGGCGGAAATGATTTCGTCGCTGTAACCGAGTTTCCGAAGGTCGGCTTTGGCAAGGTACTCGGCGTTACCGCCAAGCATGATATCGGTACCTCTGCCCGCCATGTTGGTGGCAATGGTAACAGCACCGAATTTGCCCGCTTGGGCAATGATTTCGGCTTCCTTGTCGTGGTATTTTGCGTTTAAAACATTGTGTTTTACACCGCGTTTTTTGAGCATGGAACTCAACAGTTCGCTTTTTTCGATAGAAATAGTACCGACCAGTACAGGCTGGCCTTTTTCGTGACATTCTGCAATATTATCAATGACCGCCGCGAATTTTGCTCGTTCGGTCTTGTAAACAATATCGGTTTTATCTTCTCTTATAACAGGCATGTTGGTGGGAATTTCAACAACGTCAAGTTTATAAATCTGCCTGAATTCCATTTCCTCGGTCATGGCAGTACCGGTCATACCGGCGAGTTTGTCATACATTCTGAAGAAGTTTTGGAATGTTATTGTGGCAAGCGTTTTTGACTCATGTGCAACCTTTACACCCTCTTTTGCTTCAATGGCTTGGTGTAATCCCTCATTATAACGTCTGCCGTACATTATACGGCCGGTAAATTCGTCAACTATAAGCACTTCGCCGTCTTTTACAACATAGTCGACATCGCGTTTCATAATGCCGTAAGCACGGATAGCCTGCTGAATGTGGTGGGCAACGGTAATGTTGTCGGGGTCATTAAGGTTATCTATACCGAAAAACTGTTCAGCCTTAATAACACCCTCGGGTGTAAGGGTGCAGGTTTTGGCTTTTTCGTCAACAACATAGTCGCCGTCAATCTGCAGTTCTTCGTCGGTCTTTTTACTGTCGGTTTCGCGAATTCTGACACATTTAAGGCCTTTTGCAAACTTGTTAGCCGAAAGGTAGAGGTCGCTTGACTTGTTGCCTCTGCCTGAAATAATAAGCGGAGTCCTCGCTTCGTCTATAAGAATTGAGTCAACCTCGTCAACAATGGCGTAGTGGTATCCGCGGCAAACACGCTGGTTGGCGTAGATCACCATGTTGTCACGAAGATAGTCAAAACCTAATTCATTGTTGGTGCAGTAGGTTATGTCGGCATCGTAAGCCACACGTTTTTGGTCATTGTCCATACCGGGGACAACTAGTCCTACGGTAAGTCCCAAAAAACTGTAAACCTTGCCCATCCACTCACTGTCGCGTCGGGCAAGATAATCGTTGACCGTTACAATATGAACACCTTTGCCCGATAGAGCATTAAGGTATGCAGGCAAAGTGGCAACAAGTGTTTTACCTTCACCTGTACGCATTTCACTGATTCTGCCTTGGTGCAGTATAATACCGCCCAAAATCTGAACAGGAAAGTGTTTCATGGATAGTACGCGGTAGGAAGCCTCGCGGCAAACGGCAAACGCGTCGGGCAAAATTGCGTCGAGCGGTTTGCCTTCGGCTAAAAGTGATTTAAACTTTTCGGTCATGTTACGGAGTTCGTCGTCGCTAAAGGATGAATATTTTTCTTCTAAATCAAGCACCTGTCTTTGCAAAGGCAGAATACGTTTAATTTCTTTTTCACTGTAATTTCCGAATATTTTTTGGATAAGACCCATGGTGTTCTCCTTAAAAAAGTAACTATACATCTTATATTTTAGCACAAAGTGTTTTGAATTAAAAGTGTTTTTTATTAAATTTTGGTTAAATTTCGATTGATTTAATTGAAAGTTTGTTATATAATACAGTTTGATAGAAGTATATCAAAAAATTTCCGTAAAAATTAAGGAGTTTATTATGTACGAAAATATGTTAGATTCGGTAGGCTTTGTCAAAGAGTTTGATAAAGAGGTCGGCGATGCAATGGAGTTGGAACTTCACCGCCAACAGAATAATATTGAACTTATTGCTTCCGAAAACTTCGTTTCTCCCGCAGTAATGGCGGCAATGGGCTCGGTGCTCACCAATAAGTATGCCGAAGGTTATCCCGGCAAGCGTTATTACGGTGGATGTCAGTATGTCGATATCGTTGAGGATATTGCAAGGGAACGTGCCTGCAAACTGTTTGGAGCTAAGTTTGCCAATGTTCAGCCCCATTCGGGTGCTCAGGCAAACCAAGCCGTCTATTTTGCACTTGTAAATCCGGGGGATACTATAATGGGTATGAATCTTGCCCATGGCGGTCACTTAACCCACGGCTCACCCGTAAACAGTTCGGGTAAACTTTACAACTTTGTTTCTTACGGTGTTAGTGAAGACGGATTTATAGATTATGACGAATTGAGTCAAGTTGCTCACGAATGTAAACCCAAACTTATCGTCGCAGGTGCTTCGGCTTATGCCCGCGAGATTAAGTTTGATGTAATCGCCAAAATCGCCAATGAAGTCGGTGCACTTTTCATGGTCGATATGGCTCATATTGCGGGATTGGTAGCCGCAGGACTTCACCAAAACCCCGTTAAGTATGCCGATGTTGTAACCACTACCACCCATAAGACACTTCGCGGTCCCAGAGGCGGTATGATTCTTTGCAACGACGAAGAAATCTTCAAAGCGATAAATAAGGCTGTTTTCCCCGGCAACCAAGGCGGTCCTTTAATGCATGTTATTGCAGGTAAGGCAGTTTGTTTCGGTGAGGCATTAAAACCCGAATTTAAAGAGTATCAGGAAAAGGTTATAAGAAACGCTGCGTCAATGGCTTCGGCACTTGTAGGTGCAGGGCTTAAACTTGTTTCGGGAGGTACCGATAACCACCTTATGCTTTTGGACCTTCGCGGCACAGGTGTTACGGGCAAAGAGTTGGAACACCGTCTTGACGAGGTCGGTATTACCGCAAATAAAAATGCTATTCCGTTTGACCCCGAAAAACCATTTGTCACAAGCGGTGTGCGTCTTGGCACTCCCGCCGCAACCACACGCGGTCTTGACGAAACCGATTTTGCAGAGGTCGGCAGATTGATTGCTCTTTGCGTTACCGATTTTGAAAAAGAAAAGGATAACATCAAGGCTTCTGTAAAGGCTATTTGTGAAAAGCATCCGCTCTATAAATAAAATTCGGCACTTGATTTATAATGTGCTTTAGGTTAAAATATTAAAAAACTTTGGAGGAATTATAAATGTTAGTTTCAGCAAAAGAAATGCTTAATAAAGCAAAGGCAGGTAAATACGCTGTCGGTCAATTCAATATCAATAACCTTGAGTGGACCAAGGCAATTCTTCTTACTGCAGAAGAATTGAAGTCACCCGTTATTCTCGGTGTTTCCGAAGGTGCAGGCAAATATATGTGCGGTTATACCACCATTGTAGGCATGGTAAACGGTATGATTAACGAACTCGGCATTACCGTTCCCGTAGCACTTCACCTTGACCACGGAAGTTATGAAGGTGCAAAAAAATGCATTGAGGCAGGTTTCTCAAGCATTATGTTTGACGGCTCACACTATCCTATTGAGGAAAATATCGCAAAAACCAAAGAACTCGTTGCAATTTGCGAAGAAAAAGGTATGTCAATAGAGGCCGAAGTCGGTGCTATCGGCGGTGAAGAAGACGGCGTTATCGGAAACGGCGAGGTTGCCGACCCCAATGAATGTAAAATGATTGCCGACCTCGGCGTAACAATGCTTGCCGCAGGTATCGGTAATATTCACGGCAAATACCCCGAAAATTGGGCAGGCTTAAGTTTTGATACCCTTGACGAAATCCAAAAACTTACAGGCACCATGCCGTTGGTTCTCCACGGCGGTACAGGTATCCCTGCCGATATGATTAAAAAGGCAATCTCTTTGGGCGTTTCCAAAATCAATGTTAATACCGAGTGTCAGTTGGCATTTGCCGCCGCTACACGCGAGTATGTTGAGGCAGGTAAAGACCTGCAGGGCAAAGGCTTTGACCCGAGAAAACTTTTAGCCCCCGGAGTTGAGGCTATTAAGGCTACTGTTAAAGAGAAAATGGAACTCTTTGGTTCGGTCGGCAAGGCTTAATTTAGATTTTAACGGCACTCTGTTTCCAAGATTTTGGGGACAGAGTGCTTTTATTTAGTATTAAAGGTGTAACGGGATTGTAAATCAAAGGACATTTTTGTGTAAAAAAGGGAAAATTTAAATATGCTCTTTAATTTTTTTAAAAAGTGTGATATAATTGAGCAAATACTAAAATTTGGGGTAGTATAGGCTTTTAAACCACTAAATTTTGCTAAGAGGCGTAGATTATGCGTGATAAATATGACGTTTTGATTGTCGGTGCCGGTCTTTCGGGACTTTATGCCGCCTACAATCTCGACAGCAGAATAAATGCCTTGGTCGTTTGCAAAAGGGATTTACGGCTTTGTAACAGTAACCTTGCTCAAGGCGGTGTTGCCGCAGTGCTTGATTTAGAGGACGACAGTTTTGATTTGCATATTGAGGACACACTAATTGCAGGCGGCAGGGAAAACCGTCTTGACTCGGTTGAAGTTCTTGTAAAAGAAGGTCCGAAAGATGTTCGGAAAATGATTGAACTTGGTGCCGTATTTGATATGCATGGTAACGAAATTCACAAAACTTTAGAGGGCGGTCATTGCCGCCGCCGTATTGTTCATCACCGCGATACTACGGGTGAAGAACTTATGCGGACAATAATTGCCGCTACTAATAATTTGCCTAATGTCGATATTGCGGAAGATACTTCTCTGGCTTTTTTAGACGAGGCTAACGGCGGATATTTTGCCACGCTTTTAAATAACGGCGGTCTTAAAATTGTAGCCGCTTCAAACGTTATACTTGCCACCGGCGGACTCGGCCGTGTTTATAAATATACCACCAATTCATCTACGGCTACGGGTGATGGTATTGCAATGGCTCATTCGCTCGGTGCGAAGATAGAAAATTTACATTATATTCAGTTTCACCCGACAGGCTTTGCGGGGGACAGTTGCCGCGAGCGTTTTTTAATCAGTGAGGCTGTCCGCGGCGAGGGTGCGTATCTTGTAAACTGCCACGGTGACCGATTTATGCACCGTTATGATGAGCGGCTTGAATTAGCACCACGCGATGTAGTGTCAAGGTCAATTATTTTAGAGTCGAGAAGAACCGGCAGCGATAAGTTTTTCTTAGATATAACGCATAGGGATAAAGAGTTTATAACTGACCGTTTCCCCATGATTTATAAGCGTTGTTTGTCCGAGGGTGTCGATATGACAAGCGAGCCGATACCCGTTTTCCCTACCCACCACTACCTTATGGGCGGTATAGATGTTGATTTAAACAGTAAAACAAGGTTAAATAGACTTTACGCGGTAGGTGAATGTTCGCATACAGGTGTTCACGGTAAAAACCGTTTGGCGTCTAACTCACTTTTAGAGGCACTTGTTTTCGGCCGGCGTGCGGCAGAGGATATAAACAACCATTTTGCAGTGTCAACAGTAAGCGGTAAACCGCCGAAATATGAGATAAGCGGTGCACCAATGCCTACAGGCATGAGAACTGCTGTCCGCAAGATTATGCAAAAATGCCACTTTGTTTTGCCCAACCCCGATGCGGCGAGAAAATACCGACCTGAGGTTGAAAACATAGTAGCAAGGCTTAATAACAATAAATTTGAAATCACCACCGATTATTTAGAGGCAAGAAGTCTTGCAACGGTTGCCTCGATAGTACTAAAGGAGGTTTCCTTGAAATGATACAGTTTTATGTAGATGATATTATCAAAACTGCCCTTTTAGAGGATATAAATTATATTGACGCGGCAGCGGATAATCTGCCGTTCCAAAATAAACGCAGTAAAGCACAGTTTATTGCCAAGGCAAGCGGTGTGCTTTGCGGTATTGATGTTGCACTTCGTGTTTTTGAACTCTTGGGTGATTTTGAAATTAAAAAGCACATAAATGACGGACAAAATGTAAAAAAAGGTGATATAATTGCCGAAATCTGCGGTCCTACCGCACTGCTTTTAAAGGGTGAAAGGACCTCGCTTAATCTTATTCAGCATATGTCGGGCATTGCCACCATGACGGCGGAAGCAGTATCTTTGGTTGAAGGCACTAATGCTACGGTTACTGATACAAGAAAAACCTTGCCGGGACTTAGAGCCTTGCAAAAGTATGCAGTGACCTGCGGCGGAGGTAAAAACCACCGTTTTAATCTGAGTGATGCGGCAATGCTTAAAGATAATCATATTGATGCTTGCGGCAGTATAACCGAGGCAGTAAAAAAACTTCGCGAAAAAATAGGACATACTGTTAAAATAGAGGTTGAAACCCGCACTTTAGATGAGGTTGCCGAGGCACTTAGCACAGGCTGTGAAATCATCATGCTTGATAATATGTCGTGCGACACCATGAGAGAAGCGGTTAAAATGGTAAGCGGCAATGCTTTGCTTGAAGCGTCGGGCAATATCACTGCCGAAACCATTAGACCTGTAGCCGAAACAGGGGTGGATATCATTTCAATAGGGGCTCTGACCCATTCGGTAAAAGCATTCGATATTTCGCTTAAAATTGTTTGATTTCGTTTATTATACGACCCATTTCAAAACTGTCGGTTGTACCTCTTGCTTTTTCTATAATTGCCTTTTGACGGTCAAGAGGCAGTGCGGCAAATATATTCATAATTTCGGGGTCGCGAGTAATTTTTTCAGCAAATAAAAACGGTATCCCTTGCATTTTATCACCTCATGTTGTATTATTTACAAAGATACCGAAAATAAACCCTCTGGAAAGGAAGTAATCTTGATTGAAACAAAAAATTTGTATAATTGTATGGTTGCTTGCAACCGTTACAATAATCTGTAATATAGTTTTTGTCATTAAAGACTCTTTCTTTTATAGTCTTGATAATCTGCCTACCGGTAATTTTGTCCGAGAGGATAAAGACCAAGCGGTGTTTTTTAATAGCGGATACAGACTTATGGTTTACGAGGTGCCGAAAAACAAACACTTTGAAGGCGGAATAAGGGTAGAAGTTTGTAACGATATAAAAAATGAAAATAAAACAATTTATTGGCAGACGGGAACAACAGGCTCCATGATCAGTTGGGTTGGTGAGTCTAACTGTACCGCTGTTACCATAAACGGGATATATATTGATTTTTCTAAAGAAACTTACGATTGCCGTGATTTTAAAGGACAAAATTTGGGTGGGCAAAACGGCGGCCCTTCGGGTATTTCTTTAGATTAAAAGCAATATTTATGTCAATAATTACATTAAAAAGGAGAAAAGAAAATGAAAAAGATTATTTGCAAACGCGAGTACGATACCGATACCGCAGTGCTTGTTAAAAAGCACGTTGTCGGTGAGTTTGGTGACCCTACAGGTTATGAAGAAACACTTTATGTAACTCCCGATGGCAAGTATTTCCTTTACTTTAATGGCGGCGAAGAGTCGATTTACAGTAAAGAAAATATAAAAAGCGTTTCCAAAGAAAAAGCAGACCTTTGGATTGCCGAACACTAATAGTTAGTTTAAAACAGAGCACCACCCGAAAGATTATCTTTTCGGGCGGTGCTTTTTATATTTATAAATTTGTAAAATTTTTAGGCTAAATATTGTAAGTTGTGAAAAATTATGGTATAATTTTTTAAATATACTAATCATAAGGTGAAGTTTATGAGAATTGTTATTAAAATAGGCACATCAACCTTGACACATGCTACGGGTAATATAAATATCCGCCACTTTGAAAATCTTTGTAAGGTTATGAGTGACCTCAAAAATTCAGGACATGAGATTATTTTGGTATCGTCAGGTGCTATCGGCATGGGTGTGGGCAAACTGTCACTGAGAAATTCCCCGCAGGATATTCCGACCAAGCAGGCGGCAGCAGCGGTAGGTCAGTGCGAACTGATGTATACATACGATAAATATTTTTCGGAATACGGACATACTATAGGTCAAATTCTGCTTACAGGCAGTGATTTGCAAAATGAAGAACGAAACCGTAATTTCAAAAACACAATAAACCGTTTGCTTGAAATGGGTGCACTGCCCATAATAAATGAGAATGATACCGTTGCCACCGAAGAGATTTCGGTAGGTGATAACGATACGTTAGCGGCTTTGGTTGCTTCTTGTGCCGATGCCGAACTTTTGATACTGCTTTCCGATATAAAAGGACTTTATACAGCCGACCCCCATAAAGACTTGACAGCAAAACTTATCCCCGAAGTTTATGAACTTACCGACGAAATAAGGGCGTTGGCAGGCGGAAGCGGGTCACAACTCGGTACAGGCGGTATGCTTACTAAAATCCATGCCGCTGAAATTTGCATGCAAAACGGGACCGATATGGTTATTGCCGAGGGACAAAACCCCGACCTGCTTTACGATATTGCCGAGGGCAAAAAGGTAGGCACAAAGTTTTTTAAAAAGGTGAATTGAATTGAACACTGCTGAAATTTTAGACCGTGCAGTAGCGGTAAAACACATTGTGGCGGCACTTAATATAGAAAAAAGAAATTCGGCACTCACAGAAATGGCGAAAAGTTTAAAGCAAAATGCCGACGAAATTCTTATAGAAAACGAAAAAGATATAAATGCGGCAAAATTGCACATTTCCGAGGTCATGATTGACCGATTGACACTGACTAAACCCAGAATTTTCGCCATGGCAGATGCGATTTTAGATGTTGTAAATCTGCCCGACCCCGTAGGTGAAACTTTGGACTCTTACAAGACTGACAGCGGACTTAATATAGCCAAAATTGCGGTGCCTGTAGGCGTGCTTGCTATGATTTTTGAAAGCCGCCCGAATGTCACTTCGGACACTGCGGCTTTATCAATAAAAAGCGGTAACGTTGCGGTGCTAAGAGGCGGCAAAGAGGCGATAAACTCTAATATTGCCATAGTAAATGCACTTAAAACAGGCTTGGAAAATGCGGGTGTACCTGCAGATGCGGTTTCGCTTGTAACCGACACAAGTCGCGACAGTGCCACCGAACTTATGACGGCGATAGGCAAGGTCGATATGTTGATACCCCGCGGCGGAGCAGGTCTTATTAAGGCGTGCGTTCAAAACGCCAAGGTGCCGTGCATTGAAACGGGTACGGGCATTTGCCACATTTATGTTGACGGCAGTGCCGATATAAAAAAAGCACTTAAAATAGTCGAAAATGCCAAAACAAGCCGTCCGTCGGTTTGCAATGCCGCTGAGGTCTGCTTGGTTGATAAAAAAATTGCCAAAGAATTTTTACCATTGCTTAAAGCTTGCTTGGTAGATAAAAGAATAGAAGAGGGTAAACAACCCGTTGAACTGAGGCTTGATAATGAGTCGCAGAAAATCATTGACGGTACTTGTGCTTCAGATAATGATTTTGACACCGAGTTTTTGGATTACATTTTAGCCGTCAAGACGGTTGACGGCGTAAATGAGGCGGTTGACCATATTAGAGTACATTCTACGGGACACAGTGAGGCTATAGTTACCGAAAACAGTACTGTCGCCGATTATTTCACCGTAAATGTTGACAGTGCGGCGGTGTATGTAAATGCCTCGACGAGATTTACCGACGGCGGTGAGTTCGGTCTTGGTTGTGAAATAGGCATTTCAACCCAAAAACTTCACGCAAGAGGCCCTATGGGACTAAAGGCTCTTACAAGTTATAAATACGTCGTAAGAGGAAACGGACAGGTGAGATAAATGTACACATTTGGATTTATAGGTTGCGGAAATATGGGCGGAGCGTTGGCTTCTGCCGCGGCAAAATCGGGTAAAAAAATAGCACTTGCCGATAAAAATACTGAAAAATTAAACGAGTCGGCAAAACTGTTAAATGCCACCGCTACCCAAAACAAAGATATTGCAAAAAATAGTAGATTTATAGTGCTCGGAGTAAAACCGCAGATGTTAAGTGCGGTTTTGGACGATATGGCAAAAACTCTTAAATTGCGTGAGGATAGATTTGCTGTTATAAGCATGGCGGCAGGTGTTAGTACCGACTCTATTTGTGAGATGTTGGGATTTAATGTGCCTGTCATAAGAATTATGCCCAACACACCTGCTGAAATCGGCAAAGGCACACTGCTTTATTGTAAAAATGAATGTGTAGAGCAGGAAGAAATTGAAATCTTTAAAACAGGTTTTAATGCTGCGGGAATTATCGACGAAACTTCGGAAAAACTCATAGATGCCGCAAGTGCAATTTCGGGTTGCGGTCCTGCATTTGTATATATGTTTATCGAAGCACTTGCCGACGGCGGTGTAAAATGCGGTTTGCCGAGGGATAAGGCACAAAAATATGCCGCAAGTACAGTACTCGGTGCGGCTGCCATGGTACTCCAAACCGAAAGGCACCCGGGATCCCTTAAAGATGCCGTTTGCAGTCCCGCGGGCAGTACCATTGAGGGTGTAAATTCACTCGAAAACAGCGGGTTCAGAGCCGCTGTCATAGATGCGGTATCGGCATCATATAAAAGAACATTGGAATTAGGCAAATCCAGAGGAAAGGACTAAGAATGAATAAAGATATAAAAGAGAGAGATTATTCGGCGATTACCCCCGAAATCAAAAATCTGGCCGAACTTTGCATTAAGGACAGTTATATAGAACCGCAGATGTACGCCGAGCACAAGGTGTTCAGAGGTCTTCGCGACCTTAACGGAAACGGCGTTTTGACAGGACTTACCGAGGTTTCGGAAATTATTTCAAAAAAGAATATAAACGGTGAAATTGTACCGTGTGCGGGTGAACTTTACTACCGAGGTTATCCCATAAAACAGTTGGTTGAAGGTTTTTTGAAAGACGACCGTTTTGGGTTTGAAGAAATAACCTATTTGCTTTTATTCGGCGAACTGCCTAAAAAGGAAGAGTTGGTTGATTTCGGAAAACTTTTGGCAAGTTACCGTTCACTGCCTTCGTCTTTTACAAGAGATATAATAATGAAAGCACCGTCAACCGACGTTATGAACTCGTTGGCACGAAGTGTTTTAACCCTTTATTCTTATGATAACAACCCCGATGACACAAGTGTTGAAAACATTTTACGGCAGTGTTTACAACTTATTGCCGCATTCCCAATGCTTGCGGTCTACAGTTACATTTCGTACAATTATTACCTAAAAGACAGTACAAGTTTCTTTATCCATGAGCCTGACCCTAATCTTTCGGTGGCTGAAAACATACTGCATATGCTAAGACTTGACAGTAAGTACACACCGCTTGAAGCCAAAATTTTGGATTTGGCACTTGTACTTCACGCCGAACATGGCGGAGGTAATAATTCTACCTTTACAACTCATGTTGTTTCTTCGTCGGGTACCGACACTTATTCTGCAATAGCGGCGGCTTTAGGCTCGCTAAAAGGGCCTAAACACGGCGGTGCAAATATCAAGGTTAAAGAAATGTTCGAGGACATTAAAGTTAATGTAAAGAACTGGGAAGACGAACTGGAAGTTGCCGAGTATTTAAAGAAAATACTGCATAAAGAGGCTTTTGACCGTTCGGGACTTATCTACGGCATAGGCCATGCCATTTATTCTGTTTCCGACCCGAGAGCTGAAGTTTTCCGTGGATTTGTCAAAACCTTGTCCGAGGAAAAGGGACTTCATCGCGAGTATAAACTATATTCGTTGGTTGAACAGTTGGCACCGAAAATCATTGCCGAGGAAAGAAAAATGTATAAAGGTGTCAGTGCAAATATTGATTTCTACAGCGGATTTGTTTACAGTATGCTCGAACTCCCGCCCGAACTTTATACACCGATTTTTGCAACTTCACGCATTGTCGGTTGGAGTGCCCACCGTATTGAGGAAATTGTCAACGCAAGCAAAATCATTCGCCCCGCATACATGAATGTTCACCCCCAAAGACCTTATGTGGGAATAGAAGAAAGATAATAATTTTTAATTAAATCGTAGGGTGCGGCGATTTTGACGTACCGAAAAGGTGATATTTGAGCAAAAAGAAGTAGTTGTTTTTTCGGCTGCTTCTTTTGTATTTTATAAATATCATAAAAATATTTACTTTTTAAAAAAATTGAGGTAAAATAATTAGGTATAAGATTTTTTTTGGAGTGGGATATGGCAAGCGATAAAATTGTAATCAGAGGTGCCAAAGAGCACAATTTAAAAAATATAGATATCGATATACCGCGTGATAAACTTGTGGTTTTGACAGGACTTTCGGGCTCGGGTAAATCGTCATTGGCTTTCGACACTTTGTATGCCGAGGGTCAACGCCGTTATGTCGAGTCGCTGTCGTCATACGCACGTCAGTTTTTAGGTCAGATGGAAAAACCCGATGTTGACAGTATTGAAGGACTGTCGCCCGCTATATCCATAGACCAAAAAACAACCTCTAAAAACCCTCGTTCTACCGTAGGCACCGTAACTGAAATCTATGATTATCTGCGTCTTTTATACGCCCATATCGGTGTGCCGCACTGTCCTGTTTGCGGCAGAGAAATCGTAAGACAGTCGGTTGACCAAATTGTTGACCGAATTATGGAAAACGGTTTAGGCGATAAAATTCTCATCATGTCACCCATTGTAAGAGCCAAAAAGGGCGAACACCAAAAGTTGCTCGAAAAGGCTCGCCGCGACGGATATGTGCGTGTCCGTATCGACGGCGAAGTTTATGATTTGTCCGAGGAAATTAAACTCGAAAAAACCAAAAAACACACCATTGAAACGGTCATTGACCGACTTGTTTTGAAAGAGGGTATAGAAAAACGCCTTACCGACAGTGTCGAAACGGCACTGAAACTATCGGGCGGTATTGCAACCGTTTCGGTAATAGGCGGAAACGAATACACCTTTTCGGAAAATTATGCCTGCCCCGAACATGACATCAGCGTGCCCGAACTTGCACCTCGTATGTTCTCTTTTAACAGTCCGTTCGGTGCCTGCCCTACCTGTACGGGACTCGGTATTTTTATGAAAATAAACCCCGTACTGCTTGTCCCCGATGAGTCGAAATCGCTTGCCGAAGGGTGTATTAGGGCAAGCGGTTGGGGAACGAGCGGCTGGGGCTCTAAAGAGCAGGGCACAATAGCACTTATGTACTACAAAGGTCTAGCCGAGCACTACGGTTTCAGTGTAGACACGCCTTACTGCGATTTGTCACAGGAAATTAAAAATATTTTGCTTTACGGTACAGGAAACGAAAAAATAAAATTCACCCGCAACGCCGAATGGGGCGGCGGCAGTTTCAGTGTGCCTTTTGAGGGTGTGGTTAATAATCTTGAACGCCGTTACAAAGAAACGAGCAGTGAATATTCCCGAAATGAAATCGAGGCACTTATGACCGAAAGTCCGTGTCATGACTGCGGCGGTGCAAGGCTTAAACCCGAAATACTGTCGGTCACTGTCGGCGGTAAAAATATTAAAGAACTGTGCGATTTGCAGGTTGTCGATTCGCTCAAATTTTTTGACAATTTAGAACTTAACCCCCGCGACCGAAAAATTGCCGCACCTATAGTAAAAGAGGTAAAATCAAGACTGCAGTTTCTTGTCAGTGTCGGTCTTGACTATTTAAGCCTTTCGCGTGCATCGGGCACACTGTCGGGCGGCGAAAGCCAGCGAATAAGACTTGCCACCCAAATCGGCTCATCGCTTATGGGCGTGCTTTATATTTTAGACGAGCCGAGTATCGGTCTTCATCAAAGGGATAATGACCGACTTTTGGTAACTTTGCAAAATTTACGTGACCTCGGCAACACCGTAATCGTGGTTGAACATGACGAGGATACCATGCGTGCCGCCGATTTTATCGTCGATATTGGTCCGGGTGCGGGAATACACGGCGGTGAGGTTGTTTGTGCGGGCACACCCTTAGAGGTTGCAAACTGTGAAAAATCGGTTACGGGCGATTATCTGTCGGGCAGAAAATGTATTGAAGTGCCCATTACTCGCCGTAGCGGTAACGGAAAAAGTATAAAAATCATAGGTGCAAAAGAAAACAACCTAAAAAATATAGATGTTGAAATTCCGCTTGGAAAACTTACCTGCGTAACGGGTGTTTCGGGGTCGGGCAAGTCATCGCTTATCAACAGCGTTTTGTATGAGCGGCTTGCAAGCGAACTCAACGGTGCCAAGCGTGTTTGGGGTAAACATAAGCAACTAAAAGGACTCGAAAATCTTGACAAGGTAATTGAAATCAGTCAGTCCCCCATAGGTAGGACACCGCGTTCAAACCCTGCCACCTATACAGGGGTGTTTAATGATATTCGCGAACTTTTTGCCGCGACTAAAGACGCCAAAGAACGCGGTTATTCCCAAGGCAGATTTTCCTTTAATGTTAAAGGCGGTCGCTGTGAAGCATGCGAAGGCGACGGCATAATTAAAATCGAAATGCACTTTTTACCCGACATTTATGTGCCTTGTGAGGTATGTAAAGGCAGCCGTTACAACCGCGAAACACTAGAGGTTAAATATAGGGATAAAAATATTTATGATGTGCTGGAAATGACGGTTGAAGAAGGAATGTACTTCTTTGAAAGCCACCCGAAAATCTACCGCAAACTGAAAACCTTGTTTGATGTAGGCTTAGGTTATGTGAAACTCGGTCAGCCGGCAACTACTCTGTCGGGCGGTGAGGCACAGCGTGTAAAACTTGCCACCGAACTTTCCAAACGGCCGACGGGCAAGACCATTTATATTTTGGACGAGCCTACAACGGGACTTCACACTGACGATGTCAAACGTCTTATTGACGTACTTAACCGTTTGGTTGACGCAGGCAACAGTATGGTTGTAATCGAGCATAATTTAGATGTTATTAAATGTGCCGACCACGTTATTGATTTAGGTCCCGAGGGCGGGGACAGAGGCGGAAATATTGTTTGTGTAGGTACTCCTGAGCAAATAGCCGAATGCAAAGGGTCATATACAGGTAAATTTCTCAAAAAATTGCTCTGATTTTTATTGTTCATAATGTATTAACCAATTTTTTGGGAAAGTTATGTAAAATCTATAAGTAGGCGGTGATGTTTTGTTCGGATATGTAACGGTGTTTAAACCGGAACTAAAGGTAAAAGACTACGAAATTTATAAGGCGATTTACTGCGGTCTTTGCCGTCACATGGGCAAAACCTACGGACCGCTGTCGAAATTTTGTCTTAGTTATGATTTAACTTTTATTTCGCTGATAGGTATGTCTTTGACCGAAGAATGTGAAGGATACGAACAAAAACGGTGCCGAGTAAATCATTTTAAAAAATGCACCTACTGTAAAAATGACGGCAGATTTCAAGATATGTCGGCGGCGGCAGGGGTTGCCCTTGCCGACCTTAAAATAAGGGACAATATTGCAGACAGTGTTTGGATTTTAAAACCGTTTTATTTGGTGTTAAGACTGTTTTCAAAACGCTGGTGCAAAAAGGCTTATAAATTATATCCCGAACTAAAAACGGTAATCGAGGAATTTGCAAAAGGACAAAGGTCTGCAGAAACAACACCAAATTGCAGTTTAGACCAAGCGGCAGAGCCTACGGCTAAAGCGGTTGGTAAAATAATCGAAATGTTAAGCCCCCATGACCGATATAACACAATTTTCGGCACTATAGGTTATTGCCTTGGTAAATGGATATACCTTTGTGACACGGCAGACGATATAGAAAGGGATATAAAGAGAAAAAATTTCAATCCTCTAAAGGCGGAAATAAACGGCGGCAACCCCAAAATTTTTGCTAAAGAAAGATTGACGCCTATTATGAATAACTGCCTTGCAGAATGTAGAAATTACAGCGAACTACTTGAAATAAAAAAATATAAATCTATAATAGATAATATACTTTACCTTGGAACTAATGCACAAATGGAAAAGATTTTTAAAGAGGAGAAGGATAAATGAAAGACCCGTATGCAGTGCTTGGTATTGACCGTAGTGCTACCGACGAGCAGGTGAAATCGGCTTACCGCGATATGGCGAGGAAGTATCACCCTGATAACTTTGATAATAACCCTACCGCCGCCGAAATGGCGACCGAGAAAATGCAGGAAATTAACGAGGCTTACGACCAAATTATAAACAGTCGTAAGTCGGGAGGTTCTGCAAAACGGCAAGCGGGGAATAATTGGGGAGCAGGAAACACGTCGGCAAATTCTGAATTTAACGACGTAAGAAACCTTATAAATAACGGTAGATTTGAAGAAGCACAGGAAATTTTAGATGGCGTTCCGCCCGAAAAACGCACTGCCGAATGGTACTTTTTAAACGCAACGGTACTATACCGCAGAGGTTGGTTTGACGCGGCGTATACAAGTATGGCAACCGCCTGCAGAATGGACCCGCAAAATGCCGAATACCGTGCTGCCCTTAATCAAATGCAACGTAGCCGCAACGGTTATTCCGCGTATGGCAGACCGTATGCGGGACAAGGTACTAATATGCAGTGCTCACCCTGTGAAATTTGTGCGGGACTCATGTGCTTCGACATGATGTGTGACTGTTGTTAATATGAAACAGACGGTAAAAGTAGCCTTATGCGGGGTTATTTCGGCACTTGCAGTGGTGGTAATGCTCGGGACAAATATACCTATAATGCTTTATGCAGTGCCTGCTTTGGCGGGAATTTTATATTTAGTACCTGCCATTGAAATCGGTACAGGCTGGGGATTTTTGTGTTACATAGTAACGGCGGTGCTGTCACTTGTGTTACCTACCGAAGCCGAAGCACTGACAGTTTTTATAGGTATTTTGGGATACTACCCGATACTTAAAATGCTGATTGAAAGAATAGGCAACCGTATATTAGAACTTATAATAAAGTTTGCGGTATTTAATGTTACTATAGTAATATCGTATTTAGTGATAATAAAAATAATCGGAATAAACCCGTTTTCCAACGAAACTTTGGGACTTACCGTAACGGCTTTAATACTGCTCGCGGCGGGGAATGTTGCTTTCACAATCTACGATTATGCAGTAACCATGATAATAAAACTGTATTTTGTAAAACTGCGTAAACACGTGCGAAAAGCATTGGGAATCAAGGGTAGGTACTGAGGAATGAATAGGAAATAGGATACCCCAAATTTCACTTGACAATAGGTGATAATGTGAGTATAATATGTCATGCGTATTTAAACCGCGATAATTAAATATGCGGGTATGGCGGAATTGGCAGACGCGTTAGATTCAGGTTCTAATGGTCGCAAGGCTGTGCAGGTTCAAGTCCTGTTACCCGCACCAAAGCATTCAAACCCGAACCTTTTACCGATTGGTGAAACGTTCGGGTTTGTTGTTTTCTTAAAAGATGTTAAATAGCCTTTGTTTGTGGCAGTACAGAGTTAGTCGCTCTGTACTGCCACTTCTTCGTTTCAAGAGATTTTTTACATAAAGGAGAATTGAAATGAAGAACACAAAAACTAGGATTATTTTCTTTACCATAGCACTTACATATAATTTAATATTGGGATTTTATTTAAGAGGCTTTCTTGTCCTCTCTCCCACTATACAGGTATTCTACCTATTATCATTTTTACCAACGTTGTTTTTAACTGTTAAGATAAGTTCAAAAGTAATAAAAATAACGGTTTATATCTTGTTGATACTTATTGCTTGTATAAACTTTGCTTATTCTATTTATTGTCGCAGAGTATTTCCATTTTTAGTACTAATTTCACTTGCTATCGTTTTTATGTATTTTATCGTCTTTAACAACGATAAAGGAAAAGAAACTTTATTGACGAAAACATTTGTGTTGTTGGTATTTTTCGCAATTTTGTTGCTACTTTTAGCAGCACACATTTTCATCTATAAACAGGATAATGTTTCACTTACGAATGGTCAGGCTACCTTATGGGATACAAAGACCGTGGAACTCGCTGACGAAATTTGTGCCGGCTGTGATGCCGATGAAGAAAAGGTAAAAGCAATATACGAATGGATGATACATAACTTCGAGTATGACTATGAATATGAACCCATTGTTCAATACTTCAATGTTCGCAAAACCTTACGCACACATAAAGGTGTCTGTTATGACTTCTCACATCTGTTCGCTGCACTCTGTCGGAGTCAGAACATTCCCTGCTATGTAGTTGATGGCGATAAGCGGGATAACGCTCAATATCACCACACTTGGAATCGAGTTTACTTTGATAGCTCTTGGTGGAATATAGATGTGACTTTTGATACTGTTCAAACTGAAAATCAAGGATCGTTATATGGTTTACGTGAAATTGAAGCTCCGTATAGTCAGGATGGAGAATATTTCATAAAAAGAATATATTGATAATAATAAACGAAGGTCTATGCCAGCTCGGCATAGACCTTCGTTTAATTATGTCCTATTACTCCATCTGGAAAAACAGCGGCCTTTATTAGATCTTCAGGTGCAATCTCTAAAGCGTCTGCTATATTGTAGAAAACGTCAAGAGAAAAACTGTAGGCCATATTAGGCGC
>JAZNLA010000049.1:0-10173 GCA_045578845.1 Acutalibacteraceae bacterium | reverse complement strand
GATTTAAACCTTGATATTGCCCTATATTGCCAAGCCGAACTTGTAAGGTACGGAGTAACGGTCGGTATGAGCCGTACAACCGACGAAAACGACGACCTTAAAGAGGAAATAAGAGAATGTAACGCATTTAAACCCGACCTTGCGGTGGATATTCACAACAACGCAGGCGGTGGTGACGGTGTAGAAGCCTTTTATTCCTACACAGGTGACGGTAAGGAATTGGCTGAAAATATTCTTGCCGAGGTTGTAAAATTAGGTCAAAATTCAAGGGGTGCTAAAACAAAAAAGAACAGCAAGGGCAACGATTACTACGGCTTTATAAGGCAGGTAAATACAACCTCGGTTATCGTTGAGTGTGCGTTTATTGATAACGCAGAGGATATTAAGATTATTGATACTGACTCTAAAAGAAAGGCTATGGGTATTGCCATTGCAAAAGGTATTTTAAAAACCTTGGGTATAATAGGTGAGCCTGCTAAAGTTACCGAAAATCTTGTTCTTACATGGCAAAAGGCCGCTATTGCCGACGGGTTTAAGTTTCCTAAAGCGGGTGCCGACGGAAAGTGGGGCAGTGAATGTGTCGGCGTTTCCAAAAAGGCGGTCTGCAAGCGAAGGGTAGTTCACAAATACCCTAACCTTACGAAACTTGTTCAAAGGATTGTAGGGGTAAACACAGACGGTAAATTCGGCGGTGCAACCAAAAAGGCTGTTATTACTTGGCAAAAGGCACATAGGCTTGACCCCGACGGCTCGGTAGGTCCCGCAACATGGAAAGTGATGTTGGGGGTAGCCAAATGAGTGAGGCGATTGTCGTGGCGATTATAACCGGCAGTCTTTCGCTTATAGGTGTTGTGATAACCTGCGTTGCTACCTCGAAAAAGAACGAGCAGTCCATGAAGATAACGCAGGCAGTGACCGACACCAAAATCGACGAACTGACAAGAGAAGTCAGAGAACACAACAATTTTGCCAAACGTATGCCGGTTGTCGAAGAACAAATTAAGGTTATAAATCACAGGGTCGCTGACCTTGAAAATTATCATAAAGGAGTGTAAACAAATGAAGGTTAATTTTAAAAAATGGATTAAAGCGGCAGGTATCAGAGCCTTAAAAACAGTGGCACAGACCGCCGTTGCCATGATACCCGTAGGTATCAGCGTTACCGAGGTGGGTTGGGTAGCCGTAATAGGCACCGCCTTGCTTGCAGGTATTGTTTCAATGCTGACAAGTATCGCAGGTTTGCCGGAAGTAAAAGAGTAACTTCTTTGGTGCAAAGGTTTTTGCCTTTGCACCTTTTTTGGTTTATTTTTCAGAGACTTTGCATAGAATAAATGAGAAAAGGGAGGTAACTATATGTGTTCAATTTGCGGGATGATAGATTTTTTTGTCAAGCCAAGTGAAAAAATCGTAGCCAATATGGGGGCGACAATGAAAAGCCGCGGTCCTGACGCGAGTGACAGTTTCAGTGATAATTATACGGCATTGCAACATAACCGTTTGGCGGTAATGGACGTTGAAAACGGCAAACAGCCTATGCAGATAACCTACTGTGGCAGACAATATGTAATCGTTTATAACGGCGAAATTTACAATGTACCGGAATTAAAAAAAGATTTAATTGGAAAGGGTGCCGTTTTCACAACTTCGTGCGACACTGAGGCAGTGCTGTGGAGTTATATTATGTACGGAAATTCCTGTCCCGAGTTACTTAACGGAATTTTTGCATTTTTGGTATATGATATACACGAACGCAAGGTGTTCTTTGCACGTGACCGTTTGGGAGTAAAACCGTTTTTTTACGGAACGGGAAGCACATCTTTTATGTTTGCATCTGAAATTAAGTCACTGCTCTGTTGCCCAGATATTAGCCGTAGGGTGGATAAATCGGGTTTGTGGCAACTGCTGTTTTTAACGCCTGTTACATTAAAGGGAAGTGAAATTTTCCGCGATATAAAGGAAATAAAACCCGGTTGGTGCGGAGAATTTTCAAAACAAAACGGATTGAAACTAAGAGAATACTGGCGGCTCACAGCCAAGCCGTTTTACGGTACTAAAGAGTCGGCAGTGGAAGAAACAACCTATCTTTTAGTCGACGCCGTAAGACGGCAGGTAGTAAGCGACGTGCCATTATGCACATTTTTGTCGGGCGGGCTCGATTCTTCGGTGCTTACTTCCTTGGCGGCTGATGAATATAAGAAAAAAGGCGAAACGCTATCTACTTATTCTTTTGAGTATGAGGGTAACAAAGAAAATTTCAAAAAGTCGATTTTCCAACCGCAGGGCGATGATGAATACGCCGTTTATTTAGCGGAAATTTTAGGCACAAATCATACCGTACTGACCGCACCGACCAATGCAGTTGCTGAGTGTCTTATTGATGCAACTTTGTCACGTGATTTCCCCGGTCAGGCGGATATTGACTCCTCTTTGCTCTATTTTTGCGAGCAGGTTAAGAAAAATCACACCGTTGCAATTTCGGGTGAATGTTCCGACGAAATTTTCGGAGGGTACCCGTGGTTTTACCGTCCTGAAATGCTTTACCGCGACTTTTTTCCATGGATACATGAGCCGTTTGAGAGGGTTGGACTTTTTAGAAATGAGTTTGCAAAACCCGAAGAAGGTTATGACTATCTGTCAAAACAGTATTTAAAAATAATCGGTGACTGCTCAGTGCTGCCCACGGATTCCGACAGTATGCGGACATCACGAATTGCTACTAATTTATCGGTGGATTATTTTATGACCTCACTTTTAGAACGCAAAGACCGAATGAGTATGCACAGCGGACTTGAAGTAAGGGTACCGTTTGCCGACCACCGTATTTTAGAGTTTGTCTACAATGTGCCGTGGGAAATCAAGTTTGAGAACGAGGTTGAAAAAGCACTGCTCAGAAACTCTATGCGGGATAAATTACCCGAAAAAATACTGTGGCGAAAAAAGAGCCCGTATCCCAAAACCCACAATCCCAAGTATCGCGAAAAGGTAACCGAAATGTTAAAACCGCGGCTGAAGTACGGTCCTCTTGCCGATATTTTGGATAAAAGAAAATTAGAACAACTGCTTATAGGTGACGATAAAACATGGTTTGGCCAACTTATGTCAACTCCGCAACTTTTGGCATGGTTAATTCAGTTTGACACATGGATTAAAGAATATAAAGTTGAATTTATTTAATAAAAAAAGCCCGATGAAATTCATCGGGCTTTTAATGATTAAACTATGCCTGTTCGTCGAACTTTACGGGTGTACCGCCGAGGTCGTTAGACTTAAATGCGGCTTCCATAATCTTCATTACGCGGCGTACCTGTGCATGGGTTACAAGTTGAGGCTCGGTGCCGTCAATAGCTTTGCAAAGGTTACGGTAGAAGTCGTGAACATCGCTTTCAGGACGTTCTACTTCATAGGTTTCGGTAGTGATTTCATCACGAGGTGCCATTGTTTTTGTGATACCTGCTGCAGTTTGTACGGGAACAACATCACTTTCGTGCCATGCTTTGCAACGTACAACCTTGGCATTTTCACGCCAATCGGTAACGATAGCGGTACCGTTTTTGCACTGCATATAGAAACGGGGCAGAGCAATAAAATTAAATGTACCTACCTCGATGTAAGCGGTTTTGCCGTCAACAAATTTAATGCTAAGTTTGAAACCGTCATCAACCTCGTCGGTGGTTATGTTGGTGCAGGTGCAGGCAACGGTGTCAATTTCGCTTGTAATAAGGAACATCATCTGGTCGATAAGATGTACACCCCAGTCAAGAATCATACCGCCGCCGTAAGGCTTGTGGCAACGCCAGTCACTGGGAATACCTCTCGAACCGTGAATTCTCGACTCAATATTTACAACCTCACCGATTTTACCGCTTTCGATAATGCTTTTAATACCTAAAAAGTCAACGTCCCAACGGCGGTTTTGGTGAACGGTAAAGAGTTTGCCCGACTTGTTTGCGGCAGCAATCATTCGGTCGAGAGAAGCAACCGACATTTCTACCGGTTTTTCGCAAACAACGTTTTTGCCTGCATTTAAAGCGGCAACTACGATTTCCTCATGTACATCGTTAGGAGTTGCACAAACTACAACATCAACCGATTCGTCATTTAAGACAGCCTCAAAAGAGTCATATGTTTTAATACCTTTTGCTCTGGCTTTTTCATATTTTTTTTCATCAATATCATAAACACCGGCAAGCGTTACAACATCGCTTTTAAGAGCATGGTCAGCGTGCCAGCCACCTTGTCCGCCGTAGCCTACAATAGCAATATTCTTTTTCATAAAAATACCTCAGTTTTAAAATTTATATACACCGTATTTACATTTTAGTATATTTTAAGATACAATGCAAGTAAATTGTTGTAATTTATGGGAAAATTATTGTTTAATTTTATAAAACGTTTAAGTTAATGGCAATATTACCTTAAATAACGAAAGAATAAAAGAATAAAGGACCTGCCTTATCTCATAAAGTAAACAAAAGGGGGATGAAAGTATGAGGTTCTTTATTTTTACAAAAAAACAACTTATTACGGCGGGGTCGATAGTACTTGCCGTTGCGGTTGCAACCGTAATGACAATAGGCGTGTTTGCAAAAACCGAAAGGCACTTACCAATATACTGCGTATCGACCGAGGAAAAGAAAATAGCACTTTCGTTTGATGCCGCTTGGGGTGCCGATGATACTGATACGCTTATAAGTGTATTGCAAAAGTACGGAGCAGTTGCGACATTTTTTGTTGTGGGCGAATGGGTTGATAAGTATCCCGACGAGGTTAAAAAGTTAAGTGACGCAGGTCATGATGTTATGAATCACTCGGCAACCCACCCGTATATGACTTCGCTGTCAAGTGATAAAATGAAGGAGCAATTAAGCGTTTGTAACGACAAAATCGAGGCGATAACGGGCAAAAAGCCAACACTTTTCCGTTGTCCTTACGGCGACTATAATAACAGTGTGATAGATACGGTGCAAAGCGTTGGAATGTATACAATACAATGGGACGTTGACAGTCATGACTGGATGGATAGTGCGACTGTGGATAGTATTGTTACAAGGGTTACGGGAAAGGTGAAGCCGGGCAGTATTGTGCTCTTTCACAATGATGCAACACATACGCCTGAGGCGTTGCCGATTATTTTGGAAAAACTGATAGCCGACGGGTATTCGTTTTCTAAGGTAGACGATTTAATCTATAAAGACGGCTACACAATCGACCATGCAGGTATGCAGTGTAAGGGAAATTAAAGGGTAGTTTTACATTTTTATTTCAAAAAACGGTACCATTACTGTCATGTAGAGCGGAGTTGAAGGGTCTTTCCAAAACAGCCTTCTCCTCGTAGGAGAAGGGGAACCGCTTGCGGTGGATGAGGTCAGTTTTACACATTATCACTCTACATCACTCCACCTCATCCGTCACTACGTGACACCTTCCCCTAAGAGGGGAAGGCAAAATGCGTCACTTTCACTCTCACCCTGAGCATAGTCGAAACACTCACTTGTCATACTGAGCGAAACGCAGTGGAGCCGAGGTATCTTTTGTCGACTTGATTAAAATAGAAACATCTGTACATACAAATGCGATACCGGTGTTCTGACAACAGAAAAAGAGAAACTTAAAGCCCGATGAAATTCATCGGGCTTTAAAAATATCCTTATGAGAAGTTGTTTTAACCCCTCGCTTTTGTTTTATAGTATGTGCTGGTATTTATAAATTATTCTTTAATCAATTGGTTATGATAACTATCTGTACAGGCTTGGAATCCGCTTTGCGGACCGATATGGCTGCTCTGAGTATCATAACATCCGCCAATAAATTTCAAAGTGTTATACTCGTTATTGGAAGCACTACGGGCACGGCTGCAAGCGAAAATACCCATATCATCAGTATTATCGGAAGAAAGTTCTGTTTTTGTACACAAATCAACATTAGGACCGATTGTAAGTGTTGTGTTTCCTGTAACATAACAACTGCTTTCGAAGCCAAATATACCGTAGTCATTATAACAACCGGAGTATACTCTGCGTGAGACATCTCCGCCTAAGAGTTTAATATCAACATTACCGGTCATATTATAACTCTTAGAACCGCCGAATATTGACTCGACACGGCCACCGGTCATGGTTATGGATACCTCAATATTATCTGTTATAGCAGTATCTAATGAACCGCCAAAAACGTTCATAACCTTACCGCCCTCTATATTGATGTTTGTCGCGTTAACCTTGTGACCGTAGCGGAAATCATGTACGGTAGTATTGGCGTTTTGTCCGGCACCGACTATATACTTGGCCCTAGCATCACCTTTAATAGTAACGTTAGTAGTGCCATTAACAGGTGAGTTTTTACCGCCGCCATAGATATATAATATGGAGTCATCGTTACCGCTGTCATTAGGATTAACATTACCGCCGACTATAACGGTTGTGTCACCGTTTACAGCATATCCATAGTCACCGCCACCGTAAATATTTACGTAAGTACCGCCGTAGAGTTCTATGTGAGTGCTTTCAACATCTTCAAATCTTGAGCCACCGTAAACTTGTAACGGATTAGCAGCAGATGTTTCGTCAAATTTAACGGTATCTTCCACTATAAGTTTGTGACCGTTTGCGTAAATGGTTGCATCGTGTGCAAGAGTGACATTTCTTATAGTAGTATCACTCTGCAAGTAGATTTCAGCAGGGAGTGTAACTACTTCGTTTCCGGTAGTACCTTCAAGTACGAAACCGATTTGCAAGTTCTTGTCGGTTGTGTCGTAGAAGGTTTTATCCCAAGTTACATCTTCTGAAATTTTCTTGGTTACAGGACCGGGAACATAGTTATCTCTGTAGGGACCTACATCGAAATCTGTATTTGTTTGGGCGTACTCTTCATATTTCTCCAAAACATCGTAATATGACTGAGTATTTACATAGAAATATTCATATTCAGTTGCAGTTTCGTTGGATACATACATAAAGGCAACAAAATCTTGACCTTTGAGAGAACTTGCAGAATTTTTCTTGGTAAGGCCTGTGAGTACAAGTTGGAAATCGTACTCATCATCAGAAGTAGAAGAGGTGTCCTTGGTATCACGATAATATACATTCCATGGTTTATCACTGATTGAACCGTCATCGCTATATCTGTTTGTGCATAATACAGATTTTGCAGTAGACCAGTACGGAGCATCAGTTTCCGGATTGATTTCATACCATGCACGGTTACCGTTTTTACTTGGGTCGTATCTATCTATTAATTGTTTAGGAGCCAAAATAAAGCCTGATTCGTCTTTATATTTGCCGCCCACAGGAGTGCCGACAAATTGTGAACGGGTAAGTGTTGCTCTAAAACGAAGACCCGCTGAAGTGTAATCTGAGAACCACTTATATTCGGCACGGATAGAACTGTAATTTGCATAGGAAGTATCAGTTAATTTCGCCAATATTTTAATTTCTATGGGTATATCGGCACCGGGCACTATTTTTTCTATTACTTCGGCAATCATTGTACCCATATATTCATAACCTGCAGCATTCATGTGCAACTGGTCGACATAATTGGTACCTTCACCAACTGCAGTGCCGTCAGCATCGGCTACTTCTTTTTGGTATGCATTCCAGAATTCTTGCCTATCGCCATTAAATTGGGTATTGATGGTTTCAAGGGAGGCATCATATGCATTCAAAACGGGGATATCTCTTGCTATTGCAACCGCTTCCATTATGTCGCAAAGGTCTTCAAGAGTACAGCCGACATGTTGACCTTGATAGATTGAACTTAACGGTCGCTCTTCCGGATAAATAGCCATACCTGCAGATTTGCCGTGGTAGTGCGGGGTAACAATCAAAAGCCTGCAGGTTGTGTTTCCTGCACTGTTTAATAGTGATTGTATATTATCTATACAATAGTTAAGTCTTGCGGCAACAGAATCAACACCTGAGCCGGTAAATTGGTCACCGACACCGCCGGAGATAGCAGTTCTGTTATTGTATCCTGCGTACAGGACAATTAAATCCAAGTCGGAAGTTATTTTGCCCGAGTCTGCTAATGTAGGTAATGCAGGATATAAATCACCTTGTGCTGCTATACCGTTAATAAGTCCGTCAAGACCTGCACCGGGGCGGGCGTGTTGGGTTACAGTTACGCCGAGTTTCGATTCAAGTTGTTTCCACCATTTATCTATATCGGTGCTGGTACCGTCGCTTTGTGCGGTTAAACTGTCACCCATAACCAATACGTTTTTACCTGTCCAGTCATAATCAAAATCGGAGTTATCAGTTATAAGTTTTTGTTCGGTATCGCCATCTTTGTACCAACCGGAGAAGTATTTCTTTCCGTCAGCAGATACTATATCTTTTGGGAAAGTTACCAAAGAGCCGGCAGGATTGCTGATGGGGTAGATATAATCGCCGTTTGAATGTTTTGCGTTTTCGTCAAAGGTGATAACGGTTGCAAGACCTTTGCCGGGGGCGTTTCTTACTTCTATAATATTTATGGACTCAATGAAAACGCCGTAGATTATAGTTGCGTCCTTACTGGTTGCCTGCATTTTAAGATAAAGTAAAGTATCGGCAGGAGTAGTAAGGGAACTTGTATTAAATGTTGCGTTGAAATATTTGTATTCATTTGCATAGGTGGTAATATCATCAGCAGTAAATGTGTCTGAAGCGATATTTGTTAAATCGTGGTATTTACGCAAATAATCGGTCATGTTTGAAGTTGTAGTTGTACTGTCAGGCCATGCTGTAATTCCCAATGTACTTGCATTATAAGTAGAATAGCCAAGGGTTAAATTCATACTTGTACCGTCACATCTAATAGGTCTGTATTTAACGGTAACCGAATAGGTGGTGTCATTTTTTAAACGGAAATAACCGCCTAAATCACTGTCATAAAGTGCAAGTGTGTTGTAATAGTCAGCGGCGTAGAAAGTAACACCGTCGGCAGTTATACCGGATTTAACTCCGGTTTCCAAAGCAGTGCCGCGGCAGGTTGTACCCTGCACACAAGAAAGAACTGCATTAGACTTAGGTTGCCAAACACCGTCAAGACCTTCATAGTCAATGGTATAGTTCTCATTGACTGCGTAATCAGACTCAGCACCTATTTTGCTGATGGTTAAATCGTCCAAATAAATAGTTTTGGTTGTGGTCGACCAACTCGCAGGGAGTCCAATCCAGAAACAAAGTTGTTTATCAGTGCCGGATACGGAATCAAAACGGAAACTAGCGGTAGCCCATGCACTGTTTTCTGTAAGCGTTTCGGCAGCAGGGTGTTCAAAATTTATTTTTGAATTAGGCTTGGTCAAATTAGCAGAAGGACCATTACCGTTGGTGGTATCATATATAACACCTGTACCGAATGACGTTGTAAGGTACGCCTCTAAAGGACGGAATTTTGTGGTTGCATCGGGAATACTGCCTACTCCGTACTTATATTTATAGGTGACAATATAAGATTCGCTTTCAGTAAGTTTAGTTACTCCGTCATACATATCGTCCAAAGTAAACCATACACCTTGGTTGTGTGCACCGAGATTGTAACCGTTAAATTGAATCTTATTAACTTTATTGCTTGAATTGTCAGGGTCATTGGCAATATCAAATGTTAAAGTTCCGGAAGGAGTGTTTGTCGAACTTGCCTGATATTTAAAAGGAGTTTCGTCCAAATCTTCAAAATCGGTTTTGAATGCATCAGTGGCTACGAAATCTGTTTCGGTAATGGTTATCGATTCAACAAGAATTTGGTCATAATCCGATGCCGAATTATCGTCATGATCCATTGTGAAATAAAGATACGAATTAGCAGGTGCTTCTGATAGACCGACAGTACTGAGTTCTGCAGTATAAGTCATTTCCCTATTTAAATTCGTCGAAGTATATTTGCCGTAGTTTGCCGGACTGCCGAGGTTTTCAATATCATGTAAAATGGTAACATCTCTATTACCCGGATAGTAAACATATTCAGTTGTAGAAAGTGCTTTGTCGTACTGATACAACAAATCCGATTTAGAATAAATAAACTTAAAGTAAGCAATATTATCAATGCTAATCTTAAGAGGTGTATAATTAACAGTAAAGGTATATATTTTACCTGCCTTTAACTGAAAATGACCGCCGGTATCAGGGTCGTATACAGCACAATGAGAACGGTAGCAGCCTATTTGTGAAAACTTGACACCGTTTGCAGTTACCT
>JAZNLA010000048.1:0-44947 GCA_045578845.1 Acutalibacteraceae bacterium | reverse complement strand
TTTGTCCGCGACGCTATTGCCGAAGTTTACGGCAAGGATGTTGCCGAAACTGTTACTATTCAGTACGGCGGTTCCATGAACGCTAAAAATGCCGACGAACTCGTTGCAAAAATTAACGTTGACGGCGGTCTTATCGGCGGTGCTTCACTTAAAGCCGAAGATTTCTCGGTTATTGTTAAAGCCGCAAGCAAATAATTAAAAGGAATTTGTTTCATGAAAAATACTATTGTTTTAACAATTATGGACGGTTTCGGTGTTAATCCCGACAAAAAGCACAACGCTATATATTCAGCAAAAACACCTAACCTCGACAAAACTTTTAAGTCCAACCCCTACACCACAATCGGTGCTTCGGGTATGGACGTAGGCTTGCCTAACGGTCAAATGGGCAACTCAGAAGTAGGTCACACCAATATTGGTGCAGGCCGCGTTGTTTACCAAGAACTAACCAGAATTACCAAATCAATAAATGACGGTGATTTCTTTACAAATCCCGTTCTAAAAGATGCCATTGAGAACTGCAAAAAGAATAACAGTTCCTTGCACCTTTTAGGTTTGGTTTCCGACGGCGGTGTTCACAGTCACAACGAACATCTTTACGCTCTGCTTAAAATGGCTAAACTTAACGGTCTTTCAAGGGTTTACATTCACGCCCTGCTTGACGGCCGTGACGTTCCCCCTTCTTCGGGTGCTGACTACCTTGCTGAACTTAAAAACAAAATCAACGAAATCGGCGTTGGTAAAATTGCAACTGTAGCAGGCAGATACTACGGTATGGACCGCGACACACAGTGGGCACGTGTTGAAAAAGCATACAATGCCATGGTTACAGGCAACGGAATTATGGCTGATGATGCTGTTGAGGCGGTTAAGGTTTCATACGAAACCAAGGATGCCGATGGCAAATTTATAACCGACGAATTTGTTGTTCCTACCGTTTGTTCGGGCGGACAGGCAGTCAGCAACGGTGACAGTGTGATTTTCTTCAACTTCCGTCCCGACCGTGCACGCGAAATCACACGTGCTTTTGTCGACCCCGAGTTTAACGGTTTCGAACGCAAAGGCGGTCTGCTTGACCTCAACTTTGTCTGCATGACCGAATATGATGCAACTATGCCTAACGTCAAAGTTGCTTTCGCTCCCAAAGAACTCACCAAAACATTAGGCGAAGTTCTATCGACAAACGGCAAAACCCAACTTAGAATTGCCGAAACCACAAAATATGCACACGTTACATTCTTCTTTAACGGCGGAGAAGAGGTTAAATTTAAGGGCGAGGACAGAATTTTGGTACCCACACCCGATGTTGCAACCTTTGACCTTTGCCCAGAAATGAGTGCTATTCCTGTTTGTGATAAGGTTTGTGAAGCGATTGAAAGCGGCATGTACGATGTAGTAATACTTAACTTTGCCAACTGCGATATGGTCGGTCACACCGGTTTCTTTGATGCTGCTGTAAAGGCTGTTGAAACAGTTGACACCTGCGTAGGCAGAGTTATTGAATCAACCAAAAAGGTTGACGGAATTGTGCTTATCACTGCTGACCACGGCAACGCCGACCGCATGGTTGATATCGACGGCTCACCTTTTACAGCACACACTACCAACCCTGTTCCCTTCTGTGTTGTAGGCAAAGAATGTGAACTTCGCAAAGGCGGAAAACTTTGCGACATTTCGCCCACTATTTTAAAACTTCTCGGTATAGAAAAACCCGAAGAAATGGACGGCGAAAGCCTTATTGTTTAATTGAATTAAACTAAAAAAACAAGCCCGCGACTTAAATGTTGCGGGCTTGTTGACTTAATTGCATTCAAATGTTAAAATCTTATTACTTTAAATTTTCCAACATCATATTTCTGACCTTTTTGGACAAGTCGTGAGTAGAACTGTCGCTAAAGTCTTCGGGATATAAAACATCTAAAACATCTAAATAAACGACCGTTCTATTAAACGGAAAATTCTTTCCTATTTTCTCGGTATTCTTAACAGTAGTAACAACCAGCGGGCAGGGTGCTTTTTTACAAATATAGAAAACACCGTCTTTAAACTCTAAAAGTTCACCCGTTTTACTGCGTGTGCCCTCAGGGTACACACCTACCGAAGTAATATCGTTTTTCACAAAATCGGTGGCACGGTGAATGGTTTTCATGGCGTTACGGGCATTTTCGCGGTCAATAGGTAAAAAGCAACACTTATGAATAAACGGACCTGCCGCAGGAATTTTAAAGTTTTCAGGTTTTGAAATATATGCTATTTCATTTTTATAAAGGTGTACTATGTTAATCATAGGGTCAAGATTTGAACGGTGGTTGGAAACGAGTAAAAACCTTTTATCAGTCGGTATTTTCTCAGCACCTTTAACCTCTACCTTTACCCTTGCAAAATCTAACATAAGTTCAACAGTAACATAAACCCAAAAACGGCAGAATTTATTAGGTCTATCACACAACTTTTTTTTATTAAAAAACCACGATACAACAAGACTAAAAAGTATATGAAGTGCCGATAGTCCTAAAAATATGCTCAGAAACAGTACAATAGGTATCCAAAAATCTACCCAACCGCTTAATATATCGGTGCATAAACATATTAAAGTTTCTGTAAGCAGTGCCAAAACAAAATAAATTTTAAGAAACAACCTGTTCATCCTCCTTGACGGTTTCGATTTTAGGTTTTACATCAGGAATAACAAAATTCAATGCATTTTCAACAACTTCGGCAGTAAACTCAGTAGTTTCGGTCAGTTCTCCGTCTATTGATATGTAGCCGTAAGGAATAGTAACATTAACCTTCTTTGCCCTTTTATAACTGATGTATTTATCAAATCTCGGGTCGTCAAGATGTGTTCCTTTAACGTAACAGGAAACAAGTCTAACAAATGTGAAACGTGAAATTTTATTAACAAAACAAACCTCTAAAAGTCCGTCATTAGTGTCGGCTTTCGGTGCACATTTAAACATACCGCCGACATACTGACCGTTGGCAACGGTGCAAAGCAACATTGTATCTTTACCGAAACTTTCCCCGTCAACCGTCATTTTACAATCGGTTTTCATGCCGTTTACGAGGGCGGTTAAAACACCCGTAATATAAGCGCGTTTTCCGCCGATTATTTTTTTGCGTTTAACCTTTAACATGGTCCTTAAAACGTGTGTATCAAGTCCGAAATGAACGGCATTTATTGCATATTTATCGCACGCCTTTATAACGTCGGTTTTTTGTTCGGTACCATAAATGAGTGAGGTTAAATCAGAAAATTTATCTGTACCGCCGAAACATTTTATAAAATCGTTACCGCTGCCGCAAGGAAAAACGGTAACACTTGCGTTATCGTAGTTTACGGCACCGTTTACAACCTCGTTCAAAGTTCCGTCGCCGCCGCAAGCATAAAACCTTACCTTTTCGCTTGTATTTTCCAAAACTGATTTAACATACCTTGTGGCATCGCCTGCCGATGCAGTTCGGTAAATTTCATAATTTATATCCAAATTCAGTTGTTCTAATTTGATACGCACCTCATCGGTTGCATCATGTGAACCCGCCGCGGGATTAACAATAAATATATGCTTCATTTTATCACCCCATACACGTTTATTGTATTTGAATTTTATACTTTTGTCAACCACCAAAGGAGTAAAATATATGCACTACCTTTCATTTAACGAATATTTAAAATCTGCTTTCGGTCAAAAGATATATAAACTGTCGCTGTCGGGCGGAACAACATGTCCCAACCGCGACGGAAGATGCGGTGCTAAAGGTTGTGTTTTTTGCTCGGGCGGGTCGGGTAATTTTGCGGCAGAAAACTTAAATAATGTATTTGAAGAAATAGAAATCGCAAAAAAATCGGTTGCTAAAAAATCAAAGACCAATAAATTTATAGCATATTTTCAAAGTTACACCGCCACATATTTACCGCCCGATATATTGAAAAAAAGGTTGTTTGACGCCGCAAGTCACCCCGATATCGTGGCAATTTCGGTTGCAACAAGACCGGATTGTTTGGGAAAAGAAGTTTTGGAAATTTTATCCGAAGTAAACAAGATAAAGCCTTTATTTGTTGAACTGGGACTTCAAACAATACACGAAGTTACTGCAGAATATATCAGAAGAGGCTACCAGCTTTCGGTGTTTGACCAATCCTTGCAAAACTTAAAATCATTAAATATTAAAACAGTAGTTCATATGATAATAGGTTTACCATACGAAACCGACCAAATGATAATTGACACCGCAAGATACATTGGCAAAAGCGGTGCTGACGGTATAAAATTCCACCTATTACACGTTTTAAAAGGTACCGAACTCGAAACGGAATATAATCTCAATAAATTCAAAACCCTTACCCTGCCGCATTACGCAAAAATTCTTTCAGAATGTATAAAGGTAATTCCAAAAGATATGGTTGTACACCGACTTACAGGTGACGGCGACAAAAAGCAACTTATTGCTCCGCTTTGGAGTGCCGACAAAAAGGCAGTTTTAAACTATATAAACAAATATTTCGATGAAATCGGTCTTATCGCAGGCGAAAAATATAAATAAAATCTAAAGCACTGTACTACAGTGCTTTAGATTTTATAAATTTCTTAGTCCTTTGGGATAATGGTTTTTAAGTCGGCCGTCACTTGCCTTGCCGAAACCAAGCGGAATACCGTTTACAAAAACTGCCGTATACCCTTTTAAATATTTACTACACGCTATTTCCTCTCCGTGCAAAAACTGTAAAATTTCCTTAGAATTATAATCAAAGTCTATTACCCTTTTAGGTGTAAATTTATTTGTATTGAAAAGATTATGTTCGGGAACAAATCTACCGTTTTTGACAGTACCTGCAAAAATACCCTTTCTAACCGTTTTGATTTCGGGAAAATCGCAAAGATTGGGTGTTATGTAAACCTTGTCGCCCTGCACCAAAACTTCATGCGGTAATTTACCGTTGAAGTTGTCCGAGAAAAACTCACCGAAAATTTTTTCGTTTTCAAAATTTTTAGAAATTTTAAAATTGCCGCATTTCATACCGCCGCAAAATTCGGTTTCCTTAGTATCGGTCTTTTCCATTACGGCAACAAAATGACCTTCGCCGCCGTGGAAATTAAATATTCTGCGGGCATATTCTATATTTACGGTATTTGGGGCATATTTGGTAAATGCACTTTCGCCAAATTCTTTAGAAATTTCAGTAAGTTTAAAATTCTCATTTTCTTCTAAAAATTTTGCCACTGACATTTCGTTTTCTTCGGGGGAATATGTACAGGTACTGTAAATAAGTTTACCTCCGACCTTTACCGAAGCGGCTGCGGAATTTAGTATTTTAACCTGTCTTACGGCACACATTTTTACATTTTCAATACTCCAATTCTCAACAGCGGCAGACTCTTTACGGAACATTCCCTCACCCGAACACGGTGCATCAACTATAACCTTATCAAAATATTCAGTAAAATTTTTACATAGTTCATCAGGCCTCATAGATGTCACAACAGCATTTGTAATGCCCATTCGTTCAATATTTGACACAAGCGGCATCACCCTCGAAGATACAAACTCATTGGATACAAGCAATCCGTCAACACCTATTTTTGTGGCGGCTTGGGTTGATTTTCCTCCCGGTGATGCACAAAGGTCAAGCACCTTATCGCCTGATAGAATATCTGCCGCCTCAACAACCGAACAAGCAGACGGCTCTTGAATATAAAACGCACCTGCATGATGTAAAGCATGATTGCCGAGTTTTAAGTTTTCGGGCAAATAAAATGATGTATCACAAAACGGTGTACTTTCTTTCAAAAACTCAAAAATTGATTTAAATTTTTGCACTTCACATTTAATAGTATTTACCCGCAAGGCTCTGTAGGGCGTTTTTTGAAATTCATCGACAAATAGTTCCCATCTGTCGCCTAACATTTCCTTCATTCGGTTTTCAAAATCAATAGGAATTGACATTTAGTTTTACCTGTATATTTCATTAAATTTTGCCCATAATAATCATGAAAGCGGGGTGATTTCATGAACAATCAGAACAATAATCAGAACAACAACCAAAATAACAACCAGAACAACAATCAAAACAATAATCAGAATAAGCAGAATAACCAAAATAACAATCAGAACAATAGCCAGAACAATAACCGCTAATTTGTAACCAATTAACCGCTGTGTAAACCACAGCGGTTTTTTTAGGTCGCTTTAAAACCCTCGCCTATTATTTCACCTACATCGGATACGATGACAAACGCTTCGCGGTCATGACATTTAACAACCGACAAAATTTGGGCTACTTCCGACGGTCTTACCGCACACAAAAGCACGCTTTTTTCATTGCCTGTATACCCGCCGTAAGCATTTATTTTAGTAATACCTCGATTTGCTTCCCTTATTATTTCTTTCATTAAATTATCACAATCTTTAGTTATGATAAACAGCATTTTACCGTGGTCGGTACCATAAATCAGTTTATCGGTAACAACCGACAATATGAATAGATAAAGCACCGAATAAAGTGCCGTTTCAAAACTTTTAAAAAGCACTGCCGCAAGAGCTACAATTACAACATCTACAATAAGAATAATTTTACCGATTGACAAATGGCTTTTATTATAATTTATAAGTTTTGCCACAATATCGGTACCGCCTGTAGTGGCACCGCGTAACATTATAAATGCTATTCCCGCACCGGTTAAAACTCCTCCTGCAAGTGCCGAAAGAATTATATCGTTTTTATACCTCGGCAAGTACAAATCAAAAAGGTCAATCAAGGTTGATGAAAGCAGGATTGCCACCGAAGTTTTAAGCACAAACCTAAATTTAAACTTCATGAATCCGATTATAATAAGCGGAACATTCAAAAGAATAATCAAACTGCCTATAGGAATTTTCACAAAATGATTTATAATTACTGCCACACCGGTAGCACCGCCCGGTGCAATACCGTTTGGCTCAATAAAAACCGAAAAGCCGAGAGCAAAAAACACACAGCCCGCGGCAATAAATAAAATATCGGCAAATACGGATTTCTTGGTTAAACTCATAATTATCACCTAATTAAAGTTTAACCTGAAATGCCCTCCCATATTACAGAAAAAAGTTGATTTATTCGGTCGGTTTCACCGTTTAGGTAAAGAAAACCAAAAAGTGCTTCAAGTCCTGTTGCAGAATGATAATCACTGACAGTTGTACTTTTGGGAATTTGGCCTACGTGGTTATTTCTTCCTCTTTTATAAACCGACATTTCCTTTTCGGTGAGTAAATCTTTAATGAGCAAATATGCCGCTGATTGGGCATTCGCATTTACAAAGTCTACCGACCTTTTGTGAAGTTCACCAACCGGTCTTTCAACCTCGGAAAGTTTAGTTCTTACAAGCAGACCGAAAACAGCATCGCCGACAAACGCCAGTGTTGATGCATTTAGCAAACTCGGATTCATAAACAATCACCTGCTTTAAGGTACATAATCAAACTCAATATCATAAACACTTACAGTATCGCCCTCTTTAACACCGGCATCAATAAGTGCATCGATAATACCGCTTGAACGTAAAACTCTTTGGAAATACTGCAATGACTCGTAATCGTCGGGGTCTATAGTTTCCATGACTTTTAAGAGCCATGGTGCCTCGATAATATAAACACCGTCTTCCACTTCCAAAGTAAATTCGCGTTTTTTGACCACCGAGTAGTCTTCAAACTGTTTTGGTTCAGGCTCATATTTAATAACGGGCGGTAAGCGGTCAAGTGCAGATGCTACATATTTTATAACATCTTCCGTACCCTCGGCAATAGCCGCCATGCACTCAAAATATTTAATACCTTTACCTTCAAAATACTCGCGAAGTTTTGCTAAGGCTTCCTCATCTGTAAGGTCGCATTTATTGGCAACTACAATCTGTTCGCGAGTAGCAAGTTCACTGCTGAAATTTTCGAGTTCATTATTTATCTTTTCAAAATCGTCAATAGGGTCCCTACCCTCACTGCCTGCGGCATCAATCACATGAACAAGCAAACGGCAACGCTCAACGTGACGTAAAAACTCATGCCCCAAACCGATACCTTCGCTTGCACCTTCGATAATACCGGGAATGTCAGCCATTACAAATGATTTATCATAAACATTTACAACACCCAAAGTAGGAATAAGTGTAGTAAAGTGATAGTTTGCAATTTTAGGTTTTGCTTCACTTACAACCGAAATAAAGGTCGATTTACCAACGTTTGGAAAACCGATTAGTCCGACATCGGCAAGAAGTTTAAGTTCCAAGGTAATATCCAGTTCCTCGCCGGGGATACCGGGTTTTGCAAATCTCGGCACCTGTCTTGTAGCAGTAGAAAAATGGCAGTTACCCCAACCGCCGTTGCCGCCTTTTGCAATTATAGTTTCACCGTCGTCCGATATATCGGCAATAATTCTGCCTGTTACGGTTTCCTTAATAAGCGTACCTCTCGGAACATACAGAATTAAATCAGCAGCAGATTTACCGTTACACCTTGCGGCACCGCCGGGTTGTCCGTTTTCGGCAAAATATTTGCGTTTATATCTGAAATCAGCAAGGGTAGAAAGATTATCGTCAACCTTAAAAACAACATTTCCGCCTCTGCCGCCGTCACCGCCGTCAGGACCGCCTGCGGCAACATATTTTTCACGGCGGAAAGACACCTTACCATTACCGCCGTCACCTGCTTTTATATGAATATTTGCTATGTCAACAAACATTTTTATCTCCCAAAAATTTAATAACAAAAAGACCCGAGGTAAACTCGGGTCTAAGGTAACTTACTGTTCTACGGCGTAAATGCTGACCTTTTTGCGGTCACGACCGTAACGCTCAAACTTAACCTTTCCGTCGATAAGAGCGAAAAGTGTATCGTCAGAACCCTTGCCTACGTTTTCACCTGCGTGAATATGAGTTCCTCTCTGGCGAACGATAATGTTGCCTGCGAGAACAAACTGACCGTCGGCACGCTTAACGCCAAGACGCTTAGACTCGCTGTCACGGCCGTTTTTAGTAGAACCGACACCCTTTTTATGAGCAAAAAGTTGAATGTTGATTTTTAACATGGTTACACCTCCGAATAAACTTTCATAAATTCATGGTACTGAGTGCAAAGTTCGTTAATATGAAGTTCAAAACCTTTTAAAATATTTTGCCCTTCCTCGAACTTACTTTTTAGTTTTATTTGCATATATCCGTCTTTGACCGTTGTTTCGGTTTCTGCTCTTATAACCTCAATCAGCGTATTTGCAGTAAGATAAGCGGCAGAAGAAACGGCAGAACATACTATTTTACCGATTTCGTCATCGGCACTTAAAGTACTGTGACCTTTCACTTCAAAACCCGTGAACAGTCCGTTTTGCTTATAAAACTTGATTTTGGTCATTTTAATTAGCCGATAGTATTGATTTGAACCTTAGTATACGGCTGTCTGTGACCCATTTTACGAGAATTTGATTTCTTGGGTTTGTAGGTGAAAACGGTAATCTTCTTACCCTTTCCTTCTTTAAGAACTACACCCTCAACCTTAACGTCAACATAAGGGGTTCCAACCTTGAGTTCACCGTTATCATCACAAACTGCGATAACCTTGTCAAACACAACGGGTTGTTCTGCGGCCATACCAAGTTTTTCAACGAAGATAATATCGCCGTTGGTTACACGGTACTGCTTGCCGCCTGTTTCAATAATTGCGTACATTTTCGGCACCTGCCTTAATCTAAAGTCTCGCTACCGTCGGGCGGGACACTTGTCCTCTTAATAGCCCACAGTATGCGGCTTTACTACTATATCATAACCTATTTTATTTGTCAAGGATTTTTTCTATTATTTTACAAGTGTTCCGCCGTCGGTTTTAAGCAGTACCAAAATACGTTCCTCTTCTAAATTAGTCACATTCACATATACAAGCAATTCCTCTCCGTCAATTCCTCGGCATGTGAACTCATAACAGTGCTTTTCGCTGTTACCGTCGGTCGGAATTATAGCCCTTGACACCGATTTTACCTCTAATGCTTTGGAAAGTGTCGCTTTGGCATCGGCTGAACTGTATTTTGGTGTCGGTATACTTCGGACATAATGGTTTGCAAGATATCCTGCCGCTTCAATGAACACTATTTCTTTGGTTTCCAAGGATACACCGACTTTTATAAGGTCGGGATAACAAACCGTTGCACCCTCTTTATGAGCAAAGTTGACAGTACAAACACCCTCATCGGCGAAATAATAGGTCGAAACAAAATTAGTACCGGAAAAAGAATTTATATATTCCGTAGCAATTTCTACGGCTTCACTGTACTCAATTTTCTGTTCACCGTAAGTTTTATATTTTCGCATATTAACAATATAACCTCCCTGTTTTGAAACAGTGATGGTAACATCATTTTCAGATTTAAAACAGTATGAAGGAATTTTTCCTTCCAAATCATCACTTCTTTTAAGTGCCGAAGTTTCAATATTTAAAGATTTTGCAGCAATCTCTAATGCTTTTTGTTCGGTTATTTCCTCTTTACCTTCAAGCATTTTAACCTCACCTTGCAACATATGGTCGGAAAACGGACCGTCATAAATTAAAGTAGGATAATCGCTTAAAAGTTCCTCAAGTTCAAGCAGATTTTCGTCGAATGTACCGTCGGTATTACTTTCCAAATCCACCGACAAATCATTTACCCACATACCCGTTTCGTCATATTTTGCCCTGACATCGGCTAACGACTCTGATAAAACACCTGCGTTTATTGATAAACTGTGCAGATTTTCCCTCTCTTCGTCGGTTATATTTTCCCCTGAAATAATCCTTTTTGAAAGGTAGAGCGTATAGTCACCTACCTGTGATAAAAACTTATTAACATTACTCATTTCACTGCTTAAATTAGGCAGTTGCGACAGTGAATTTTTTGCAACAGTTGTTTCGGCGGAAAGTTCGGCGGCAAGGATACTGAACTGTGTTGCCGACGAGGCATACAGTGCCTTTTTAAGTCCTAAATTTATATTCGACAAACTTCCGTCAAGTTCACTCAAATGCATACTGTAGTTATGTTTTATCTTATTATCAAGTCGGTCTACCTTTTTTTGCATGGTGATAATAAAGCCTACACCCGATATAACCGTTGCAACGGCAAAGCTCAATATCCTAATCCACGTTCTCTTTGTAATACACATAAAAACCCTTCTTTTTTAACAATAATTTCTAAATGTATTCTGCCACATAATTTGTTAATTATTTATTTACAAAGAAAGAGATAAAAGTTATAAAAAAATATTGTAAATCAACACAATATATAGTATAATAGGTTAAATTAGATTTACTATGTAATGTAGTATAAACTACATTTAATTTTCGGGTGACAGTTTTGGAAAACTTTATTTATCTTGACAACAGTGCTACTACCAAACCTTGTGAAACGGCAATAGAAAAAATAAACGATGCTCTTTATAACTGTTGGGGGAACCCTTCTTCGCTTTACGATTTCGGTATTAAAGCCGAAATGGTTATAAACGATGTTCGTGAAAAGGTTGCCGACACTATAGGTGCCGACAGCAATGAGATATTTTTCACAAGCGGCGGTACGGAAAGTAACAATCTCGCCATAATGGGTACTGCAAACGCCTTAAAACGCAGAGGCAATAAAATCATCACTACAACCATTGAACATCCGTCGGTTTTAAACACCGTTAATCACTTAAAAGAAACAGGATTTGAGGTTATAAAAATCAAACCCGAGCCTTCGGGAAACGTTGATGCAAAAAAAATTATTGACCAAATTGACCAAAACACTATTCTTGTTTCCATGATGTATGTCAATAACGAAACGGGTTGCATACTACCTGTGGCCGATGTTGCAGATTACATAAAATCAAATAAACTATTTACCGTTTTACACAGTGACTGTGTGCAAGGTTTCGGCAAACTGCCTATTGACGTGAATGACCTCAAGGTTGACCTTTTGACCGCAAGCGGTCATAAAATTCACGGTCCCAAAGGTGTCGGCTTTATTTATAAGTCAAAACGGCTCAATTTAAAATCGATAATTTTCGGCGGAAACCAAGAAAAAGGTCTTCGTTCGGGCACCGAATCGGTCCCGCTTATTGCAGGACTCGGCGGTGCAATAGATGAACTGCAAATCAAAAATTCACTGAAAAATGTTACCCAACTGCACCGCTTTGCCGTAAGCGAAGCCGAAAGTAATCCGAATATTATAATAAATTCACCTAAATCCAATTCATGCCCTTATATACTTAATATGTCGGTTTTGGGTTTCCGTTCGGAAACATTATTACACTTTTTAGAAAGCCAAGGCATTTATGTTTCAAGCGGCAGTGCCTGTTCAAAAGGCAAAGGCAGTCATGTGCTATTTGAAATGGGGCTTGATAGCAACCGCACCGACAGTGCTTTGAGGATAAGTTTCTCCAAAAATACAACACCCGACGATATTACCGTTTTTTTCAATGCTTTAAATAAAGCGACATCGACCCTAAAACGCAAATAAAGGAAGTAAATTATGAAAGAAATCATACTTATTAAAGACGGTGAGTTATCACTTAAAGGTTTAAACCGCTCGTCTTTTGAGGATATTTTGGTTAAAAATCTTCGTTACCGCCTTAAAAAATGCGGCGAATGTGAAATAAAAAAATCGCAGTCTACAATTATGATTGAGCCGAAAAACCATGAATTTGACTTTAAATCGGCTTTATCTGCCGTAAGCAAAGTTTTCGGTATTGCCGCCTTTCAAAGGGCCCTTGCCACCGAAAAAACTATGGAATCTATTATTTCTGACGGTGTTCCCTACCTTGCCGATGCACTTAAAAATGTTAAAACATTTAAGGTTGAGTCAAAACGGTCGGACAAAAAATTCCCGCTTACTTCTCTTGAAATCAGTGCCGAATTCGGCGGTGCGTTACTCGAAAAATACAACCATTTAAGCGTTGATGTTCACAACCCTGAAACAGTGGTTGTGGTTGAAATCCGCGACAAATTTGCATACGTACGCTGCGGTCAAATTAAAGGTGCAGGCGGTATGCCGGTAGGTACCGGAGGCAGAGCCGAAATTTTAATTTCGGGCGGAATTGACAGTCCCGTTGCCGCTTGGATGATGGCTAAAAGAGGTATTGAACTTTCTGCCGTTCACTTTGCAAGCCCGCCCTATACAAGTTTACGTGCCGAAATGAAGGTTATTAAACTGCTTTCCAAGGTCGCAAAATACAGCGGTCCCATTCCTTTACATATTATTCCATTTACCGAAATTCAGGAAGAAATTGCAAAAAACTGCAAAGAAGAATATTTTACACTTATCATGCGTCGGTTTATGATGCGTATTGCCGAAAAAATCGCCGAAAAGCAGCACTCTATCGCTCTTATAACGGGTGAAAGTGTCGGTCAGGTTGCCAGCCAAACCCTGCCCGCTTTAGGTGTTACCAACTCGGTTGTAAAAATGCCCGTACTAAGACCTCTTATCGGCATGGATAAAGATGAAATTATCGACATTTCCCGTAAAATAGATACTTTTGAAACTTCTATTGAGCCTTACGAGGACTGTTGCACAGTGTTCACACCCAAACACCCTAAAACAAGACCCGAACTTAGTAAATGTATTGAAGCAGAATCAATGCTTGATATTGAAGGTTTAGTCGAACGAGCCGTAAACGGTGCAAGATTCCAATTTGTTGACTAATATCGGAGGAAACCTATGAAAGCCGAAATTATTGCAGTCGGAACTGAACTTTTACTCGGTAACATTGTAAATACAAATGCAACCTATCTGTCGATAGAACTTGCAAGCCTTGGTATAGATATGTATTACCAATCGGTTGTCGGTGATAATTTTGACCGCATTGTATCAACTGTAAAACAGGCGGTTGACCGCAGTGATATTGTCATAATGACCGGCGGTTTAGGTCCCACTCCCGATGACCTTTCAAAAGACGCCGCCGCTTTTGCTTTAGGTCTTGAAATGTCCCTTAACCAAGAAATATTAGACGGCATAGCATCTTACTTTAAAAATTCAGGCAGAACCATGAGCGAAAGTAATGCCCGCCAAGCGTATTTTCCATCAACTCGTTGCACTGTTTTTCCAAATGAAAACGGAACTGCACCCGGTTGTGCCATGGAATCGGAAAATGGTTCGGTCGTAATTTTAATGCCGGGTGTTCCGTTTGAAATGAAAAAGATGTTCAGTACATATGTCAAACCTTTTTTGGAACGCAAAAGCAACCGTACTATTGTTTCAAAAAATATACTTATAGCAGGTCTTGGCGAATCGTATTTAACCTCGCTTATACCTGAGTATATTAACGGCTCTGACCCGACTGTTTCCCCTTACTGCAAACCGGGACTTGTAACTTTAAGGGTTACTTCGGCAGACAGTACAAAAGAAAAAGCCGAATTAAAGGTAGACAAAACTGTCCGAGAACTTTGTGACTTTTTCGGTAAAAATGTTTGCGGTATTGATGTTGAAAGCATTGAACAAACCGTTGTCGAATTACTGTCAAAGAAAAATTTGAAACTTGCAACGGCTGAATCCTGCACTGCGGGTAAAATTTCCTCGGCAATAACAAACATTGCAGGTGCATCAAAGGTGTTTGACTTCGGTGCATCAACCTATTCAAACGAAATGAAACAAAAATTGCTAGGCGTAAAACAAAAAACGCTTGAAATCTTCGGTGCAGTCAGTGCCCAAACAGCACTTGAAATGTCTGAAGGAATAAGAAAATTTGCAAATGCAGATATAGGGGTTTCGGTTACGGGTGTTGCAGGTCCTGGTCAAAGCGAGGAAAAACCCGCAGGACTTGTATACATTTCACTAAATGATAAATTTCATTCATGGGTAATGAAACTCATGGTTGTGAAAGCAGAAAATGACCGAGAAAAGGTACGAAACAACGCCACAGTTCATGCTCTGAATTTAGTAAGACGTTATTTGGAATACTATCCCGAAGTTATGCCCGATTTCACAAATAAAGAAACCGCCGTTTGCTTTTTGCCTGAAAATGCAGCAGTAAACGAGTTGCAAAAATAACCCTCTATCACTTCAAGGAGAAAATTTATGAACAACCAAAACAAAAATAACGAACCGAAGAAAAATCTGTATGTTCCCGACCAAGATGTGCTTGATTACGGCAAGGCAACTAAAGAAAACTGTAACGCAGATATTTCGGTTGACCAATATGTTTTCGACGGTCAAGAAAAGCCCAAAAAATCTAACTTTAAAGAAAAATTCAAAAAAATTTTATTTAGTATTATCCCTATAAAAGGTGACAGTAAAAAGAAAATAGTTTTAAAAATCGTTTCACTTGTTACCGCTGTTGCCTTAATTGTTTCAGGGTCATACATCGCATGGTATTTTATAGAATACGGTTCACAAAATGCCGTCATAAGCGATGTCCGTAACACCTATAATCTAAACCGCGACGATTATTCATATAACCAAGCGGGTGAATTTTCGAAATTTGAAACACTGAAATCGCAAAACAGCGACATTATCGGTTGGATAAATATTGAAGGTACCGAGGTCGACCACCCTGTTTATCAAACATCAGATAATGATTTTTATATAAACCATGATATGAATAAGCAACCCAACCGTTACGGTGCCGTTTTCCTTGACTACCGCTGTAATATAGACCGTTTGGCCCTAACACAAAACCAAATTGTCTACGGACACCATATGCGTTACGGTGCCATGTTCGGTACACTTAAAAATTACCGCCAACTTGATTACTACAAAGCACATCCGACCATTAAATTCGATTCGCTTTACGAATCAATGGAATACAAAATTTTTGCAATGATGATTGTCAATACAACTTCGGACAGCACTTTCGGATATAATTTCAGTGCCTACCGCACCGAGTTTGTCAGTCAAGAAGATTTTGTCACATGGACAAAACACTGTAAAGACCGCAGTCTTATTGATACAAACGTTGATATAGAAGAATGTGACGAAGTTATCACGCTTTCAACCTGTTGTTATGATTTTGACGAAGCAAGATTTGTTATAGTTGCAAGAAGGGTCAGAAACGGTGAAAGTAACAGTGTGGATGTTACAAATGCAACAATGAATGAAGATGTAATTTATTCTAAAGAATACTACGATAAAAAGAAATTACCTATTCCGTCTGTTCCTTCAGAAACAGCACAATAATAGAAAATTAAAATTCAAAATAAAGGAGGTAGAAATATGTCAAAAGATGTTAAAATTGAAATCATATATTTTAAAAGCAAAGCCGATGTTTCGTTAGAATTCGGACTTCACGGCGATTATCCTGTTCGCATGCTTTCTACCTCTTGTGATAATTTAACCTCTTTTTATCACTCATTAAAACGGGCAATTTCAAGAAGTGAAATTATTTTGATAACCGGCGGTTATACGAGCAATGATTACATACCGTCGTTTTTATCTAAAGCACTTTCAACACCGATTTATACTCCCGACTATAAATCGTTTAACATTATTACTAATGATAACTATAAATTACCCGAAAATGCCGTTCCTCTTGCAGGTTCAAACCGAATTTTCGGCGGTTTTCTTATTGAAAGCGGTCCGCAAACCATAATAAGTCTTACCGAGGACAAAAAGACAAGACTTTTAATAACCAAAGAAATTATCGTAAAATACATTACGGAACATCATGCTGTATTCGGCGGAAGTTATTTTGTCAAAAACAAAGAAAACTCAGTTAGCACAGAATCTAAAACCGAAGATATAACAGTTAAGAAAGATAATGCCGAAGTCGGCGATAATATAAATGTCCAAACAAATGTAGATATTTCTCTCGAATTTACCGATATTTCTTCTACTGCACAAACGACTGAAAACACCGACAACAATGCCACAGAAAACAATACTATTGTATTTGATTTTAGCAATCTTGACAGTGTATTTGACCATGAAGAACAAAACGATGTTATTGTCAACCATGCGACCGACGGCGAAATAATTGCGGAAAAATATACCTTGGGAAAAATCAAATCACCTGACATTCAGTGTGATATTGACGAGGAATCATATGCTCTGCCTTTAAAGCATAAAAATCATACTAAGCGGAAAGTGTTACGCATTGTTTGTATAATTTTATCCCTCTTAATCGCATTAGGCTCTGTAGCGGGTGTTATTATCTACCGTAAAATCAACCCCAAAAAGACTAAAGATTACTATTCTGCAATGGCAGATGTTTTTTACAGTTACACTAATAAAAATGAAGCAATTTCGCATCTTAGCGAAAGCATCAATAATTTAACCGCTTGGCTTAGCATTCCGAGTGCCAATATAGATTTTCCCGTTATATTACCGCAAAACGCTGAAATGGCAGAACAACTAAAGACCCATTTACCCGACGGAACATTAAATCAAAAAGGCACTGTTTTCACAACTTTAAGCACAAATCCCACCGATTCAGATAATATATTTTTATACGGAAACGGTAACGCAGGCGGTGTTTTTGAGTCACTGCTCAGTCCCGATATGAGCAGTAAATTTTATTATACCGACAAAACAAATACAACCGAATGGCGTTTCATTTCCAAATTCACACATGACACTGCGGGTGATTTTGACTATAAAAAAATATCTTTCGAAAACGAATCACAACGTAAAGAATACATTTTAAAAATTCTTTCAATTTCAAGTATAAATAGCAACATAGATGTCTACTATGCCTGCCCTAAAGTTATGTTATTTACTGTTTTTACCGAAAACGGTGAAGTTATTTTAGCGGCGGCACCGTCGGTCTATGTACGAACTATGAATATTCCTGCAAGCAGTAATGAAAATTCCAGTAACGAAACACCTGACAGCAGTGAAACCAACCCACCCGATAAAATTATTATCGGTGTCAATGACGGCGATATCGTATATGTTGACAAAGAAGACAGCGGTGAATACGAACAAGTGCCCGATAACAATGAAGAAATTATACCTGATATTTCTGTGCCGAGTAATAGTTCGTCTGCAGAAAGTACATCTGTTTCTCAATCATCAGAACAGGCAAGCAGTTCAACCTTGTCTTCTTCAAGCATTATCGTATCTTCGTCGACCGTTACCTCATCTATAGTTTCCTCAGCGGTAATTTCGTCAACTGTACAAAATCCCACTCCCGAAACACCGCCAACCCCTACTGTTGACCCGTTTTTAACATGGGATATAAATATTACCGTTACAAACGGCACAAATATTGTTTCGGGTACGGCTGTGGAAATCGTTGCACGTGTTGTAGAAGCCGAAATGGGTTCAAGTTACAATATTGAGGCATTAAAATCACAGGCAATATGTACATATGCATGGCTAATCAATAACGGTGTTTTAGACGGTAAAACACCTTATGTTCCCATGAAAGAGGCAAAGCAAAATTCTAAAAATGCCGTAAATGCCGTAAAAGGCACTATTATAACCTACGACGGCAAACTTGCCCAAACCTATTGCCATGCTTATTCAGCAGGATACACTGCAAGTTATCAACATATTTGGCAATGGAATAACTGGCAAAGCACCCCCGCTTATCCCTATCTGCAAAGTGTAGAAAGTAAATATGATAATAATATTTCTGCTACCACCACAACCTACACTGCTGATACAGTAAAACAACTTATAAAAGATAAGTTTAATATAGATGTGAGCGAAATGCCCAAAGAAAAATGGATTGAGCCTGTACTTTACGACAGCAACAATCTTTATTGCGTAAGAGTAAACATAGGCGGTAATGAATATCAAGGTCAAGACCTTAGAAACAAACTGTTCGGTCTATATAGCAGCAGTCACAAGTCAGGACTTAAATCCTCTGCATACACTGTCAGTTATGATTCTAAAACCGATATGTTTACCGTTATATGCAAAGGTTGGGGTCACGGTGTCGGTCTTAGCCAACGCGGTGCCAAAGCCTATGCAGATGCCGGTTGGAATTATGAGCAAATTTTAACTCATTATTTTAAAGGCACTGTACTTAAAAAATATTAATATGGTTTTAAGGTGGGATATTAGTGGTAATAACTAAAAATAAAATTTTACGAGTGATTTTGCAGTTTTTTCAAGGTGCACTTATCGGGACAGGTGCTATACTTCCCGGCATAAGCGGCGGTGTACTATGTGTTGCATTTGACATATATGAGCCTATGATGGAACTTCTGGCACATCCTTTTAAAACCTTTAAAAAATACTACGCAATGTTTATTCCTATAATTTTAGGCGGCGGTGTAGGATTTGTACTTCTCGCAAAACTTACCGAAAAGTTTTTAGCATTTTCCGAAGTTGCGGCAATGATGTTATTTATCGGTCTTATTTGCGGCACAATCCCCGGACTTTTCAGAAAAGCGGTCGATGTAAAACCTAACCGCGGTTGGGGATTGTTTATTGTCATTTTAATGGCAGCGTTTATTGGTTTCAGTCTGCTTGAAAATGGTAAATTTAACGCCATCGCCCCTAACTTTTTTTGGTACATATTCTGCGGTGTAATTTGGGGACTCAGCATGATAGTGCCGGGACTCAGTTCCTCATCAATACTTCTGTTTTTAGGTCTTTATGCTCCTATGTCAAAAGGTATCGGCAATCTTGACTTTACGGTACTTATTCCGCTAATGATAGGTTTTGTTATAACCGTATTGTCATTTTCTAAACTTGTTGATTTACTCATAAAAAAACATCCTACAATTTTATCTCGCATGATTTTAGGATTTGTAATTGCATCTACAATTATGATAACCCCTACTGCATTTAAAGATTTCAAGGAATTTGTTTTAGGCGTTGTATGCTTTATTGCAGGTTTTGCTCTTGCCTCATTTATGGACGGCTCTGAGCGAAAACTCAAGGACAAGCAGTAATTTATTTATAAACTAATCAAAAAAACCTCCGCACATATTGTGCGGAGGTTTTCGTTTAAGTACAGATTATTTATTGAAGATATCGAGAACGGTAGCAAATTCACCGTCATCATCATTAAGAGCACCGCTTGCAAGAATATCATCAGCGGGATTTTTCTCTTCAGGTTGGTCACCAAGACCGGTAGCAACGACGGTAATACGCATTTCGTCTTCAAGTTTATCGTCAAGTTGTGCACCCCAAATAATGGTTGCATCAGGATGAGCCATGTTAGAAATAATGGTCGAAGCCTGTTCAACCTCTTCAAGGCCGATATCCATTGAGCCGATAATACTGATAATAACACCGCGTGCATTTTCCATATTGGTTTCGATAAGAGGACTGTTAATTGCTTTTTGAGCAGCAATTTCAGCCTTATCTCTACCGGTTGCAACGCCTACGCCCATATGTGCATAGCCTGCGTCCTTCATAACTGCGGTAACATCGGCGAAATCGAGGTTAACCATAGCAGTAACGTTGATAAGTTCGGAAATACTCTGAACGCCTTGACGGAGAACATCATCTGCAATTTCAAAAGCATTCTTAAGAGTAATTTTCTGTTCGGAAACAAATTTAAGTCTTTCGTTAGGTATAACGATAAGGCTGTCAACATGTTCTCTAAGTGCGGCAATGCCTTCTTCAGCTTGAACCATTCTCTTTCTGCCTTCAAAAGCGAAAGGTTTAGTTACAATACCGACAGTAAGAATACCGAGTTCTTTAGCAATTTGAGCAACAACGGGTGCTGCACCGGTACCTGTACCGCCGCCCATACCGGCTGCGATAAATACCATATCAGCACTGCGAAGTGCTGCAGCGATTTCGTCTTTAGACTCTTGTGCTGCATTCTCACCTTTATCAGGGCTGGCACCTGCACCTTGACCCTTAGTGAGTTTTTCACCGATTTGAATCTTATGGTTAGCCTTAGAAAGCAAAAGTGCTGCTTTATCGGTGTTGATTGCAATAAATTCAACTCCGCGAACACCTGCATCAACCATGCGGTTAACTGCGTTACCGCCGCCGCCGCCGACGCCTACTACTTTAATTTGAACAACATCAGCAGTTTCGTTATCAATTTCGAAAGCCATATTTTTCATTCCTTCCAACTTTTTTCAACATAGAACTATACTCGTTCAGTATCCGTTACTAATTTTACCATGAACTATTATAAATTGCAATACTAATTATTGAAATTTTTTAACTTTTTTTCAAAAAAACCGCAATATATTGATTTTTTTACTCATGAAACAGGGTTATCGTAGGTTAAAATTGCTTTTTTGTTGCTTTCTGTCCAAGTTGACAGGTCAATTTTAGCATTAAGTGAATTATCAACCTGCGGTAATGTTTCTACAAGAAGTGCTATTTTTCTACCCATATTACTGTAATTACCTAAGTTTATCACATGCTTATTATCTACTTTGAAATTTATCGAAAGTAAACTTTCGATATCAATATAGGTTGCGTTAATAAAATTATCTGTAAGTAGAGTCGTTAACTCTTTTAATTTCTCTTTTTGTTCCGAATTTGAAAATACTATTGTTTCACCTACAAAAAAATTTTCAAACTCAATCCCTTTTATCGACAACAGGTCTTCCCTGTTCTTCTGTTCTATTTTAAGCACCTTGAAATCAGCATCGACCACAGCAAAACCGTTGTCTGTTTCAATAACGGCATATTCGGTGGCAGGGGTAACATTTATTCTGATTTTTTCGGGAAATTTTCTTGTCACGGTTGCTTTTTTTACATAAGGCAAGAGTGTTTCAATTTCCTTTTCGGCTTTTCTTACAGATAACCTGAGTAAATTATCCCCTTGTCTTAATCCGCTTGCCGTTATAATATCCGATTCTGTATAAATACTTTCACCGCTTATTGCAAACACATTAACATTAAAAAATATTGTTAGTGAAAGTGTAGCAAGTGCACCGATTACAAGTGCAACAAAGCCAATAAAAAATCCGATTTTGGAACGGCGTTTTTTACGTTTTTTTCTTATTCTTTTATTCTTATTCTGTTCTTCGGAATATTCAATCTTCATGAATTTCTCCTATTTTAACATCTCTTTATATCTGCACCGAGTAAATTAAATGAATCTTCCAAGTTCTCATATCCTCGGTCTATATAACAAACCTTATCGACTTTAGTAACTCCGTCAGCACCCATTCCCGCAATAGTGAGTGCGGCACCTCCGCGAAGGTCACATGCCGAAACTGCGGCACCGCTGAGATTTTTCACACCGCTTATTACTGCAATTCTGCCAACCGTTTTAATCTTGGCACCAAGACGTATCAATTCGCCAATATATCTGAAACGGTTATCAAAAATGTTTTCTATAAAAACCGAAGTACCTTTAAGCGTTGTAGCAAAAGCAACAAGTAAAGGCCCGGCGTCGGTAGGAAAACCTGGATAAGGCTGGGTAGAAACCGTATCAAAAGACTTTAATCTGCCATTTGACGCTAAAATCACGCCGTTATTATCGGCAATAACATCACAACCGCTATCTTTAAGCAGTGATAAAACAGTCATTATATGTTCGCACTTTACATTATTAAGTTTAATCTTACCAGAACATATCGCCGTACCGAAAAGATAGGTTGCCGCAACAATACGGTCAGGCATAACAGTATACTCGGTTCCGTTTAACTCTTTTACACCGACAACGGTTATTGTATCAGTGCCTTCTCCAAAAATTTTGGCACCGCATTGTTTTAAAAACATACAAAGATCTACAATTTCCGGTTCACGTGCAACATTTCTTATAACCGTTTCACCGCTGCACAACACCGATGCCAGCACAGCGTTTTCGGTCGCACCGACACTTGGAAATCTCAAATGAATATCATTGCTTTTTATGCCGTTTTCAGCTTCGCAAAAAATTTTGCCGCCGTCAAATGAAACATCGGCACCAAGTCTTTCCAAAACGTCTATATGCAAGTCTATAGGTCTTGGTCCCAACTCGCACCCGCCGGGCAGACTCATACAAACACTGCCATTTTTGGCGACAACTGCACCCATAAATACAATAGAAGAACGCATTTCACGCATTAAACTTTCGGGAATATCTGTACCGAATGCATTTTCGGAATTAACGGTCAAAGTATGGCCTTCCAATTTGCATTTACAACCCAAAAATTCAAGTATTTTAATTGATATTTTTACATCTGAAAGTAACGGGCAGTTATGTAATACACTTTCGCCCTTGCATAGTAAAGTTGCCGCTATAAGTGGCAAAACACTGTTTTTTGCACCCGAAACGGAAATTTCACCGTAAAGACGCTTACCCCCGTTTATATGGAATTCGGACATAGAACACACCTCGGTACATACTATGCCGAACTTTATAATTTGCTAATTTAAAGGTTAAATATTATCTCGGCAATTCTGCGGTCAGCATCTACCACAGCAGACTCTTTTGCCCGTTTAGACATAACCTTTAATTCTTTCTTATCGCTGAACATGGCATTTAAAACCTTTATTAACACTTCACCATTTAAATCTTTTTCTTCAATCAGTTCAGCCGCACCGATTTTTTTTAGTGACATAGCGTTATGAAACTGATGATTTTCCGCAACATAGGGTGACGGGATAAGTATTGCAGGTTTTCCGCAGACTTGAAGTTCATTTACTGTCATAGCACCCGCACGGCAGACTACAACATCGGCAGCAGCGAGTAAAACGTCCATATTATCAATATATTCATACACATTAACATACTTGCTGTTTGTATCAATTTGTGCATTATTTAATCGTGATATAAAGTCAGCGTAACCCAGTCTGCCTGTGCCGTTAAAACAGTAGTATTTTTTATTTTCACTGTTCCATTTTATAACCTCAAACATGGATTCATTTATAATTTTTGCACCTAAACTTCCGCCGAATGACAGTACAACATTTGCATCAACAGGCACACCTAATTTTTTGCGTGCTTCATCGCGATTTAACGATGTTAAGCCTTGTCTTATGGGATTACCCGTAATTATCGGCGGATTTTTACAATTTAATTTATCCTTGGCATCTTCCATTGCAATCATTACCACATCAACAAGCGGTGCCAACATTTTTATTGTAACACCGGGGTATGCATTTGCCTCATGCACTGCTGTTTTAATACCCATTTTCGCCGCTTCACGAAGCACAGGACCGCAAACATAACCGCCTGTACCTACTACAACATCGGGTTTAAGAGTTTTAAGCAGTTTTTTAGACGCAAAAGATGATGTTACAACCTTACATACGGCACTGATATTACGAAATACATTTTTTACGGTGATTTTCCTTTGAAATCCCGCCACATCAATAGTATAAAAATCGTACCCCTCAAGCGGCACAAGACGGCTTTCCAGCCCTCTTTTAGTACCTACAAAACTTATTTTACAGTCAGGGTCGACCTTCTTTATATATCCTGCAACCGCAATAGCGGGATTTATATGGCCGGCAGTACCGCCGCCGGCAAACAGTATATGCATAGTATTACTCCTTATTTAGAGTGTTTTCGGTGTGTTGCAACTTCGCGAAATAGAAAGAATTATACCCATTTCGGCAAGTAAAATTATAAGCGATGTGCCGCCATAACTAAAAAACGGAAGACTTATACCTGTATTGGGAATAGTGTTTGTTACAACCAACACATTAAGAGCCATTTGCAGTCCTACTTGGAAAGTAAGTCCCATAGCGAGCAACGAGCCGAATTTATCGGGGGCTTTCATAGCAATTACAAAACCACGCCACATTAAAAGACAGAACATGATAATAATTATCATGGCACCTATAAAGCCTAATTCTTCACAAATAATTGAGAAAATAAAATCATTATGAGGTTCGGGCACCCATAAATATTTTTGTCTTGACTGACCGAGTCCCCTGCCGACCAAACCGCCCGAACCGATTGACAAAAGCGACTGGATTGTTTGATAACCTTCTCCTACCGGTGCAGACCACGGGTCAAGCCAGAAAGTAATGCGGTCTTGTGCGTATTTTACTACACCGCTTATAACAAGTACCGCACCTATAGCCGCTACACCGCCGGGTATAAACAAATAATATAACCTCATACCGCCTACAGTCATAAGTGTAAGACCTATTAAAAATATCAGTACCGTCGCCGATAAATGCGGTTCTAACACTACAAGCAAACACACGACACCGACCAAACCGCCTAAAGTCAACACGCCGAACTTAAATGTCTTCATGATTTTTTGATTTGCCGCAATTAAATGCGAAAGCAATAAAATTACGGCAAATTTTGCAAGTTCTGACGGTTGGAAGTTAACAGGACCTATTGAAAACCAGCGTTTAACCGATGTATTCGGTACCATTGGCGGTAAAATCAGCATTACTACTAAGAAAACAACCATTATTATATAAAACGGAATGGCGAATTTTCTTATAAAGTGGTAATCAATCCTTGAAATTAAAAGCATTAAAAATACACCGAAAACAGCAAAAACTGCTTGTTTTACTATAAAATGATAGTTGTTGCCATACCTTGTATATGCGAAAACGTAACTTGCAGAAAACAGCATTACAAGTCCTGTAAGCAACAAAATGATAAGCAAAAAGAAGAATGTGAGGTCCATTTTGCCGCTATTTAAAAAGCTTTGAAAAAAGGCAGGCTTTTTCTTTATTTTCCTTTCGGGCATAATGTACCCCTCCTAAAAATTATGATAATACCGAAAAAGAAAAACGGTCGATAAGAATACAGATTGCACAGCCCGCTACTGTAACGGCAGAAAATACCAATACGATTTTCACTTCACTCCAACCACACTTTTCGAAGTGGTGGTGAATTGGACACATTTTAAAGAGTCTTTTTCCTGTCTTTTTAAAATATGCAACCTGTAAAATGTCGGAAATTGCCTCAATCAAATAGATAAAACCTGCCAAAAGCAGATAAATAGGACGATTAACGGCGAAAGACAGTGCCACAACCATACCGCCTAAGAACATTGAGCCTGTATCACCCATAAAGAGTTTTGCAGGATGCCAGTTCCAAACCAAAAAACCGACCAAAGCACCCGCTAAAGAAGATGACAGAATATTTGCACCCTCAAGTGACAACATACCGGATATAAGCATAAAGCAACAAGCAACCACCATAGTTACTGTACCCGCCAAACCGTCAATTCCGTCGGTTAAATTTACGGCATTTGTAAACCCATATATAAAGAAGAACGCAATAACCCAGAAAATAAGTCCTACGCCATTCATTATGGGAACTTCGCCCAAAAACGGAATATAGGTTGTTTTCATTCCTGCAAACGCAAGACTGCAAAGATAAACGGCAATAACTATCGACTGTAACAATGACTTTTGCCAAGCAGTAAGTCCCAAATTACGCTTTTTTACAACCTTAATATAGTCGTCGATAAATCCGATTATTCCCATTCCGAGTGCTAATCCGATACCCGCAAAAAGTTTTGTAAAACTCAAAGCGTTTTGAAATTCGTCCGATACATGGCCGCCCATAGGACCGCTTATACCCATACCTACCGAAACACCGATTGCAAAACCGATTGCAATTAAAATACCGCCCATTGTCGGTGTGCCCTGCTTTGATTTATGCCAATCGGGTCCTTCATCTCTGATAGTTTGACCGAATTTAAGACGTTTTAACAAAGGAATAGCCGGAATACCCGCTACCCACGCAACGGCAAACGCAACAAGTGCCGCAATAGCCGGAACAAAACTCATCATTTCTTTCATCCTCCGTTTTTAAGGTCAAAGTTCTTTTAATGCATAAGCAACAACCTCACGCTCGTCAAGGTGAATTGTACCTGTACTTAAAATTTGGTAGGTTTCATGACCTTTACCCGCCAAAACAATTATATCACCTTTTTCGGCTATTTGCACTACTCTTTTTATAGCATCAATACGGTTTTCCACTACCTCGAAAGGTGTATCGGTACCCTTAATGCCTTCAATAATATCCCCAATTATTGCAGTTGGGTCTTCGGTACGCGGATTATCACTTGTGACAATCACATAATCAGCATATTTTACGGCAATAGCACCCATTTTAGGTCTTTTGGTTTTATCGCGGTCACCGCCGCAACCAAACACTGCTATAAGACGGTTTTTTTCTATATCATCAAATGTTTTAAGGATATTTTCTAGTCCGTCGGGCGTATGAGCATAGTCAATAATAATTGTAAAATCTCTGCCTGTCGGTACAACCTCTGCTCTGCCCTTTACACCGCTCATTTCACTGAATGCTTCGCACACTGTATCAAGCGGAATTCCAAGTTCAACGGCACAGGAAGCGGCACACATGGCATTGTAAGGAGTAAATTTGCCACCGATTTTAGTTTTGATTCTGCCGATTATTTCTATTCCGGTTAACACAAAATCAACACCGTCGGCACGGATATTTATATTCTTTGCGGTATAATCGGCACTATTGTTTTCATTTGAGTATGTTACAACTCTACAGGGTAAATCTTTGGACATTTCGGCATAATAATCATCGTCACAGTTCATAACCGCAAAGTCACAGTTTAAAAACAGTTTTCGTTTTGCTGTCATATAGTTTTCCATTGTAACATGGTAGTCCAAATGGTCTTGAGTAAGGTTTGTGAACATAGCCGCCGAGAAGTTTATACCGTAAACCCTGTCTTGGTCGAGTGCGTGAGAAGAAACTTCCATAACACAGTAATCACAGCCCGATTTAAGCATAAGGGAAAATATAGACTGTAATTCATACGCACTCGGTGTAGTGTTTTTAGACGGTAAAATCTCGTCACCAATCATATTTTGAATAGTGCCGACAAGTCCTACCTTATGTCCCGCCTTTTCAAGTATCGCTTTAAGCATATATGAAACAGAGGTTTTACCGTTAGTTCCAGTAACACCAATTATTTTAAGTTTCTTTGCGGGATTATGAAACCAATTTGCACACATTCTTGCAAACTCAGTTCGGGTATTTTCAACAATAATTTGGTTATCTAATTTAAGGTCCTTTTCACATACAATAACCGCAGCACCCTTTTTCAAAGCATCTTTTGCAAAGGTATGCCCGTCAGCAGCATTACCGTTAATACACACAAAAACAGCACCATCGGTAACGTGACGGGAGTCACAGGTTACACCGCTGATTTCTATATTGGCAAGCGGACCTAAATTACCGCTTATAAGTTCAGACAGTTTCATATTTTCGCCCTTTCTTTATATTATTCCGCCGTTTCGGTCGTTCTGAAATAGACCGTAACTATAGTTCCGGCGGCAACATCGGTGTCTTTTTCTATACTTTGTTTATAAGATACTACGGCAGTTTCAGTTAACGACACGCCGGAAAATCTCACATTAATATTGTTCTTCTTAGCCAGTTCATTTACCGCCGATACACTAAGTCCGTTAAAATTGGGTACCTTTACGGTAAGCGTCTGTGAGGTTTCTTCGGTGTAAAGCAAAACTACACCGTCGCTGTAAATCGAATCGGTAGCCGTCGGGAACTGTCTTACCACAGTATTACCTGTACCGACAACCTTGTACTCTAATTTTTCTGTGCTTAATGTCTTTTTGGCATCCTCAAGGGTTTTACCGGTTACAGACGGTATTTTTATAGCCATTTTTGCAAGTTCTTCTTCACTGTATTTTGGGTCAACACCCAAGTAAGGCAGAACTTCAGCCATAATTTGCCCGCCGACAGGTGCCGCTATAGTACCGCCATAGAACGAGTCTCCCATAGGTTCGTCAAGCATTACAAGTACTGCGATTTCGGGGTCATTCATGGGGGCAACACCGCAAAACGATGCGACATACAGTCCTTCTTCGCCTGTTTCAAGCATTTCCGAAACCTTTTGAGAAGTACCTGTTTTACCGCCTATACGATATCCCGATACATATGCATTTTTACCGCCTCCGCCGTCAACAACGGCTTCCATAACAACACGAATTGTTTCTGATGTTTTAGTAGAAATAACCTGTCTTTTAACCGTAGTACCGACCGATTTAACAGTATTTCCGTCAGCATCAACTATTTCTTTAACTAAATGCGGCTGAACTAAATATCCGCCGTTTACGGCAGCAGAAATAGCCGTAATCATTTGTATGGGTGTAACCTTGAAGGTTTGACCGAACGAAGACGACGAAAGTTCGGATATACCCATTTTATCCGATGAATGGTATATCGGCGAGGCTTCGCCGGGTAAGTCAATACCGGTTTTTTGAGTTAGCCCGAATGCCTCGAAATACTTGGAAAATTTAGTCGTTCCTATCTGTTGACCAAACGTTACAAATACAGGGTTGCATGAATTTTGTACCGCTTGTGTAAATGTTTCGGCACCGTGGCCCACCCTTCTGTGGCAGTTAATTCTTCTGCCCGCAACAACAATATAACCGTTACAATTATAATGATTATTTAAAGAGGTAATACCCTCTTCAAGTGCCATTGCAGCAGTAACTATCTTAAATACAGAGCCCGGCTCATAACTGTCAGAAACGGCTTTGTTACGCCATTGTTTGTTACGAAGTTCCGAGAGTTTTGCTGTTCTTTCATCGCCCTCTAACGCATCAACGATTGCTTGATTTTCTACAGACAAGGTAAACGGCGAATTAGGGTCAAAATCTCCTTTGACCGCCATTGCTAAAACTTCACCTGTGTTTACATTTATACATGTGACCGCTCCGCGTTCACTGACCTTATTATCAATAACCGCCTGGTCAAGATATTTTTCGCAAACATACTGTATATATGAGTCAATGGTTGTTACTAATGAATTACCGGGTTTTGCTTCAACCTTAATTTCGTAACTAAGAGGCATATCGTCGCCCGTTGCATCTTTTGCGGCAACAACCCTGCCCGGAGTGCCTGTAAGTTCGTTTTCGTAATAACTTTCAAGTCCAGCGAGTCCTTGATTGTCAGAGCCTACAAATCCCAACACTGCTGAGGCTAAACTGTCGTTAGGATAATAACGTTTACTGCCCTCATCAAGTCCTATGTAACTGCTGACCTTATATTCACTGTTTGATATATACTCTCTAACCAAATCGGCCTCGGGTTTTTCAACGTTACTTTTAACCTTGACATAACTTGTGTTTTTATTGGTGTAATCAAGCACAGTTTGGTAATCAAGGTCCAATATTTGTGAAAGATTATTGGCTATTTCATTTTTTATAGCAGTAAGTTTAGATGAATCGGTTATTTTTTTGAAACTGTTGGGTGTTATGTAAACTGTCCAAACTTGAGCACTTGTAGCAAGCAGTTCGCCGTTACGGTCAAAAATTTCGCCTCTTTCGGCATTGATAACTGTATCGTAAAGTTGCTGTTCCGCTGCCTTTTGCTGATAAAACTCACTGTCAATAAGCATAAGGTAAATCAGTCTGCCGCCTACAACACCTACGGTGCTTATAAGCATAACTAACCATACGGCAAGTATTCTTTTTATCATGCTTTTATTAGGTCCCTTTGCCATTAGTTATACTCCCTATCCTTAATAATTATCGGTCTTAAAAACGCCTTAACGAGAGCCGGACATTTGTCCGCCTCCCGTTACAATTTTCACCTGTACATAAATGTATATTTCATATTTTTAAATTCTATTCGACTTCGGCAGTAAGTTTACCGCCGTCTTCTAATTCGGCAGTGTCAAACTCATTTGTGTTAACGTATGTAACTTGATTTTTCTCGCATTTTTGCATACCAAGGTCAAGTGCAGCCTGTTCAAGATTGGAAAGCGACACCTTTCTTCCGATTTCAACATCAAGTCTTGTTGACTCACTCTCTAAAGCGAAGATTTCCTTATTTATGTCATTCACCTGTGCTTTTAAGGAAGAAATTTCCGCCCTCAAATACAGACTTCCGCAAACAGCGGCAAGCACTAAACAACTCACTATTAAGTTTCTTGCTAAAGTATTGCCTGCCGACACTTTCTTGGCACGCGTCTTTTTTTTCTTTTCGGGGTAATCAAGTATTTCAGCCTTTTTAGGTTTTGCAGACACAAATCTGTCGTAATCATATGCAAAACTGTCATTGTAATACTTTAAATTATCCATTGTTTGCTCTGTCCCTTCAATTCTACACTATTTTTTCGATTATTCGAAGTTTAGCACTCCTACTTCTCGGATTTTCTTTTATTTCATTATCGGTTGGGATTATCGGTTTGCGGCAAATCAGTTTCGCTCTCGGCGTTTTACCGCACACACAAATCGGAATATCGGGCGGACACGTACAACCTTTGCAAAACTTTGCAAATTCTTGTTTAACAAGCCTGTCCTCTAACGAGTGAAATGTTATTACACAAAGTCTGCCGCCTTTTTTAAGCCGCTCAAATGCAGCATTTATGCCCATTGTTTCGGCCTCAAATTCATTATTAACCGCTATTCTTATAGCCTGAAACGTTTTTCTTGCTGGATGTCCGTCGCGTTTTACCGCGGCAGGTACCGAACGGCTTATTATTTCTGCAAGTTCCAATGTGGTTTCAATGTACTTTTGTTCTCTTGCTAAAACTATATTATTTGCAATTCTATAAGCAAACTTTTCTTCGCCGTAATCCCTTATTATATTGTTGAGTTCTTCTACATTATAAGTATTTACTATATCTGCCGCAGATGTACCGCTCTGGCTCATTCTCATGTCCAGCGGTGCATTCATGTGGTAAGAAAAACCTCTGTCACCGTTATCAAGTTGCCACGACGAAACACCGAGGTCAAGTAACACGCCGTCAACCAAATCTACCTTCAAATGGTCAAGCACGCTTTCAATATCAGCGTAATTGGACTGAACAACCGTAGCGGGTAATCCTTTCAGTCTTTCGGTTGCAACGGCAACTGCATCGGGGTCGCGGTCAAGAGCGATTAGCCTGCCTCTTTCAAGCCTTTTGGCAATCTCTTTTGAATGTCCTGCACCGCCTGCTGTACCGTCAACATATATTCCGTCATTCTTAATATTTAAACCTTCAACGGCTTCGTTTAGTAAAACTGATTTATGTACAAACTCCATACTTTAGAAACCAAGCATTTCTGCCAACGAAGCAATGATTTCGGGAGTTTCCTCTGCCTGTTCGGCATTGAACGCCTCACTATCCCAAATTTCAAGTTTTGAAGACATACCTATTATGGTGCTTTCGCCTTTAAGTCCTGCGTGCTCACGAAGTGTTTGAGGTATCAGCACACGGCCTTGGCTGTCGCACGAAATAAGTTCGGCACCCGAATACATAAATCTTATAAGTTTGCCGGCTTGTACACCGGGTAATGATTTTAATTTTTCGTCAATCTTTTCCCATTCACTCATGGGATATACGCAAATACAAGGTTTACCGTCAGGACTGCGGCTGAGCATAAACTCTTCGCCAAGTTCCTCACGGTACTTTGCAGGCACAAAAACGCGGCCTTTTTTATCAATGCTGTGATTATGTTGTCCAAAAAACATCTCGACCGCCCCCTTCTGTGCTTAAATTCGCCACTTTTATGGTCTTGCTATGGTATTAAACACCACAATTCACCACTGCAAATTCATTATATAACCATTTGTAACGTTTTGCAAGAGTTTTTTAACAAAAAAATCAACAATTTTTAGGCTGTTGTGTTATGCAAAAAAACGAAACACCAAAGGGAGAGGCTACGTAAGGAAGTAGCTTCTCCCTTCGGCTTTGTAATCAGCCGGAATGATTGAATTTGTAGGAAAATCAATACATTTGGAGGATTACAAAATGGAAAACAAATTTTTTGATGAGAAGAATGGTTTATGGTATGAGAAGCAAGGAGATTATTATTTGCCTTGTTTGGAATTGCCAAAAGAGGAAAACAAGCCTATTGGTATATGGGGACAGCGACACCTACGCTATTTGAAGCAACACCGTAAGATACTTTACACCAACCTTTTGACAAGCGGAAAGCTGAACAACCACCTTGCCGAAATTGATAAGCAGGCTGAGGAACTTTATTTTCGGTTGGTAAAACAATTTGCCGAAAGCGAGGGTATAACCGAACAGTTAAAAGCTGACAATCCTATGAAATGGGTTGAAATAATGGGAAATATCGAAAGCCGTAGCAGAGAGATAGTAAACAACGAGGTGGTGTTTATATGAGAACACCGAAATATCATCTTTACTTAACGGATGAAGACTATTCCCTTGTAATGCAAGTGTTGGTTTCACTGAAAAACAAACTAATCCGTGAAGGCAAATATACCGATGCGGTTGACGAACTGATTATCAAGTTATCAAAAGCCAAGCGGAAGAAAGTACGAATAGCATAAGAAATGCCGAGTGTGGTTTGACAAAACTGCACTCGGCTTTTTCCTTTTGTAGTGGAAAAATAGGGTGTTGAAAACCGCACTATATCGCCGTTTTAAGCATTGAAATTAAGGCGGGCAAGGTGTTTATATCTTCTGCCTTGAAAATGCGTTCTATTTTTTCACATCATTTTCTATCCTATTGACAAAATTAAAAGTTTTGTATATAATAAATACGAAGTTACCGCAAAGCAATTTGTTATGAGGTGGATTTATGAATAAACTTATTAAGGATTACAACAAAATACTTGAAGCATTTGCACCTCTCACAAAGGTTGCGAAAGAAACACAGGACTCTGTATCTAATATTACAAAGGCTTTGGAAGAATTTCAAAAGCCTTTGAGAGAGATAAGAAAAATAGCAGATAGTTCTGACTTGACAAAAGGGCTCCAACCTTTGATACGAACAATACAACTGAATAATCTTGGTATCTATTCAAAGGATATCGCAAGTCTTGTTGAAAACGGATTTCTTGAAAGAGTCAGACAAGGATATTATCGAATTGTTGAAACAACCGAGAACGATAGTGAAGCGAAGCTGATTTATACGCTTTATCCTGATGGTATTATCTGTATGACTTCTGCTTTGTTTTATTATGGATATAGCGATAGAACGCCTCTTGCTTGGGATATAGCCATTGACCGCAATGTATCAAAATCAAGATTTAACATTGATTACCCTTATGTAAAGCCTTATTACATTGACAAATCACATCTTATATATGGTATAACCGATGCAGAATATGAAGACTGCACTCTCAAAATATTTGACCGTGACAGACTTATTTGTGAGTGTGTAAAAAACGAAAACAAGATGGACAAAGAAATCTATAACAAGGCAATTATATCGTATATAAACGATAACGGAAAAAACATTGCAAAACTTATGGAGTATGCGAAAAAACGGAATGTTCATAAAAAGGTAAGAGAAAGAATGGAGGTATGGCTATAATGGATAAGGCAGCATCTGTCCTTGCAAAGTTAAAAAACAAATCAAAAGCAACAGGAAAACCGCTTCAATTATATTTGCAGCTTTTTTGTCAGGAAGAATTTTTAAGAAAAGTCTCTTTATCAAAATATGCAAATAATCTCGTTCTAAAAGGCGGACTGTTCATCTATACCCTGACAAATTTTGAAAGCAGAGCGACTATTGATGTTGATTTTCTTATCAGGCAATTACCAAATAGTGTTGAGGATATAGAAAAGATAGTGGCTGAAATTTTAGCGGTTGATACTGGAAATGACTTTATAACACTTACTTCCAAATCCTTTGAAACCATATCTCCACAAAGGAAATATACGGGAGTTTCTTTTCAGATAATAGGACAAATTAAAAACACCAAAACTCCATTCAGTGTGGATTTTGGTGTAGGTGATGTTATTGTGCCAAGTTCTGAAAAAAGAATTATACCGGTACAGCTTGATGAGTTTGATAATCCACAGATAAATACATATTCATTGGAAAGTACAATTGCTGAAAAATTCGATGCGATACTCAGCCGTCTTGAAATGACAAGTCGTATGAAAGATTTTTACGATATATTTTATCTTTCAAATATGTTTGACTTCGATGGAAGAAAGCTTCAAGAGGCTATTTTTGAAACACTACAAAATCGTGGCACATCATACGAGAAAGATAGCCTTACAGTTATTGAAAATTTTGCAAATGACAGTGGTATGGTAACAAAATGGAATCGATGGCTGAAAGAAATCGGCAATCCGCAATTAGATTATAAAACTGTTATCGACAGTATTGTTAAATTCCTGTTCCCTATTTGGCAAGCAATTATCAATGAAGATGAGTGCTTTATGATGTGGAACAAGGATATTACTGAATGGAAATAAATATATACCATTTTGGAGGAATTATGAAATCATTATATTTGTTAATTGTAATAACCGTTATAACAATAGCCATACTGATATATGCTATTGTTTTGTTAATAAAACAGTTTCAATCAGATTTGAAAGCCGGAAAACTTGCAGTTACTACTGCGACAGTAATTTTCTTTTCTGTAGTTGCTACATATTTAATCGGGTTGTTTTTTAAAAACATAGATGTTATTGAACAAGTTGGATCTGTTGATGCGTGGATAGGCTTTGCTGGAGCCGGAATGAGTGGTGTAATTACAATGTTAGCACTCTACTTTACACTTGAGCACTCCATAAAAGCAAATCAGTTATCTGAAAAGTTAATCGATATGGAAGAAACTCGCTACAAATTAGAAATGCGTCCATTTGCATTTGTTAGCAACTGGGAGGCTTTTGAAATAACTCCTAAAGAATTAGTGGATGACCCTACACAGAAATTTATCCAAATCGGCGAATATAAACACGGAAACGCTTTAGGAATAGCATTGGAATTAACCAACACAACCCAATCTTGTATAGCAGTAAGTTATTCTTGTGGGAAATCACGTAGCATTAATAAGAATTGGGGAAATGCTGCGGTAAATCAAGAAAATCTCAAAATGACATTATCATCCGGAGAGAAAGACAGATTTGTATTTTATGCTTCGCCTGATTTTATGGAAAAACAACTGCATAATAGAGTCAGTGTGGAATTAATATTAGAGAATAGATTTGCCGAACGATACAAGGAAACTTTTGAACTAATTATTACATCGTTATCGAATAAAGTATCACTCAAACAAGGCAAGTGGCATTGTAATTTATTTGCACAAAATTATACTATTGGGCGATTCAAAAGGAATAAAGACGGGGAAATTGAGTGTATTAATGAAACCATTTCAACAAATGAATAATGTCCATAACCGAGCAACCGAAATTGTAAATTCGGAATCGATTTACAGATAACTAAAAAATCCTTACTTTCCTTTATGGAGAGTAAGGATTTTTTGTGGGAATAAGCCCTCTTTGTTGATATAATTACTTGATATTAATTTTTCGGAGTGAATCATAAATCAAACAGAACTAATCTGATATTTATACTTTGTGTACAAAGCTATAAAACGAATTGTTCATTTTCTTTCGGTTACTCCAAAATTCGCAAGTGTGCGTATAAAATCAATATGCAGCATATTTTTAGGTGATTTTCCTAATTTAAAAGGTAGCGAAACCGATGGTGTTATAGCAAATTGAACTTCACCGTTTATAGTTGTTGGGATCACGTTCGTAATATCTTTGACAATTGCTTCTATATATGTTGCCATTTTTTCTAGCATAAGACTATTACCATTTCGTGACAATTTTTCAAAATCTGTCATCCATTCACGAAAAGCTTTTACTTCAGGCATATTTCTAATTTGCAAAGCGGTTTCTATGTAATTTTCTTTTTTAGCGTTTGCACTTACAAAATCAAACAACACAGGAAATGAAAAATTTAGTTTGTTTGTGCAAAACTTTTCGTTAACAGTATCATAAAATTTCTTTAATTCATTATCTAGACAATTGAGTACGTCATCCCTATTCATATATTGTTGAACCGGATTGTGGTTTTTGAGATAATTGGCTCGTTCTTCGCATGGCATATATGTAATTTTTTGTTGATTACAAAAAAGACTATATGCCACAGCTCTTTTCTTAACCACATCTGTAACTGTGTTATCATCAGTAACATATTCTAAAATTCTATTTTCGTCTTCGCCAAACAAATCAAAATTCTCGATATCAGCTTGCTTGAGTTTGTATGGCTTTAGGAAACGCCCATATCCATATTTTTTTAATGAGTTTTGCCATATAGACGCTTGAATGTTATTAACGAAAAAAATATCATCCCATAAGATTATTGCTTCTATTAATTTAATATGCTCTATCTTTGCGTTTTTTGCAATTGGTTTTGGAATATAATTATATGAATCCGTTAAATCGCAGGCTGCTCGTTGTAGTGTCCAATTATCAATTAATATTTTACTCACTTTATAATACTCCTTTACTTTCCCTCATAAACCACCGTTAATTTTTCGCTGTCGGGGTGGGTGGTGTGTGGTTTTACAGTTCAATTAAGCTGTTGGTATCTTTAGACATTTTAAGCGTATCCAATTTGCCGCTTGGCGAAACCGGCAGGGCATCTTCATATACTTTTACGAGTGTCGGTATATGATTTGCAGGCAAATTATTTGAACAGTATTCTTTTATGTTGTCAAAAACGGCTTCTCGACTTGCACTTTCCATCAAGACAATATGAGCAGTATGTATTTTTATGCCATTTACGGTAGACACAACCACCTTGCATTGTCTTACTTGTTCAACACCTAAAATGGCACGCTCAATATCAAACAAATAGATTGTTTCATCTTTTGTGTTTTTATAGGATGAGCTTATTCGACCATCCACATATACATTGCCATCTTCAGCAATATAACCCATATCACCCGTGCAAGCCCATACGTTTCCGTTTTCGTCTGTGTAAAAGAAGTTGTCTGTGGCTTCTTCGTTTTTGTAATATCCCAACATTCTGCAAGGAGAACATACACGGATTTCGCCTCGTTCTCCATACTTTAATTCTTTGTTCGTTTTTGAATCAAATGAAGAAACAATAACATGCGGAGTGGGAATACCCGCCGAACCAACGGTGTTATAACGCACACTTGCAGCCGTTACAATACTTCCAAGTTCGCACATTCCATATCCTTTCTGCAAAGCGATAGTATTTCCGTTATCAACTAACCATTTGTTGAATCTGTTTTCGGCCTGAGGGGTTACATATTCACCGCCGATTGCTAAACATTTGAAATGCTTATAAGAGGGATGTCTATATTGTTGATAATATAAATAATCCACAAGTCCCGTAGCGGTGATAATGTAATTTGGTTTGTATTTTGCAATATGCTTGCCGAAAAGAGATAAGTCATACATCGGCTCTAAAATAGCAACTAAACCATAGTAGAGTGAGGTCAATAATGTTGCCACTAATCCGGTTGAAAACCATAATGGGATTTGTACGAAATATTTATCTTGGCGTTTCATCTCAACAAATACACTTTTAGCATCAACTAACAATGTTAAAACACCGTCATTTGTTAATTGAATACCTTTTGAGGCACCCGTTGTGCCTGACGAATAAACCATAATAGCGGGTTTGTCAGGCTCATAGGCAGGGGAAATAACCGCCGTACTATTACCATTTTTAATAAAATCATTCCAAGCAATCGTGCCGTCTATCTTTTTCACCCTTTTGATTTGCTTGACTACCGTACCTAATGAATTGACCGCAGGGCAAGAAACTATCGTTTTGATTGTTGTTTTCGGGAGAATGTTTATGACCTGTTCATAGAGTTCGTTTGCAACAAATAACACTTTGGCATCGGTTTCGTTAATACGATTTAATAACTGTTGTTCGTCAAATAACGGATTAAGCAATACCGCATTAGCACCGATTTTATTTAATGCTAAAATTACATATACCGTTTCAGGCAGAGCAGGCATACATACAACAACATTATCGCCATTTACTACACCATAAAAAGCAAGTGCTTGTGCTGTACGGTCTATTTGTGCAAACATTTTGCCGTATGTAATTTTCTTTCCAAAAAACAACAAAGCCGTTTCGTTTGGAAAGTTTGCATTATTTTCACGGATCTTCTCATAGATGCTACATTTGGGTGTTTCTGCGTTGATTTCTTCTTCTGTATAATATTTCATCCAAGGCTTGTCTATTGACGGATAGCCTGTAAAGCGTTTGTTTGGCATTTTAATCTTCTCCTTAAAATAAAAAAGTGCGTAGCCGAAGCTACGCACCGAAAAACGCAACTCCGATTGTCGCCAAACAAATCTTAAATAGAAAAGGAATCCCTTATGCTACCCAAGTGGAATTGCATTTTTGCCAAATTCAAATTGGGTAACAAAATAAAAGGGCATAATAATCCCTTGTAAAAAAGAAAAACCTTTTCTATATTTAGATTTGCTTGGCAAGTATTATTAACTCAAAAAAATAAAGGCTTTTCTAAAAAAAGCCTTGACATTTGTTGAAAAATGTGATAGTCAGCTTGACAATCGAACATATTTTCTGTATAATATATTTGTGACAGTTTGACTGTCACACTACAACTGAATAAAAAGATATGAGAAGAAGCGACTTGAAAACAATAGTCGCCCAATGCCTGCGGTATGCTATGAGAAAATACCGTTATCCACCACTATATGCGTTTGGTACTGTTAGCAGGTGAATGGATAAGGAAACAGTCCCGTCTTTGAATTTCAAAGCCGATACATACATCATTTGAAGCGAGAGTATAACTCCCGCCGGTTTTTGATGTCTATGTATCGGCTTTTTGTTTTGCCCGAAAATATAAACTTTCTATGAATTATTCCGAAAGAGTTAATCTTTTCGACCTTCTCGCTGGCTACTTATTGAGGGGCAAAAAAGCCTTAGCACCTTGACAACTGAATACCCGCCACCCTAAAGGATACGACTTTGCGATGATATGAGCAAGGCGACTTCGGAGTGAGATTCTCGGATAGGAACAAATACGGGTGTGCGGCTATGCCAATATGACACAAACAACTGCTTTGCATAGTATTTTGAGCCAACTGTGAGCCAAATTGAAATGAGAGGAAGTGATGTGATGACCAAAGGCGAAAGAATAGTTGCAGAAGTGCTTGGAACGGATAAGCCAAAGGGAGAACCAATAATGACCGCCAACCACCCTTTTCTTCGGAAAGTAATCCCGTTTGCCCAAAGCCGCAGATATTGGATAGGCTCGGCAACGGAATTGTTAGAGGAACTTGGTGACAGTACCACCCCGCCGAATACTGTCACCAAACTACTGAACAAATATGATTTCGATTATTTCTACCGAAAACATATTACTGTTCGTTTCCGCCGCACTAACCGAAAAAGGCTGATAGAGTTAACCAATTACCGATACAAAGAGTGACGGTATGCGTGACGGTTCGGGTGACGGTTAAAAGAACGGATTTATGAGAATGAGGAGTAAATTGGGGAGAAAGAACTATGCCTGTCCACAGGTATAGCGAGCATCGGATTTTGATACCAAAATCCAAATCCACAGCCTAAAGGCGTGTGGACTATACTCAGGGGAAGTCCCCTGAATACCCCTATGAAAACACAAAATTTAAGATAAGGAGATGATATTTTGAGCAAAAAACAAAGTGATAAAAAGGTCATAAGTTTAAGGCTGACCGAAGAAGAAAATCAAAAACTTAAATACTGTGCTGACCTATGCGGTCTGTCACAAAATGAGTTCATACGTCAGCTTTGCAAAGGGCGAACACCCAAAGCAAAGCCTACACGGGAATTTTGGGAATTATTAAATACCCTCTACTTAGTCCATAAAGGCTTCAAAGAATGTGCAGAGTTTGAGCCTTCTGCATTAGAAATCTGCAAAGAAATCGAGTGCCTTATACTTGATTTGCAGGAGGTGGGATAATGGCTACCACTTCACTATGGCATATCAAAGGAAGGCTGAAAGACCTCATTGCCTATGTAGAAAATCCCGAAAAGACCATAGCTAAAGAAAATGACTTGCAGGATTTTTACAATGTGTTTTCCTATGTCAGCCGACCTGAAGCAACCGAGCAGGGCGAATATGTTTCGTCTATCAACTGCCTAAAAGAAATCGCCTTACAGCAAATGATACTAACCAAAAAGCAGTATGGAAAAGATGACGGATATATCGCTTGGCACGGGTATCAGAGCTTTAAGCCGGATGAGGTTACACCTAAAGAAGCACATGAAATAGGACTGCAAACCGCAAAGAAAATGTGGGGTGATCGGTTTCAAATTATCGTTACTACCCACCTTGACAAAGACCACTTGCATAACCATTTCTGCTTTAATTCGGTGTCCTATATAGACGGCGGTAAGTATAACTATTCCAATACCGAGCGAAAAAGACTTCGTGATGTATCTGACCGTATCTGTGCCGAACACGGCTTGTCGGTCATAAATAAATCCCGAAAAGCACCGAGCCGACAAATATGGCTTGATGAAAAAAGCGGTAAGCCTACACGATACAATGTGTACCGTGAGGATGTCAAAGAAGCCGCTAACTTCAGCCGCACTTCGTATTATATGGAAGATTATTTAAGGCGAAAAGGATATATTACCGACTTTACGGGTAAGCATTGGAAAATACGATTGCCGCAGTATGAACACTTTACCCGATTGGATACCCTTGATGAAAGTTGGACACCCGAAAACTTAAAAAGGAATATGGGTGCCCGTGCCTACTACGGAAACCGCAGAGCCGAGATAACCTATCCGCCGCAAATGCCAAGTAGTTTACGGGAATGGTATAAACCATTTCGCAGGACAAGTCATATCTACCGACTGTATCTGCACTACTGCTATTTGCTCGGTGTACTGCCTGAAAAGAGCAATTACAAACCTACAAGTCCCTATCTTAAAGAGGACTTGCGAAAGTTAGATGAGCTGTCTGCACAAGTGCGGTATATGGGTGATAAGCATATTGAAACCATTGAGGATTTGTATGCCGACCGAAAGAATATTGAGGGCAGTATGGAAAGGCTTATCGGAGTTCGCAAGAAATTGCAGAACAAAATTCGCAGAGCGACACCTGCCGAAAAAGAAGTGTTGCGTGAGGAAAAATCTGAAATAACAGAACAAATCACCGCCTTGCGAAAGCAGTTAAAGCTCAACAAAGGCATTGAGGAACGCTCGGTTAAAATTCAAGAAAAGACGGATATGTTCTTCGCTAACGACGACAGAGCCAAAGAAGAAATGCAAAACAAAAAGACCAACAGAACACGGAAGGAGCGTGAAACACGATGAAAGATAATGTCCTTTACCTTGACGAGCAAGGTGATCCGATTGACGATTTTAAGGATATTCATAAAGCCATTGAAGAAACAACGGTAATTCTTCTTGCAATGACAAAAGAGGAAAGAATTGCTTGGTTTCGTAAAAGCAGATACCCCTATCCACTCGATTTTGATATGGAAATCGGCGGTACTGTTTACTCGGTATCAAGTCATTTTAACCAAGCTGCAAGCGAAAGCCTGCAAGAAAAAACACAACGAATAATTTTGAATAAGATGTAAAAACTTTCAATTTACCGCATTAAAGTGTTGAAGTTTAGCGGCAGATATGATATTATAATAACACCTACAAATCGTATCATATCTGGCTGCGGAAAGGAGCAAAATGAGCAAATTACAGTCAGATAAACGAATTACCGCCCTATATGCACGACTCTCCCGTGATGACGAGAAAGACGGAATATCGGGCAGTATTCAAAACCAAAAAGCTATTCTTGAAAAGTATGCAAAGGACAATAAACTACCTAATCCCCGTTTCTTTTATGATGATGGATTTTCGGGAGTTACCTTTACAAGACCGGCATTTATGGAAATAATGGAACTTGCCGAGCAGGGTATGATAGGTACTATCGTTGTAAAAGACCATTCCCGACTTGGCAGAAACCGTCTTGTTGTCGGTCAGCTTTTGGAAGAAGATTTTGTCCGTTTGGATATTCGATATATCGCCATAATGGATAACATCGACACCGCCAAAGGTATCAGCGATATTGTTCCTATGCAGGATTTATTTAACGAATGGCACGCAAAAAATACCAGCGACAAGGTGCGTAGGGTAATGCAAAGCAAGGGTATGTCGGGCAAACCGCTGACCACAAATCCACCGTTTGGATATATGAAAAGTCCTGACGATAAAGATTTGTGGATAGTTGATGAGCCTGCCGCAAAGGTAGTAAAACGAATATTTGAACTTTGTGTATCGGGACTTGGACCGACACAGATAGCCAAAAGGCTTCGTGCGGAAAAGGTACTGACACCTACGGAATATTGGAACAGTATCGGCAGAAAATGCAGTAAACCACCTGCTATTCCATACGGTTGGGTTGCAGACACCGTATCAAATATTCTTGACAAGCAAGAGTATTGCGGAGATACTGTCAACTTCCGATATACTTCTAAATCTTTCAAGTTGAAAAAGAGATATGAAAGACCGCAGGAGGAATGGCAGATATTTAAAAACACCCATCCCGCCATCATTGACCGAGAAACCTTTGAGTTGGTGCAAGAACTTCGCAAACACCGTCGCAGACCTGCAAAAAGCGGAATAGTCAGTATGTTTTCGGGACTGCTCTACTGTGCCGATTGTGGTGAGAAACTGTATTACAGCGTAACCAATAACTACAAGCGGGAGCAAGCCTACTTTTTCTGCTCTGCATATCGCAAAAATTCCAATGTATGCTCTGCCCACTATATCCGAGAAAAAGTAGTTGAGAGCCTTGTGCTTGAAAGTATGCAAAGGGTATTATGGTATGTGCAGACCTATGAGAAGTTATTTGCACAAAAGCAGTTAGACGAATTTGGCGAAAAGCATAGGAAAGAACTTGCAGAGAAACGCCGAGAACTTGACAAAGCAAAGGTGCGTGTTCGGGAGATTGACGGGGTTATCCAAAAACTCTACGAGGATAATGCAACGGGTAAAGTTAGCGATGATCGCTTCGCAACAATGTCAATATCGCTTGAAAATGAGCAAGGTGAGTTAAAAGAGCGTATTCCGATTTTGGAAGAAGAACTTGAAACCGCTAAAATCAAAACCGAAGGCTTGCAGAGGTTTATTGACAAGGCAAAGCAGATTACCCGCCTTAATGTCCTCACACCCGAATTAGTACACGAGTTTATTGAGAAAATCGTGGTGTCCGCACCCGAAACCAAAGACGGCAAGCGTCATCAGGAAGGTTGAAATCCATTACAACGGTGTCGGCATTGTTAGAGAGCCTACCGCCGAAGAAATGGAAGAACACTTTCAAGAGCATATTAAGAAAAAGCCTTACTTAAAGGCAAAAACGGCATAGCCTATGGCTACACCGTTAAATTACAACAATATTAAATTGAGATACAAAGCCACCGCTTGGGGCATCCTACTTCTTTATGTAGGGTGCCCCAATATAGTGTTTTGTTTTTTAAACAACAAAAATTTTATAGTAAAAAATTTTAAAAATATGTTGACACAAACTAAATTTGAGGCTATAATATCGTAGTACGCCGCTGTGGTGAAATCGGCAGACACAAGGGACTTAAAATCCCTCGGTAGAAATACCATACCGGTTCAAGTCCGGTCAGCGGCACCAAAGCATTCAAACCCGAACCTTTTACCTATCGGTGAAACGTTCGGGTTTGTTGTTTTCTTAAAAGATGTTAAATAAGCCTTTGTTTGTGGCAGTACAGAGTTAGTCGCTCTGTACTGCCACTTCTTCGTTTCAAAGAATTTTCGTACATAAAGGAGATTTTGAAATGAAGACTACAAAAGCATCCAAAACTAACACAAGGTCAAGAATCATTTTCTTTGCTATCGCACTTACATATAACCTTTTACTCGGCTTGTATCTAAAAGACTTTCTTGTACTTTCGCCTGTGCTGTTAACGTTTTATTTGCTCTCGGTGTTGCCGACATTATTTTTCGTCCTGAAAATACGATCAACACCTATGCGGGCGGTCGTGCTGATTGTTCTATTTTTCATCATGGTAATGAGTATTGTTAGCGCTCTTTCCTGCCGCAGACTACTGCCGATGCTAACATTTGTGGTAACGGCTATCGAAATGATGTACTTTGGTATTGTCGATAACAGTTCCGGCAAGGATAAACTGCTGACGAAAATTTGTGTTTGGGTATTAACGGCATTTATTGCAGTACTCCTGTTCTTCTCATATAATTTCGTCTTCAAACCGGAGGCTCCGTATCTGTCCAATGGCAGAGATACACTGTGGGACACACAAACGGAAGAGAACTTGCTGACGAAATTTGTTCCGGTTGTGAAAATGACGAAGAAAAGGCGCTTGCGAAATTAAAAGAAGCTATAAAAGACCTGATATAACGAAAAAAGCCCCGTTAGGAATGCAGAAATTACTGTACTCCCAACGGGGCAAAGCGATTGGTTATTTTGCGATTTTTTTCTTTTTATCAATAACGAGCAAAG
>JAZNLA010000047.1:0-1838 GCA_045578845.1 Acutalibacteraceae bacterium | reverse complement strand
ATAAACCATGTTTGCTACAATAAAAATAAATCTTACCGCCGTACATTTTGGGAAAACGCACTGTGCAGTCTTGCTCAGGATATAGTTTTATCGTAAGCACCCTATCAAACCTTACATATGACACAAAGCTTATATAATGCTCCTTTGTCATTGCGTGATTAAATTCAATATAGAAATCGTCCTCAATTTCAGAAACATTGATTGTGTGCTCATCATCTGCCGAAACTGCCTTTAAAGCTTCAAGTTGTTTACCGCAACACACAACCTGACTGTTGCCTGTTCCTTGCATAAAACTTCCGCAATGGGGACAGACATAAAATTTTGTTCTTTTCATATTATTAGCACTCTCCAAATTCTGCTCCAGGTCGCCTGACAGAATGGTTTTCTCACTCACACCAAGAATATCAGCCAAAGCTGATACTGTTGATACATCAGGAAATCCGTGTCCCGTCTCCCATTTTGAAACTGTCTTTGGCACAATACCCAACTTGTCGGCAACTTGTTTTTGTGTCAGCCCCTTGGCTTTTCTTAAATCGCAAAGGAGTTTTCCGTTTTTACTTAAATTCATTTTTCTTTACCTCCACGATTTAAGTATAAAGCAATAATATAAACTAAGCAATCCACTATCCGTTGACTATAGCATAATAAATCATAACAAGTCCACCGCTGAGCAGTGCACCGCCGATAATATCGGAAAACCAATGTACACCCGAAAGGAGTCTCGCTATTACCATAAAAGCAATAAATGTGGTAATTAGAATATTCACGCATTTCTTAAATCCACTATTTTTGATGCGTGCATTAAACTGCATTATGGCAGTTGGCATAACACACATTACGAGCATAGTGGTTGATGACGGATAAGATGCTTCTAAAATTCCATTTATAAGTATCGGTCTGTAATTTACAACGAACATTTCGAAGAAAATATACATCGCCATTACAATAATATAGAATCCGCCAAGGGTGAGAATGCTATAATCAACCTTAAAAAGATTTTTTCTCTTAATCCACTCGCAGAGTCCAAGTATGCCAAACCCCATTATAAAACATATCGGAACAAGACCAAGCCAATCTGTAATGGTGTAGAGTGACATATGCACGCCTGTAATGTTATGAACCGTTTTATTAAGTGTTGCAAAACCAACGCTTGAACCTTGCGGTCCGATTGATCCCACATTAACAATCCGAAGAGCTACTGTCCATATAATGAATAATACAAGTAACCCTAACCCAATGTAAAAACTTTTTCTTTTCATTTTTTAAAGCCTCCTGATTTGTATTTGACTTTCGCCTAAACACACTTTACAGGAAGGCATTAAAAACCTCAAGAATCGCACCGTCACATCGGTGATACTTTCCGTGTCATTGCCATTTTATAAGCATTAACGCCTTCTTAACAAGGAATATAAACAAGAAAGCCCCTGCATAGACCTGAGAACTTATAATAAACAAAAACACTGCTACCGCATTTAATATAAGCGATATTTTATCTCTGTTGTTTACCCAAAATGTTTTTTGACAATTTTGAAATGTGAGTGTCCGGATGCCATATACTGCAATACTAATTACAATAGCATAGTACGAAGTTTTTAAATAAGTCGCAATTCCGTTTAATGAAAGAAGCGAAACTTCCTGCACGATTCCATTTGCTTTTTGTCCGAAGAATGGCAGGAAGAAGAACATTAAAACACTTATATCCAAAAGACCAAAGACTAAGCTTTTCAAATGTTTTTCTTTTTGCTTGTTATCTTCCTCCGCAATACTCAAGACTTCGTTACTTGAAAGAAGTTCATCTATAGTCACCGAAAAATATTTTGCTATTTCTTTAAGAGAAT
>JAZNLA010000046.1:0-15232 GCA_045578845.1 Acutalibacteraceae bacterium | reverse complement strand
TTGGTCGAGGTGACAGGACTCGAACCTGCGGCATCTAGTTCCCAAAACTAGCGCCCTACCAACTGGGCGACACCTCGAATAAAATTTACAGCAGAGAATATTTTACTTTATTCTCTGCTGTTTGTCAAGTTTATTATAATTTAATTCTGTTATTTTTTTCTTGGGTGGGTGAGGTTTTTATAAAGGTAAACACAGTCGTCTATTGGTTTGTATGTGCCGCCGCCGTCGGTGGTGACACTGATTATCTCTCTGCCGTCATCGGTTATACCGAAACTGAGCAAGCAGTTGCCTGAATTTGCGGTATATCCGGTTTTGCCGCCTAAAACCGTTGCGACATCCGGCTCTTTGCCGGTCATACGGCTTAAAATTGTGCTGTAAAATTCCAATTGTTCGTGGTGTTCATTAGCGGGCACAGTGTAGTATTTTGTAGACAGAACTTTCTTGCAAAAATCATTCTTTAATGTTGTGTCTACTATTGCCGCCATTTCTCTACATGTGGTATAGTGGTCCTTATTGTGCAGACCTGTTACATTTGTAAAATGGGTGTTTTTAAGACCTAAATCTTGTGCCTTTTTATTCATGAGTTCTACAAATGCCGATTCTGACCCTGATATATACTCGGCAAGTCCAACCGAAGCCTCTGCACCCGATTCCAAAATCATACCGTAAAACATATCCTCAATTCTTGCTGTTTCGCCGGGCTCAAATCCTGCCATACTGGCCCCGCTCAAATAAAGCGGGTCGATTAGTTTTGAGGTTATAAGATATGTTGCGTCAATGTTGTCAATATTTTCGGCGGCTACAAGTAACGTCATTACCTTAGTAAGTGAGGCAGGGTAGACCACCTTGTCGGGAGATTTTTCGGCGAGTACAGTGTTGTCGGAACGGTCGACCAAAATTGCAGATGTGCTGCTTATTTCACTGCCTAAATTTACAGTGTAATCGACCGAAGCGGCAAGTGTTTGGGCCGGTTTAGGCTCGGCGTTTGTGTCGATTGCCGAAGAATTTGAAAGGTTATTATATGTACCGTCATTACCCGAATCACACATACTTATGCCGAACGCCAAAAGTCCTACAAGCAAGGCGATTAAAACAAGTGCAAGTCCCGTTTGTATCAACCGTTTAATTAACAGTTTATTGTTTTTTTTCGGTCGTTTGGGCGGTTTTGAATGTTGTGTTTCGATAGGTTTTTTGCTTTTACTGTACTCTTTTATAAATTCGTCGTAACTGTTAAAATCTGACATGAGATTTAATCCTTTGTTTTAAAATATGCCTCAAGGCGGTAGATAGGTAATCCTAAGGAAACAAATTTTTTCTCGTATTCAGTGACTATATTATTTTCAAAATTGCTGCTATGTAAATCAAGTGAAACATTTTTTAAAGTAAAACCGTAGTTTGATAACTGCTCAATCGAATATTCAAAAAGTATGCGGTTGTCGGTTTTTTGGTGGATTTCACCGTCTTTTGCCAACAAAATTTCGTAAAGCCTCAAAAAGGTAGGACTTGTAAGTCTGTGGCTTTGCTGTCCTTTTTTGGGGAACGGGCAGGAAAAGTTGAGATAAATTCGTTTTGCTTTTCCACCCTCTATATATTTGGTTAAATATTCGGCACCCGATTTTAAAAACCGTAGGTTGGTAATGCCTTGTTCCAGTGCTTTTTCGGCGGCTTGTACTATAACATTACTGTTTTTTTCGATAGCCAAAACATTGCAATCGGGGTTTTGCTTAGCAAGTTCGCATGCGAACTGACCTTTGCCGCAACCTACATCAATCAGTAACGGGCGGTTTTGTCCGAACCATTCCTCAAGGTCTATAAAATCCTTAACAGCATCGGCTTTTTGAAAGTTAAGTTCTTCGCTGAAAGCCGACTTTAAAATATCGCCGCAAGCCTGTTTTCGGTCTTCGAGATGCTTTAAGCGTTTCATTCTCATAGAGTGTCACCCAAATCAAAAAAACAAATATATTGTTATTATATCAAATTTCTTGTCACTTTGCAATCATAAAATGAAAACTTGGTAATATAGTTTGCAACACCCATTCGGTTGACTTTATAAAAGGAGGTAAGTATAATAATGATATATTAAAAACGGCGGTGATTTGGTTGAAAAGTAAGAATAGGGTTATTTACAATATTGCATTGGTTTCGCTTTTTACCGCCATAATAATCATGTCTGCTCAAATTTCGGTGCCCGCTTTTGCGGTCCCCTTTACTATGCAAACTTTGGGTGTTTTTACCGCAGTGGCAATTTTAGGCTTTAAAAGAGGATTTGTGGCAACCGTTACTTACATATTGTTGGGCGTTGTTGGTTTGCCTGTTTTCCATGGATTTCAAGGCGGAGTTGGTGTACTCATGGGAAGTACGGGCGGCTTTTTGCTGGGCTTTTTGCCCGCAGCAGTCACTATTGGTCTTTTATACAACCGAAAGCATAACAGCAAATCAAGGCTTATATCGGCGTTTGTTTTGGCACAACTTGTTTGCTATGTATGCGGTGTTGCATGGTTTTGTTGGGTTTATACTTCTAATAAAGGGTTTTTAAGTGCCGTACTTACAACAGTTGTGCCGTTTATCTTTTTTGATATGCTGAAAATTATTATCGCAACCGTTATTGTAAGCAGGGTTAAAATAAAATTGAAATAAACTGTTAAATCCTGCTTGATAAATAAAGAAAAGTATGTATAATATATAAGGAATAAGATTTTAGGAGGAACTCATGTTAGAGTTGAAAAATGTTTCGTTCAGTGCCGAAGGTGCTGAGGGGACAAAGGATATAATAAATGATATCAGCCTTACCATTGACGAGCGTTTTGTAGCACTTACAGGTCCTAACGGCGGCGGTAAATCAACCTTGGCAAAACTTATTGCGGGTATATATACACCTACTTCCGGTAAGATTTTGTTTAACGGAGTTGATATTACCGAAAAAAACGTTACAGAACGTGCAAGAATGGGAATAAGTTATGCTTTTCAGCAACCTGTAAGGTTTAAAGGCATTACAGTCCGCGACCTTATTAAACTTGCAAGCGGTAAGGAACTTAATATTTCAGATGTTTGCGGTTACCTTTCAGAGGTAGGCCTTTGTGCGAGAGATTATGTAAACCGTGAGGTTAATGCGAGCCTTTCGGGCGGCGAACTTAAAAGAATTGAGATTGCAATGGCTATGGCAAGGGGTACAGAACTTACCCTTTTTGATGAGCCTGAAGCAGGTATCGACCTTTGGAGTTTTGGTAATTTAATTGCAGTTTTTGAGAAAATGTGCGAAAAGATAAACGGCTCTATTATCATTATCTCACACCAAGAACGTATACTTAATATTGCCGACCGTATTATCGTTGTCGCTGACGGTAAAATCCGCGAGGACGGAAGTAAAGACGGCATTTTACCCGGACTTCTTACCGGTACATCATGTTCGGTATTGACCGAAAAGTTGGAGGGGTAAAAATGGCACTTGACAGTATTCAAAAACAGTTATTAGAGCAGGTTGCAGGTCTTCACGATATTCCCGAAGGTGCTTATAATATCCGTGCCAACGGTGAGTCGGCGGGAAGAAAAACTACCGCCAATATTGATATTGTGACCAAAACAGATAAACCCGGTATAGATATTATAATCAAAGCGGGTACTAAAAATGAAAGCGTTCATATTCCGGTAGTGTTATCTAAAGCAGGTTTAACCGAAACCGTTTATAACGATTTTTATATCGGCGACGATGCGGATATTACGATTGTTGCAGGCTGCGGTATTCACAATGACGGTGACAGCGGGGCAGAGCACAGCGGTATACATTCCTTCTTTGTAGGTAAAAATGCCAAGGTGCGGTATGTTGAAAAACACTATGGTGAGGGTGACGGCAACGGCGAAAGGATTATGAATCCTACTACCGTTATAAATGTAGATGAGGGCGGATATGTCGAAATGGAAACCGCTCAAATAAAGGGTGTTGACTCTACCTGCCGTGTTACTAATGCCAAGTTGGGTAAAAATGCAACGCTTATTATAAAGGAAAAAATAATGACACACGGAAATCAGTCGGCAACAACTGATTTCTCGGTTGATATGAACGGAGAAAACTGCAAGGCTCATGTTATTTCCCGTTCGGTCGCTAAGGATAAGTCACATCAACTGTTTATTTCCAATATAAACGGTAATAACCGTTGTACAGGGCATACAGAATGTGATGCGATTATCATGGATGATGCTACGGTCAGTGCCGTACCTAAAATCAACGCCAATCATGTTGAAGCGGGGCTTATTCATGAGGCGGCTATAGGAAAAATTGCCGGTGAGCAACTTATTAAACTTATGACTTTAGGTCTTGATGAAAAGCAGGCAGAAGAACAGATTGTAAATGGATTTTTAAGATAAAAAAAGTGCGTTTTGAATTTCAAAACGCACTTTTCCTTTATTTGCTTTTAAATTTTCTTGTCATTAGTTTTACAAGTTCTACTATCGGTATTACAAGGAATCCTAAACCTATAGCGGTCAAGTATTCGGTGATTTCTACACTTGCAAATCCGAAAGCGTTGGCTAAGAACGGTACTTCACAAACCAAGGTTGTGGCTATAAAAGAGCCTAATGCGGCGAAAAGCAACATCTTGTTTTGTCCTTTTAAACTCAGTAAACTCTTAGTCCTTGAACGCATATTAAAACTATGGAAAATTTCGGCGAATGACAGGGTAAGGAAAGCCATAGTCATACCGTGGTCGCTATTGGTTATGGCAAAATTTCCGGTTTCTAAAAAGTGACCGATAAAGTATGATGCCATAACAAGTACGGTAACCAATACACCTTGATATAAAATATCTATGCCCATACCGTCTGAGAAAATGCCTGCCGACTTGTCGCGGGGTTTGCGTTTCATAATTCCCGGTTCTGCCTTTTCGGTGCCCAGTGCCAAAGCTGGGAAACAGTCGGTTACCAAGTTAATCCATAAAAGGTGTACGGGTTTTAAAATTGTAAATCCCATTAAGGTTGAAAAGAAGATACATAATACTTCGCTTAGATTTGAGCCGAGCAAGAACTGAATGGCTTTTCTTATATTATCGTATATTCTTCTGCCTTCCTCAACCGCACCGACTATAGTGGCAAAGTTGTCGTCGGTCAGTACCATATCGGCTACGTTTTTGGTGACATCGGTACCTGTAATACCCATACCGACACCGATATCAGCGGTTTTTATTGACGGTGCATCATTTACGCCGTCACCTGTCATGGCGGTTACATAACCTGCATTTTGCCACGCGGTTACAATTCGGGTTTTGTGTTCGGGTTGTACCCTTGCATAAACGCTGATATTTTTAAATATTTCTTTAAATTCATCATCACTTAAAAGTTCAAGTTCGGAGCCTGATAATGCTCTGAAACCGTCTTTTAAAATGCCGAGTTCTGTGGCAATGGCAACGGCAGTGTCAATATGGTCACCCGTAATCATAATAGGCCGAATACCTGCGGTTTCGCACCTTTTTATAGCATCTTTCACCTCAGGCCTTACGGGGTCAATCATACCGCAAAGACCGATAAAGCAAAGGTCGTTTTCCAAGGTTTCGGCACTGAAACTATTAGGCTTAGAGTCATAAATTTTCATAGCACAGGCTAAAACTCTAAGTGCTTTATCTGCCATACGTTTGTTGTTTTTAAGCAGTTCTTCGGTTTCTTCTTTTGAAAGAGGTGATATTTTTCCGTCTTTTAAAATGAATTTGCACCTTGAAATTATAACATCAGGTGCTCCTTTTGTGTACTGTACAAAGCCGTTGGCAGTACTGTGAACGGTTGACATCATTTTGCGTGACGAGTCAAACGGTGCCTCACCTATACGCGGGGAATTTGACTTTAAATCGTTTTTATTTAAACCTATACTGTTTGCAAAGGCTACCAAAGCCGCTTCTGTAGGCTCACCCGTAACAGAGCCGTCGTGTGACAGTTCGGCATCACTGCAAAGTGCCATTGCTTTAGCACAAAGAGGCTCATCGAAGGAAAAGGTTTCCACAACGGTCATTTTATTTTGTGTTAAAGTGCCTGTTTTGTCCGAACATATGATTTCGGCACAGCCTAAGGTTTCAACGGCGGTTAATTTTCTTATTATGGCACCACGTTTGGACATGTTGGTGACTCCGATTGAAAGCACCACCGTAACAACTGCGGCAAGACCTTCGGGAATGGCAGCAACTGCCAAGGACACCGCAACCATAAACGAACTAAGTGCAACATCTAAATTAAGGGTACCTGCTTTAATAAGTTGAACACCGAAGACAATAATACAAATGCCAAGTACCAACCATGTAAGGATTTTAGACAGTTGCTTGAGTTTTAACTGCAACGGAGTTTGGCCGTCTTCCGCCTTTTGCAAAGCGTCGGCAATCTTACCCATTTCGGTATTCATACCCGTAGCGGTGATAACGGCTTTTGCTCTGCCGTAAACCACCGTACTGCCCATGTAAAGCATATTTTTACGGTCGCCTAACGGTACATCTTTTTGGTCGTCTTTTAAATTTATAATATTAATAAATTTGTTTACGGGCAGTGATTCGCCTGTAAGTGCTGATTCTTCGGTTTTTAGTTCGGCACTGTCGATAATCCTTGCATCGGCAGGTACCGAGTCACCAGCTTCGAGCAACACTACATCGCCTACAGTGAGGTCTTCGCTGTTAAGTATAGTGACTTCGCCGTCACGCATAACCTTTGATTTTGCTGCTGACATTTTTTGTAAAGCATCAATAGCCTTTTCTGCTTTGCTTTCTTGGTAAACGCCGAGCACCGCATTGGCAATTACAACGGCGGCAATGATAATTACATCGGCAAAACTTTCGTTTTCCAAAACGGCTATAACACCGCTTACAACGGCGGCGACTATCAAAATAATAATCATGGGGTCGGCAAGTTGTTCTAAAAATCTAACTATAAGCGATTTACCCTTTACCTCTTTAAGACGGTTTTTACCGTTTTCCAAAAGTCTTTTTTCGGCATCGGCAGAACTAAGGCCGCTTTCGGTAACGTTTAAGGCTTCTAAAACTTTTTCTTTTTCTTCACAGTAGTAACGCATATTGTTTCCTCCCTAAAATTGGTATACCCAAAATGCTTAAGTCTAAACAAAAAAAGACCCAAAGCATTGGCATGTGCCTGCTTTAAGTCTTGCAAATTAAAGCAAGCCAGACTTTATATTTAAAGCCGAGAAATGTTGACTTGCTGCATAAATTATGCTTGCTACTCCCTTAAAATCGGTTTAATCAAATTATATTACTAAATTTTTCCTTTGTCAAGCAAACTGTTAGAATTTACATTCTATACATAATTAGTGGGTCGCCGTAAAAAATACATTTAAAATAATTTTTAGGTGAGATTTTGGACTATTTAAAAATATTTTACAGTAGTGTTATTTCGTTAGCGGTACTTTTCATTCTTGCTAAAATTATAGGTAACCGTCAAATATCAGAACTGTCGCTTTTTGATTATATAAACGGTATAACCATAGGCTCGATAGCCGCAGAAATGGCGACAACCTTGGAAAAACATTGGTCAAAACCTCTGCTTGCAATGGTCATTTACGGGCTGGCAACCGCTTTTATATCTTTTCTTTGCTGTAAATCGCTTAAAATCAGACGGTTTTTCGGCGGTAAGGCGATAGTACTTTACGATAAAGGTAAATTCCGATACGATGGGCTTAAAAAAGCAAGGCTTGATATAAACGAATTCCTTTGCCAATGCCGAACAGCAGGGTATTTTGATATATCTGAAATACAGACGGCAATCATGGAGGAAACGGGCAAAATAAGTATATTGCCCAAGGCTGACTTTAGACCTATAACACCTAAAGACATGAACTTATCACCGCCTGACAGTACCCTTGCCGTAAATGTTGTCATAGACGGAGTTATACTTGAAAATAATTTAATGCTTTTAGGGTTTGATAAAAAGTGGCTTTTAAATAGGTTTAAAACCTCAAGAATGAAACTTCATGACACTATGCTTGCTACGGTGGATAAAAACGGCACTGTATCTTTTTACGAAAAGTGTATATCTAATCATAAAGGCGATATTTTCTCATAAAGGAGGTGACAAAAATGACCGACCGACCTATAGAAAACGACAATAGTTTTGATGTGAGTAAAAGCGAATATTTTAACAGTCTTCCGCCCTTTGTACAGGAAACTTTAATTCAAAGTGCAGGAAAAATAAGCGGGGACAAAGAACTCGAAAACATGGCGAAGAAAATAATGAGCGATTTTTAAAAAAGAAAAAGAGAACAAGCAAACTTGCTTGTTCTCTTAAACTTTTCTTTAAGACAAATCTTAAATAGCACGGGTCACTTTACCGGAACGAAGGCAACGGGTGCAGGCGTAAATTCTACGGGGAGAACCGTCGACGATAGCCTTAACACGCTTTACATTAGGTTTCCAAGTACGGTTGGTACGTCTGTGCGAGTGAGATACCTTAATACCGAAAGTGATTTCTTTGCTGCAGATGTCACACTTAGCCATGAGTCTGCACCTCCTTTAAATTACATACAATCGCAAATGATATGATAGCAGATTGTAAGTGAATTTGCAAGTGTTATTTTTCAATTTTGTCAATTTTTTTAAAATTATGCATTTTAAAGAGGTTATATTTATGGCAATATGTTGATTATATCATAAAAACCGCTTAAAAACACCGATATTTTTATAAAATATCGGGTAAAATATTGCAATTTAAAAATTTTTATGTTATATTAAATTATGTACATCTACTGAGAGGACTTGATTAGTTTGGACATAAAGGCGGTGCTTTTTGACCTTGATGGTACACTGCTTAATACAATTAAGGATATAGCCACCGCAGTGAATTTTGCACTTTTAAAGTCTGGCTATCCAACTCACGAAGTGGAAGAATTTAAATATTTCGTCGGTAACGGTACCGATATAATGTTAAAGCGAGCATTACCCGAAGGCAGGAAAGGGAAGGAATACATAGAAAAAATCAAGACTATATATGTAGAATACTATGACCGCCATTCAGATGTTTTTACCGCCGCTTATGACGGTATACCCGAACTTTTAAAATCTTTGAAAGAAAAGGGTGTAAAACTCGGTGTTACATCGAATAAGATTGACTGCATGGTTGGGCTTGTTATAAAAAATTATTTTCCTGATTGTTTTGATGTAATTATAGGTCAAGGTGATGACATTCCGCCAAAACCCGACCCTGCTATGGTTATTAGTGCTATGGATTTGTTGGGCGTTTCGGCTGATGAGTGTCTGTATGTAGGGGACTCGGGCGTTGACGCTTTGACGGGTAAAAATGCAAATATTTTTACCATAGGTGTTAAATGGGGTTTCAGAACCGAAAAAGAACTTTTAGAAAACGGTGCCGATGCTGTTATTTCACACCCTATTGAACTGTTATCATATATAAAATAAACATTTGAAATGAGGTATCTTAAATGAAACGTAAAGACTATCTCGGTTGGGACGAGTATTTTATGGGTATTGCTTTACTGTCGTCACAACGCAGTAAAGACCCAAATACACAGGTTGGTGCCTGTATAGTCAATAACGAAAACCGTATCATGGCGGTGGGTTACAACGGTATGCCTTACGGTTGCAGTGATGATGTTTATCCGTGGGACCGCGAGGGTGATTCATTGCAAAGTAAATATATGTTTGTTTGCCACGCCGAACTTAATGCGATTCTTAATTTTAACGGCGGCTCAATGAGGGGATTCAGAATTTACACAACACTTTTTCCGTGTAACGAATGTGCTAAGGCCATTATTCAAAAAGGTATAGCCGAGGTTATTTATCTTTCGGATAAATATTCTGATGCTGAAATGACCAAAGCGGCAAAAATGATGTTTGAGTCGGCAGGTGTTAAGTATCGCGAGTACGAGCAAACGATGAAAACCGCCGAGTTAAAACTGTAAAAACTTAATAAGGCTTATATTTAAAAGAGGAGTTCGATTTTATGGGAACCATTTTAGTAGTTTTGACGTTTATCGGTTCACTAAGTGCTCTTTTGTTTGCCGCGTTGATGGCAAGAAGAGTATTAAAAGAACCCGAAGGCACCGAAAGAATGAAAAGTATTTCGCAGTCTATAAGAAAGGGTGCAAACGCTTATCTTAAAAGACAGTATGCGGTGGTTTTGGTGTTCTTTGCCGCTATGTTTTTGGTACTTATGGTTATGGCAATATTCGGACTTCTTACTTTTTTTGTCCCGTTTGCCTTTGTCACCGGCGGATTTTTTTCGGCACTGTCCGGATTTGTCGGTATGAAGATTGCTACATTTGCCAACGCAAGAACTGCCAATGCCTGCCGTACCGGTTTAAACCGCGGACTTCGTATTGCTTTTTCGGCCGGTTCGGTTATGGGCTTTACGGTTGTAGGTTTGGGATTGTTTGATATTTCGGTTTGGTTTTTCTTACTTAATAATGTGTTTGAACTTAATCCTACCGAAATCACAAGTGCAATGCTCACTTTTGGCATGGGTGCATCGTCTATGGCTTTGTTTGCCAGAGTAGGCGGCGGTATTTTTACTAAAGCCGCCGATGTCGGTGCTGACCTTGTCGGTAAGGTTGAGGCGGGTATTCCCGAAGATGACCCCAGAAACCCTGCTGTTATTGCCGATAACGTTGGCGATAACGTTGGTGATGTCGCAGGTATGGGTGCCGACCTTTACGAGTCATATGTAGGCTCGGTTATTTCGGCATCGGCTTTGGGTGTTACCGCGTTTTCCGCAAAAAGCGAAGTTAACGATATAAACGCTATGGCAGTTCCTATGCTTTTGGCTGCTATAGGTATTATTTGTTCGATAATCGGTACTTTTTTTGTCAGAACTAAAGAAAACGCTACTCAAAAGGATTTATTGCGTTCGCTTTCACGCGGCACTAACTTCAGTGCCATTGTAATTGCCGTTGTTGCATTCCCCATAGTTTATTTCTGCTTAGAGGGTGCAAAGTCTATAGGTATTTATGTTGCAATTTTGGCAGGACTTTTATCGGGTGTTTTAATCGGTCAATGTACTGAATATTTTACTTCGGACACATATAAACCCACAAAACATCTTGCCGCAAAATCAGAAACCGGCTCTGCTACCATTATAATCGGCGGTTTGGGACTTGGTATGCTGTCTACAATTTTGCCGATAATCATAGTTTCCGCCTGTATTTTGGTGGCATATTTTGCTTCGGGCGGAAGTGAAAGTGCCAATTTGGGACTTTACGGAATTGCACTTTCTGCAGTAGGAATGTTGTCAACCTTAGGTATCACGCTTGCAACCGATGCTTACGGACCTGTTGCCGATAATGCCGGCGGTATTGCCGAAATGTCGGGATTAGAGCCTGAAGTCAGACAACGCACCGACGCACTTGACTCTTTGGGCAATACAACAGCCGCAACCGGTAAAGGTTTTGCAATCGGCTCGGCCGCTTTGACTGCACTTGCTTTAATGGCGTCTTATGTAAATAAGGTTGAAGAGGTTGCAAAAGATTTAGGTAAAACGGTTGACCTTGTATTTGATATTACAAATCCTACCGTTTTGGTCGGTTTGTTTATAGGTGCTTGCTTACCGTTCGTATTTGCCGCACTTACCATGGAATCGGTTGGCAAAGCTGCACAGTCCATTGTTGTTGAAGTTCGCCGTCAATTCAAAGAAATTACGGGACTTATGGAAGGCAAAGCTGAGGCAGACTATGCTTCATGCGTTGACCTTTGCACCAAGGCAAGTTTGAAAGAAATGATTTTGCCGAGTCTTGTTGCCGTTGTTGCTCCTATTGTTACCGGTCTTGTTTTAGGCTATCAAGGTGTTGTCGGCATGCTTGCAGGTGCTACCGCAAGCGGTTTCTTGCTTGCAATCTTTATGTCCAATTCGGGCGGTGCGTGGGATAACGCCAAAAAGTATATTGAAAGCGGTGCTCATGACGGCAAAGGAAGTAGACAGCATAAAGCCGCCGTTGTCGGTGATACCGTCGGCGACCCGTTTAAGGATACCGCAGGTCCTGCAATAAATATTTTGATTAAACTTCTTTCAATGGTTTCCATTGTTTTTGCAGGCGTAATAGTAAGTTTTCATATTTTCGGTTAATGAATTTTAATGTTAACAACCATGCGTTGATACGCATGGTTGTTTTTTTGTTTTTAAATTTAATTTTTATTATGGTATTTTAATGTTTATCTTCGGTAATAATTCTATTAACGATTACCGAGGGGAAGATTTTTTTGCAGTACAATAAGGTCGAAATATGCGGTGTGAATACAAGTAAGTTGCCGATAATGAAAGAGCCGGAAAAAGAAGAACTTTTAAGAAAAACGGCACAAGGTGACAAACAGGCGAGAGAACGCTTGATTAAGGGTAATTTACGGTTGGTACTGAGTGTTATACAAAGGTTTACCAATCGAAAAGAGAGCATGGACGACCTGTTCCAAATAGGTTGTATAGGACTTATAAAGGCCATTGATAATTTTGACCCTATACACGAAGTGCGGTTTTCCACATATGCCGTTCCGATGATTATAGGTGAAATAAGGCGGTATTTAAGGGATAACAGTTCACTTCGTGTCAGCCGTTCGATAAAGGATATTGCGTTCAAATCAATGCAGGTTAAAGAGGCGTTGATTTCAAAAAATCAAAAAGAGCCTACTGTTGAAGAAATAGCAAAGGAATTGGGAATACCTGTCAGTGATGTGGTTTTGGCACTTGAGAGTATCGTTGAGCCGGTGTCACTATTTGACTCAGTTTATTCTGACAGCGGTGACTCGGTCTACGTGCTTGACCAATTAGGCGACGGTAATACCGACAAAGATTGGCTTGACGAAATTGCATTTAAAGATACCATTACCGAACTTTCTGACCGCGAACGTAAAATTTTAAACCTTAGGTTTATGCAGGGGTTGACACAAATGGAAGTATCAAAAGAGGTAGGCATATCCCAAGCTCAGGTGTCAAGGATTGAAAAGGGTGTTCTCGATAAAATAAAAAGTGAATAATAAAGGACAGACCGATACACATAGAATTAAATAATATTAAGTTAGGGTGATTTTATGTGTTGCAGACTGGCGGAAATGCGTGAAAAACAGGTTGTGTGTATCAAAGATGGTACTATTTTAGGGTACGTAAACGATTTGGAAATTGATACCGATTCGGGCAGACTTGTTTCGGTTGTGGTGTACGGTAAAAAGCGGTGTTTCGGACTCTTAGGCAGAGATAACGACAGCCGTATCCCGTGGGAAAGTATTGAGGTTATAGGCGAGGATTCGATACTTGTCAATATAAACGGCTTAAAAGAGCCAAGGCGTAAGAGAAACGGCATTGTTGATTTTTTTAAAATTTAATTTATTCAGGTTTTGTTTGCCAAAATAATTAAAAGAAACCAAAAAAATCGAAAAACTGCACGAATGGAATTTTTGTTGCTTATAAATTCATGTAACTCTATTTTTTGAAACTTCTATAATTTCGATTTCGGTGCAAATTAAGTTTAAAAGAGTTTAGGAGCACAAAAAATGAAAAAATTTATAAAATTTGTTTTTTTAATCATGACCGTTTTTTCGGTCACAGTGCTCTCGGCGGTGGGATATTACGGAAGTGTTTTGGCAAATTCGTACTGTGTTGTCGAGGGTGAAGAATTGGAGTTTAATGATAATTCAATATTAAAATCTGAAGAAATATTTGGCAAGGTGGCTGCAGTCCAGAAAAATGAGGTCGAAAGGCATGTTCATCAAACTACTGTGTCATTATTTGGAATTATACCTATAAAAAAGGTGAATGTTACCGTGTCGAAAGAAAATGAAGTTCAGTTGTTAGGCTGCCCTTTCGGCATAAAGATTTATACCGATGGTGTACTTGTAATAGGTATAAATTCGGTTGAAACCGATGGGGGTAAAAAAAGTCCCGCAAGTGAAGCGGGCATAAAGGTTGGCGATACAGTTTTGACCGTTAACGGAACTGTGATAACTTCTAATGAACAAATGCAAAACAAAGTGTTAAAAAGTAACGGTAAAACAATGAATTTTACCGTAAAAAGAGGAAATAAAACATTCAATACCGAGGTGACACCCGTAAAGAGTAACGATGGCAGATATATGGCGGGACTTTGGATTAGGGACAGTTCGGCGGGCATTGGCACGCTGACCTTTTACAGTCCGTCTTTAGATGTTGTGGCGGGACTTGGACACGGCATCTGTGATGCCGACACCGAGGAATTGATACCGCTTAAAAAAGGTGAGTTTTGCGAGGCACAGATTGTAGGTGTTAAAAAATCAGACAGTAAAACGACGGGTGAATTACAGGGAATTTTTTCAGGCGGTAAAATTTCCGATTTTAAAATTAACGACATTACGGGTGTTTACGGGACAAACTGTGCGTCTTTCACTTCCGATGTAGTGGTGCCTCTTGCCATGAAACAAGAAGTGAAAACGGGGAAGGCAACTTTTATTTGTACAATAGACAGTGTGCCCGAAACATTTGAATGTGAGATTACGAAAATTTACCATAACGACGATTCGCTTATAAAAAATATGGTGGTTGAGGTCACCGACCAAAGATTGCTTGAAAAAACCGGCGGAATTGTGCAGGGTATGTCAGGCAGTCCCATTATCCAAAACGGCAAATTGGTCGGGGCTGTCACCCACGTTTTAGTAGACGACCCCACAAAGGGGTACGGCATTTTTGCGGAAAATATGCTGGAAACGGCGAGAAATGTTGAACAATTAAAAGAGGCAGGGTAAACTTAACAACCCACTATTGATTTTCAATAGTGGGTTGTTGATTATTAACGGTGGCCCAATATAGTGGTTGTTAAATAGAGATATTTGTGATATACTTAAAACTAATAGAGGGGGGATGTTATGCGGCATTATGAATGTATATGTCTAAAATGCAGAACAGTTAAACAGCAATTATTTCAACAAGAACCATATCCCAATATCGATGAAACTTTTATTTGCTTTTGCAATACCTGTAACAGCAATCAACCGCACAATAGAACAATAACCAAAAAGGCTATTGCAGAATCTAATATAAACAAGCAAGAAAAACTGTTGCGAGAAAATATTGAAAATGAATGTAAGAAATATGGCTTTTCTTGTAGATTTTTATATCAGTCTGTAATAATATCAACCCCCTTATCCGATTGGCAATTTGATTATCATCAAAGTAAGAAAACTTTATACCATGAAAGTACAATAAAAATCAATTTTTCAACAGGGTATTATGCAAAATCGCATATTCAGTTCAAAAACAAAAAGATTTCCAACGCAGATATTATACTTTA
>JAZNLA010000045.1:0-85790 GCA_045578845.1 Acutalibacteraceae bacterium | reverse complement strand
CTTGGTTTTTTCGGTGATTGCATTTTCCAAAGCATCATAATCCATTTCCAAACTGTCTTTCTTGCAGTCAACCATGACAACTGTTGCACCTACATGACAAATAACAGACGCGGTAGCAGTATATGTATATGCAGTAGTTATGACCTCATCACCCTCGCCTATTCCGAGGATACGAAGTGAAGTTTCAGCACAGGCAGTTTGAGAATTAAGGCAGGCACATTTAGGCACACCCAACCACTCGGCAATCTTCTTTTCAAGTAATTTGGTTTTAGGACCAGTAGTAATCCAACCCGAACGTAACGCATCTGCTACTTGGGCAATTTCTTCTTCGGAAATATCAGGCGGAGAAAAAGGAATATTCATTTTAATTTCATTATTTGTTGCGTTATTCATATTTTCACTCCATATTAAAAGGCACCCAAACGGCACACCCATAATATTAAAATAATATGTATATGTTTTATGTTTTTTATCGGCTTAATATCACAAAACCGCGTAAATATTTGCTCGCATTTCAAAGTTTTAAAACTTTGAAATCACACACCGCACCACAAAATCACATATATAAGATATTATATCATATACAATAATATATTACAAGCAAAATGCAACTTTTTATTGAAATAAATCTCAGTGTTTTAAAGTATCCAAAACGCTAAATTTTAATAAAAAACAGACCTATAAAAGGTCTGTTTTTTGTTTAAATACTGCAAATAATTATTTATCTTTCTTTTGTTCTTTTATTTATTCGCTACACTGCTTAAACGCAGGCATTGAAAAATGGATTGCATTTATTCGAGATATAAGCACCGCTCCGCTTTCATCCATTAACCAATTTAATCAGTTCTTCTTTTGTAGTGTTTGTCAATCCCAAATGCTCAAGTGTCCTGCCTTCATCTAATTTATCGCCAAGCATAAATCTACCTAATGAAATAATAGTATCAATACACGGAGTGGGAACACCTACAACCTTTCCGAGAGCACTTATAGCAACAATTGAATACGGCAAATCTTCCATAACATAGCGTGATTCAAGAGAAGGTAGATTCATCAATCCGTTATATGCATCGTTGTTCTGGAGCAATTTAAACAGCGAATCACCCTCTTTTCCGCAACTATACATATCAATATATTCCTGTGCAATCGTTCTTTGATTTAGCCCGAACTCTTTGGCTATTGCAATGCGTTCTCTGTCCATTTCCTCAATAATCTTACATATTGTCGGTGTAACACCGTCACGATAATATTCATAAGACTGCGGAGGATTGGCTTCTATTCTTGCAACATTCAATAAAGTAGGTGCCGGATGCATCAACGCGTTAATATTATCTATACTTGTTTCAATAACATTTTGGCACAATTTAAAACAAGGAAGTGAACTGCAAAACGCTTCTTCTAACTTACTGTTATCTTTGGCAGGAAAAGCGGCAATCTTCACTTCATCCTTCACACCGTACACGTATACTTCACCTTCTTGAAGTATACGCGTCGCATATGGTAAAGTGGCACCAACACCAACCACAACCTCGGCATTGCATCCCAAATCGCTCATATACTTTCTAAACGCAATGGCACCGCATGATGCTTCAGGCAACAAGAGAATATTTTGCCCGTCTTCTAAATAGGGAATCATCATTTTGGCGGTCATCTCATGCCATGTTGACGGGAGAACAATTACAATATTTGTCGCCCCTTTTATCGCCTTCTCCATATTTGTTGTTGCAAATTCTATTTCGGCAACACCTTCAATTTCGTGGCGAAGTATGATTTTCTTTGTTTTATTGATGGCATTTACTTTATCAGCCGACTTTGAAAACAATCGCACCTTATATCCTAATAATGCCAGATTACCCGCAAGGGTCTGCCCGCCATTTCCACCGCCGATAACACTCCAAACTGTGTTTTTCATAGCAACTATCACTCCTTGATTCATAACCTTTTAGCCATAAACGCTTTGACAATCACTCACACAAAAAAGTTTCCACAGTGTACTTCTTTAAATCCGATTCCACAATAGAAATTCCCAATCCCGGCTTATCTGACACATAGGCTACTCCATTTACAATCGAATCTCTAAAATTCGTCACATCGCCTTTTAAACGAAGTGTTGAGAAATACGAATGACCTGTAGTCATCATCATATTTGAAACACTGGCGGCGACATTAAGGCTTGCCGCCTGAGTAATGCCACCCTCCAACATAGAGTTAAAGAAAATGCTAATCCCATGTTCATTTGCATAATCGCAAATTCTTTTTGCATTCATGATTCCGCCGTGCTTAGATACCTTAATACTAAAAACATCACAGGCATCTGATTTCACCAAGCGAATGGCATCATGCATATTTGTTACACCTTCGTCAGCCGAAATAGGCGTATTTAATCTTTTGTGCAGTTTAGCCAGACTATCAACATCATGTGCTTTCACAGGCTGCTCATAAAACAGCAAATCGGCGGATTCGACGCCTTTTCCATACAAAAGTGCCGTTTCGTAATCCCAACCTTGGTTTGCATCGGCAATCAAAGGATAATCCTTGCCGACAGCCTCACGTGCTGCCAATGTGCGTGCAATATCATTCTTGTAATCGGTACCGATCTTTATCATGCATCCCCAATAGCCGTCGTTCTTAACCTTCAGTATTTCGGCAGCGGTTTCCTCGGGTGTACTGCCGCCAACAGCCCAAAAGACCTTTACAGAATCTCTGAGTTTTCCGCCTAATAACTTACTAACCGGCATATCTGTTGCTTTGCCGAAAATATCGTAGCAAGCCATATCAATTGCCGCTTTTGCCATATTATGTCCCAAAATAAGCGAATCCATAATTTGATGAATTCGATTCAAATTAGTCGGGTCCTCACCTATCAGTTTGGGAGCGAATAAATATTTTATAGTTGAAACAATAGAATACCTCGTTTCACCGGCAAAAGCCGGCCAAGGGTTACCCTCTCCTATGCCCACAATGCCGCCATCCGTATGCACTTTAATTGTAACAATCTCTGTTTGGCTCTGAACACCATATGCATTACTTAATGCATATGCATGAACAAGGGGAATTTGCAGGCAAAAACATTCAATTTTCGTAATTTTCATGTCATTACACCTCACTGTATTATTGTGTCAACATCTATCACATCGGCGATGATACTGTTCCCTTCGGTATCCTCTATCTTGATTGTAGAGTATACTTGCTTTATTCTTAATTTCAGCATTTCATAATCATCCGCAACAATATGAACTGCCAAAAGCAAAACGTCTGTCTGATTATTAAAAAATATCTCTTTTCCTAAAAAAGCATATTGAAGAACGCAAACGGTTCCTTGCATATTCTCCACTTCTAACACACCATCTATTTTTCCGACAACACAATCCTTATTTGTTCCCAAAAAGTAGATAACTGCTGCTTTGCCGCTAAAATGAGGAGTAAGTGTATATTTTTGTTCATCAATCATACGACCGCAAACCGCATGGCTTACCAAACAATCAATCGGGTTCAAACCGGTAAAATATTCATCAATGTACGGCCATGTGCCGCCCAACCTGCACCCCATTTCATAAAATGTGATACTGTTCTCATCGGCATAGCCCTGTAAGAAAATGATACCGTTTTCAAAGCCGAGTTTCTCAAACATTCTAACAACCTTTTTATCAACGGTTTCACAATATCTATTTAAGTTTTTAGATGGTAAAAGCATCAAATTCGGATGATTTATTGCCAACGGACGGTCTTTTGTGGTATGTCTGTCCGCCATTGAAAGTAAATATGCCTTGCCGTCAATCAATAAATAGTCCAAAATAAACTCGGTTCCCGTCAGTAGTTGCTCAACAGTTATGCTTTTGCTTTTTGAGAAAGACAGTGCTATTTCGTAGTTTGTGCAAAAATCCTCATAGCAAAAGCAGGCATTCGCCCCTCTTGATCCGCTTGCATCAACGGGCTTGACAAATACCGGATATTTTATTGTCTTGCCTACCGACTTATAGTTATCCTTAGTCACTTGATAAGTGGAAGGAACAGGAACATCATATTCGTTAAGCATCTTCTTGAAAAGCAACTTATCCGTAGCCATATCTATCATCAAATCCGATGCATAAAACGGCTTCCCAATTCTTTTAGCAACCTCCATACAAGGTTTCAAGAGAACATCGACATATGCCGTTGTCACTCCGTCGATTTTTTCATCAAGGCACAGTTTAACCAACGCATCAACATCTGTTGCATCAATCAATACCGCCTTATCCGCAATTTTTTTAGCCGGACTATTTTCAAGATAATCAGCAACAATAACGTAAACTCCCATTTGTTGGGCACGTTTTACAATCGCACACGCTCTTTGAATGCCACCCAAATAAAGTAATTTTTTGCCTCGTAGATTTTCAAACATATTAGTTCACTCATCCTTTATTGTATTTATCAAATACTCCATATCTTCTTGTCCATAACGATGGTCAACGGGCAACGGCAAAATATTCATCGCCATATCGTATTCCAATTCGCCCTCACGGCAAATATCAAATACATCCGGCCAAAGGGTTGGGATGTAGATTTTCTTTTGCTGTAATTGCTTTCTTACCTCATCACCGTTTTCGATATACAGAGGGTACATAAATGCCCCTTCAGGCACGGTAAGTTCCAGTCTGTTAATATCTCTAAGACGGCTGTACATATATTGGAAATTTTCTGTACGGACATCCTTAATTCGCTCGTATTCCATACCACACATTAGATTTTGTGTTAGTTTTGACATTCTTTTTAAAGGCTCACTTGCAAACATTTTGTTGTTTGCTGCATACTCACTGTAAAACTCACTTGCAGTCTTTTCCATTCTGCCGAACAAAAAGTTCATTCGGTTATAAGAATAATCTTGCGGAAGTTCACCGTCAAACAGGGTATCGGTATAGAGATACCCTCCATCGGGCACACCGAAAAACTTACGGCATGTGTAAACAGTGTCCACGCCTTTGATAGGTTTTCTGAAAAAGTCCTGTGCATTGTCAACAATCACTCTGCCGTATTTTTCTTTAAACCAAACAATCAACGCGTCGGGAAGTTGACCGTAAAAATTAACAATATAAAGCCATTCGCCGTCATTAAGATTTTTATCAAACTGCGGAACGAAGTTAATATCGGTATGATATCTCTCTACTTCCACACCCAGTTTATCACACAACTCAGGCACCGAATCACACATAAAATACGGCATATGAATTTTCTTAATATGCTTAGTCTTAATAAGATACTCTACACAGTGCCTTCCGCTGTTGAGAGCCACTGCGTTTTCGTGATACAATTTTCCATGATAATACTCAAACTCTATATATCCGCCGTATTCAGGCATATAAACACCTCTGTTTTTAAGGATTAACAGTCCACCTTAACCGAAATGTGTCGGTTTATATTTGTAAGAAAATAATTCATTTTTACACTATCCGGAAACTTTAGAAATACTATTCCGACCGCTTTAGCCGCATTATCGAAGTACCCGACAGCATCACCGACTTTTTTATAAACACATTCCTTTACAAGATACGGTTTTATTTCATCGGAATAAAAAACGCCTTTATAAGCACCGTTTAATGCCGTATGAAGATTATAGGTTGCATAATAAGGATTGCCGTAAGACTCGGTTATATCAAGCGTTTCGCCCATGGCAACCTTGACCGACATTTCCACCACATCGGTATTAAAAATCATACCAAGCAGGTCAGGTATCATATTTCCGCCGCTTCTGGGTCCTACATCTATGGGGAATACTCGGTTGTGTTTATCAACAACCAATTCGACATTCATGGCACCGGATTTAATCCCTAATTTATCAACCATTTGTTGTAACGTATTTTTCACATTTTCCAAATCGTTTTCTTCTAACTTTGCAGGGAAACTTTTACCGACGGGAACAAGCGGATTGACCTCAGTATCGCGGTGGCAGTTAAGTAACCCCCACTGCACAATTTTACCGTTATAAATAAAGACATCTCCGCCTATCAAGTATTGATGTTTTTTCTCAATAAATTCCTCGACAATAATGCGGTGACTCCTCGAAAAAGAAAACGCAAACTCAATCGCCTCGCAAAGTCCGTTTCGGTCATGCAGTACCGTAGCACCTTTACTGCCCGAAGAATCAACAGGCTTTATAATCACAGGGAATATATAATTATCAATATCATTTAAAACTTCGCCTTTTGTCGAATACCCCGAAGACCTCGGTGCGTTAAACCCGTTCGACTGTAAAAACAGTCTGAACTTATCCTTGTTACACAAAATATCCACCGATTCATAAGGGTTACCGGGCAGCATCATTTTTTCGGCAACATACGCCGCAGTAGGAGCGGCAGGGTCAGATGCATAAGCAAGTATACCGTCAATTTCTTCGTCTTCGGCAATTTTCAATATGGTTTCTTTATCGGTTGTACTCGCCAAATAGAACTTATCGGCAGCATACTGTCCGGGATTGTCGGGCAAATAATCACAAAGCACAGTTTTATATCCCAATTTTTTGGCAGTCGTTATTGCTATAACCTGTTGAGCCGAACCGCCAAGTAAAAGTACCTTTTTCATCCAATTACTCCTTAACCTATAAACCGATAAATTCCAATATATAATTTAGTATACCACAATACATTTAATTTGTAAAGAAATAAAGATTTGAAATAATATACGTGATTTGTTTGATTATAAATTTTGAATAATTTCCTTATAAAAAGAAAAAACCGCACAACAGTGCGGTTTTTCGTTGGCGGAGAGAAGGGGATTCGAACCCCTGAACGGGTATTAGCCGTTACACGATTTCCAATCGTGCGCCTTAGACCAACTCAGCCATCTCTCCAACGAGTACTGAAATATTATACATATACTGCTTTCAAAAATCAAGTGTTTTTTTACAAATTATAAAATCTTATGTTTTTATGCAAATTGTAAAATAATTATACCATTAGACATTAAAATGTGGTATACTAAAGTATATACCTAAATTTTAAGGAATTTTATATGAAAGAACTTTTAAAATTAATAAAATCATTTAATTTAAACGAACTATTCAAAAAAAATACCGATAACACATATATTCAGTTTTTCCGTTATATTTTTGTCGGCGGTGCGGCTACAGTTGCCGATTGGGGCGTACTGTGGCTTCTCAAAGGCGTAATGCACGACGGTCTTTATTTTTCAACCGCTGTTGCCTTTTTATTCGGTTTACTTGTAAATTACATTTTATCTAAACTGTTGGTTTTCAAAGGCACGCCGTCGGGTAAAGGTTATATATATGAATTTTTAGTTTATATTCTAACAGGGCTAATAGGTCTTGGGTTTACCGAAGGTATTATGTATCTTTTATGTGACCTCGCCGGCCTATACTATATGTTAGCAAAGGTTATCGCCACCGCCGTTGTCCTTATTTGGAATTTCGGCTCTAAGAAAATAATCCTCTACAGAAAGAGTGACTTCTAATATGAAAAAAGTTATAGTTATAGGCGGCGGCCCCGCAGGACTAACCGCAGCATATGAACTGCTTAAAACGGGTAACTACTCGGTCATTGTACTTGAAGCAACCGACCGTTTGGGCGGCATTTCTCAAACCGTTCGTTACAAGGACAACCGTATGGATATAGGCGGTCACAGATTTTTCTCAAAAGACAGCCGCGTAACCGATTGGTGGCAGGAAATTTTACCTGTACAAGGATTTCCTGCCAAAGATGATTTATGCTTTTCTAAAGAAAAAGAGTTTTCTATCGGCGGTCCCGACCCCGAAACAGACGACCAAGTCATGCTTATCCGTGACCGCGTTTCAAGAATTTACTACAAAAACGCATTTTTTGACTATCCTATCTCATTAAAATGGGACACCCTCAAAAATATGGGATTTGCAACCACAATTAAGGCGGGTTTTTCCTACCTTAAATCGGTCATGTTTAAAAGGCCTGAAAAATCTCTTGAAGACTTTTACATAAACCGTTTCGGAAAAGTGCTCTACTCAATGTTTTTCGAAGGATACACCGAAAAACTTTGGGGTAGACACCCAAGTGAAATCTCCGCTTCGTGGGGTGCACAAAGGGTTAAAGGACTGTCGGTTACAGCCGTAATAAAGGATGTATTTTCTAAACTTTCCGGCAAAAAGCAAAAAAACACCGAAACCTCACTTATCGAGCGGTTTTGGTACCCGAAATTCGGCCCCGGTCAACTTTGGGAAACGGTTGCCGAAAGAATAGTAAACTTAGGCGGTGAAATTTCACTTGACACTACAGTCACCGAAATTCATGTAACAGATAACACTGTCACCGCCGTCAAAGGCATTAAAAACAACGAGCCGTTCACTTTAGGGTGCGACATTGTAATTTCAACCATGCCCATTAAAGATTTAATCGCGGGTATGACCAATGAAGTACCTCTTGATATAAAATCCGCGGCAGAAGGTCTGCCCTACCGCGATTTCATGACGGTGGGATTACTGCTTAAAAAACTTAAAATACAAAATCAAACCGACATTAAAACCTTTGGAAACATTGTTCCCGACTGTTGGATTTATGTGCAGGACACCTCGGTCAAACTCGGTAGAATTCAGGTATTTAACAACTGGTCGCCCTATCTTGTAAGCGACCCTCAAAATACTGTTTGGGTAGGACTTGAATATTTCTGCCGCGAGGGTGACGAAATTTGGAATTTGAGCGACAGCGACGCTGTGAAACTTGCCATTTCGGAACTTGAAAAAATAGGTGTTATTGATAGTTTCGATGTGCTTGACAGTCACCGAGAACTCGTAAAAAAAGCCTATCCTGCCTACTTTGACACCTATTGTGAAATAGATAAAATCACTAACTATCTTGATACCTTTTCCAACCTCTACTGCATTGGCAGAAACGGTCAGCATCGTTATAACAATATGGACCACTCCATGGTGACCGCCTTTGAATGTGTAAAAGCAATAAAAGAAAATTCTGCTGACCGTTCGGCGATTTGGAACGTTAACACCGAAAAAGAATACCATGAAGAAAAATAAAAACAGCACCGCAAAAATCTTAGGTGCTGTTTTAAAATCTAATCAATCAAACATCGGGGTTGACAAATATCTTTCTCCCGTATCCGGCAGAAGTGCAACTATAACTTTACCTTTATTTTCAGGGCGTAAAGCAAGTTCTTTTGCGGCAACTATAACCGCACCCGACGAAATGCCGACCAAAACGCCCTCGGTGTGGGCAATTTCTTTACCCGCCTTAAACGCCTCTTCGTGATCTACGGCTATCACCTCGTCATAAATGTCTGTATCAAGTGTTTCGGGTATAAAATTGGCCCCTATTCCTTGAATTTTATGCGGACCTGCTTTTCCTTTTGACAAAAGCGGTGAACTGCTTGGCTCAACCGCAACGATTTTCACATTGGGATTCTTTGCTTTTAAATATTTACCCACGCCCGTAAGCGTTCCGCCCGTACCGACACCTGCGACAAAAATATCCACCTTGCCGTCGGTATCGTTCCAAATTTCGGGACCTGTAGTGTCGAAATGCACTTTAGGATTAGCGGGATTCACAAATTGACCTGCAATAAAACTGTCTTTAGTTTTTTCGGCTATTTCTTCTGCCTTTTCAATCGCTCCGCTCATACCGTCGGCACCGTTTGTGAGGACAATTTCGGCACCGTAAGCCTTTAAGAGGTTTATCCTCTCAACACTCATGGTATCGGGCATGGTAAGTATTACCTTATACCCTCTTGCAGCGGCTACGGCGGCAAGGCCTATGCCGGTATTTCCGCTTGTAGGCTCGATTATAACAGAACCTTCTTTCAACAGTCCTTTATGCTCGGCATCTAAAATCATAGCCTTGGCAACGCGGTCTTTAGCACTGCCCGCCGGATTAAAGTACTCTAACTTTACATAAATTTCAGCGGGAATACCGTTATTATCAATATAATTTGAAAGTCTAAGTAACGGTGTACTTCCCACCATTTCGGTTATAGAATTATAAATTTTCATTTGTACCACTCCAAAAACAGTATAACACCCAAAATATATATGTGTCAACAAAAAGGTGATTTGCATTTATTGACATATCTTCAAAATAAAGTTACAACTTAACAACTAAAAAGAAAGGTGACCGACATGCGTTTTATTCTTAAATATTTAAAGCCGTTTTATGCCCGTATGTCGGCAGGCCTTTTTATAAAAATTATCGGAACGCTGATTGAATTGGCACTCCCTTATATTTTAAGCCATATTTTAAAAAGCGTAGTAATAAGCGAAAAACTGTCCCTGATACTTTTTTGGGGCGGCATTATGATAGGCTGTGCACTGCTCGCCTGTGTTTGCAACATTGTAGCAAACCGTATGGCAGCAAAGGTTGCAAGGGACTTTTCGGAAAATGTAAGATATGACCTTTTTAACCGCACAATGAGGCTCAGTGCCGAACAGACCGACAAATTTACCATTCCGTCACTTGAATCGCGAATTACCACCGATACATATAATTTACACCACTTTGTAGGCATGATGCAGCGAATGGGTGTCAGAGCACCTATACTGCTTACGGGCGGTATTGTTATAACCCTTATAATGGACAAATACTTGGCACTTACCATGATAAGTGTACTTCCCGTGCTTTTCGGCACCGTTATGCTCATTTCCAAAAAAGGAGTACCTCTTTACACCAAAGTACAGCGGTCGGTCGATTCCATGGTGCGTGTTGTACGCGAAGACACCCAAGGTATAAGGGTTATAAAGGCTCTTTCAAAATCAAAATACGAGCACAAACGTTACGATAAGGTTAACAGAGATTTAGCCAAAAGTGAGCGATATGCAGGCATGATTATGGGACTTGCCAACCCCATTATGACACTTTGTATGAACGGCGGTATTGTCGCCGTTGTCGCACTGAGTGCCACACGTGTTGCAAACGGGAAATCCGACCCCGAAACGGTTATTGCTTTCATGCAATATTTCACCCTTATTACAACGTCTATGATGGCTGTTACACGTATTTTTATGATGTACACCAAAAGTTCGGCTTCGGCGAAACGTATCGCAGAGGTTATAAACACCCCTTCTGATTTAACCATAAAATCAATGGAACAATATCCCGATATAGAAACTTCGGCTCATATAAAATTTAAAGATGTAAACTTTTCTTATTCGAGACGCGAAACCCTCAAAAACATTGATTTTGAAATCAGAAAAGGCGGAACTATAGGTATAATCGGTGCTACGGGCAGCGGTAAATCCACAATAATAAACCTGCTTATGCGTGCCTATGATGTAAATACGGGCAGTATTTACATCAACGGAAAAGATATAAGAACATACCCGGCAAAGTCGTTACATGAGATGTTCGGAGTTGCTTTGCAAAGTGATTTTGTTTATTCCGACACAATCGAAGAAAATATCCGATTTGGCAGAAATCTCACCCATGAGCAGATAGTAAAGGCGGCAAAAATTGCTCAGGCAGATAAATTTATAACCGAGTTTCCCGACGGGTACAACCATGTACTTTCCCAAAAAGGCACCAACGTTTCGGGCGGTCAGCGTCAGAGAATTTTGATTGCAAGGGCTATTGCCGCAAATCCAGAAATACTTATTTTAGATGACAGTTCCTCGGCTCTCGACTACAAAACCGATGCCGCTTTAAGGCAGGCACTCTCAAAAGAACTGCAGTCGGTTACAGTAGTTACGGTTGCACAAAGAGTGAGTTCGGTTAAAGATGCCGACCTTATTCTCGTAATTGACGGCGGTAAAATTATCGGCAAAGGCACCCACGAACAGTTGCTTAAAACCTGCTCAGAATATAAAGAAATCGAGCAGTCACAGATGGGAGGCGACATTGTTGACTAATAACGAAACTCCCAAAAAAAATATAAAAGGTACACTTTTAAGACTTTGCAGGTACATTTTAAAACATAAATTATTATTTATTCTTGCCATAATGTTAACTCTTGTTTCCAATCAACTTTCCCTCTTAGGACCTGAATTTTCGGGCGAGGCTATTGACGCCATAGCCAACACAAACGGTGTAGAGTTTGGTTTGGTTTGGGAAAATGTAATAAAAATGGCTATATGTTACGGATTTTCCGCTCTGTTTTCATATCTGCTTAGCATCACCATGCTACACCTCGGTCAAAAAATTGTCTACTCAATGCGGCGTGAACTGTTCGAGAAACTGACATCACTGCCCGTAGGTTATTTTGACACCCATGCGACAGGTGATATCATAAGCCGCATTTCATACGATATTGATACTATTAACAGCACACTGACGCACGATATTGTGCAGGTTATGACCAGTATTTATACCGTTTTAGGCTCACTTATTTTTATGTGGCAAATTTCAAAACCACTTTTACTGATTTTTGCAATAACCGTACCGATTTCAATTATATTAACCAAATACCGTTCAAAAAAGGTACGGCCGCTTTTCAGAAAAAGGTCACATAAATTGGGTGAACTGAACGGCTACGCCGAAGAAATGCTGTCGGGCGGCAAAACCATTAGAGCATATAGCCGCGAAGACAAAATAAGCAGTGATTTTTCCGACCGAAACAAAGACACAATGAACGCATTTTACAACGCCGAATACTACGGGTCAAGTTTAGGACCGCTTATCAATTTTATAAACAACCTGTCAATTTCCATGGTGGCAATATTCGGCGGAATACTGTTCATGTATTCAAAAAGCGGTGCCGTAGCCGCAGGCTCGGTATTCTTTATCACCTTAGGCGGCGTTTCAAAGTTTGTTCAGTATTCACGTAAATTTGCAGGGCCGATAAATGAGTTTGCCAACATAATTCATGAGTTTCAATCGGCATTTTCGGCGGCTGAACGGGTATTCAAAGTGCTTGACGAATCCCCCGAAACTAAAGACATTGACTCTGCAAAAGTATTAACCGACGCAAAAGGCAATGTTGAATTAAGAAATATAACCTTTGGATATACGCCTGATAAGACCATTTTAAAAGATGTTTCGGTTGCCGCAAGTAAAGGTCAAACTATCGCTATTGTGGGTCCCACCGGTGCCGGTAAAACCACTATAATAAACCTGCTTATGCGGTTTTACGACCCAAATAGCGGTGAAATTTTAGTTGACGACTATGAAAACCGTGAAATAACACGGGAATCGCTTCGCAAAGCATACACCATGATGTTACAGGATACATGGCTTTTTCACGGCACTATTTACGAAAATATAGTATACGGCAAGGAAAACGCCACAAAAGAAGAGGTTTATGCCGCCGCAAAGGCTGCACATATAAGTTCCTATATTGAAAGTTTGCCCGACGGCTATGACACACTTCTTACCGACAACGGAACTAACATTTCAAAAGGCCAACGGCAACTTATAGCCATTGCACGTTCCATGCTTTCCCGTTCGTCTATGCTGATTTTAGACGAGGCAACGTCAAATGTTGACTCACGCACCGAAAAGCGAATCAAGGAAGCCATGGACAAACTAATGGAAGGCAGAACATGTTTCATAATTGCCCACCGACTGTCAACGATACAAAATGCCGATCTCATTTTAGTTGTGCGTGACGGCGAAATCACTGAAAGCGGAAACCACGAACAACTTGTAAAAAACGGCGGTTTCTATAGTACACTATATAATTCACAGTTTTTATAAACATACAAAAACGCCCGACTAAAAGTCGGGCGTTTTATATTTAATACGGTTGAATATTACTTTTAGTAAGGGCAGGATAAGAATCCATAACAAAATCATATTCGGTGATTTCGCCGTTAATACACCATGTTTGCGGTTGATTATTATAAAGCCAATCTACAGGCTCGGCAATATCTTTCTGTTCAGCGTTTATCTTCATTGCCTCAGCCAAATCTTTTTTCATTTCATCGGTTAAAGCAGACGGTTGCAATGAAACAAATAGCGGTGAACCGGTATTTGCTAATAGATGTAACCACTGTTTATTTAATTTCCAAGGAATTTTCCCTTCAATTACACCTACACAGTCGGCATCGACTACATAAAAAGAATTATTTTGACACAGGCGGAACGCTAAAGTGTTCACACCGATTGCACGTGTGCGTGACCAAGATTTTCCGCTTGTATCGTCACCGATACGATTAACTTCAACAAGACCGGCACAAAGGTGCGAAACAGTATTACAACCTATAATTATCATATCGCCAGCGGCTTCCCTGATAAGTTTATAAAAATCAAGCACAATTTCGGCACTTGTTTTTGTACGGTCATAAAAATACAGATCATCAATATTCGTTATAGAACCATTAAGGGAAAAACCATAATTGCCAAAAATATCAAATGTTGAAAAATCATGTTTAATAAGTTGATATCCCCACTCTCTTATAGTCGAAATAAGATTATAAAAATGTTCCTTTACCTCAGGTCGTGTCGGATCGAGATGAGCAACAATACGATTATCCTTTACAGCATGCATACGTAATTCCGGGTGTTCAGTTTCAAAACGTGCATCACACAAAGGTCTAATCCAAATACCCGGTTTTACATTGAGTTTTTTGAATTCCTCGGCAATTACCTTCATATCAGAGAATTTATCGTTGACATCCCATGGTCCGCCGCAACTTCCCACTTCCCAACCTTCATCAACAACCATAAACGGACGGTTTTCTATACCTTTAGTCAATTCTGCTATTATACGTGCATCCCCAATAATATCTTCCTTGGAAGATTTTCCGTAGGCATAATACCAGTTATTGCTTCCATAAACAGGTTGTTTAGGTAAACGGGGAGAAGGTGACATAACCTTGCAAAACTCTTTAGCCGCAGAAAAAGCTGAAATCCCTTTATAATGTTCACAAACAACGGTAGCGGCAAGCAACTCTCTACCCGAAAGTTTAACACCTACACCGCCATTTCGCACATCAAACCAAGCGGTTACACCCGATGCGTCAGCCTGGAAACAAACGAAACTGTTAGGCTGTACCATGACACCGCAACCAACTGTTTCATCTTCGTAGTTAGCGATAAAATACCAAGGCATAAAACATTCACCGTTTAGCGACTGCCACTTCAAATCACCATAGGAACGCTCCCATGCGTCACCCATAACGCGAGTAGGCTTATCAATTCGGCAGTTCCAACGAGCACATATATACTTAGGTTCAGTTTCAGTTGCCTTAATATAAACCTTTAACTTACGGTCAGCAAGTTCAGTTCTAACAACTGCATCAGTGTTTTCACTGTCACAAATAATTTTAATGTCATCCGGAGTTCTTAAAATATCAAACATAAAAATACCTCACTAAAATTTAAATTATTAAAAGAATAAAAACATATGATTTTATTCTATTTTATACCAACCAACCTAAAATCATCCATATTATGGCGGATAATATAATCAATATAAGACTTAACCATTTGAGCAGTAAGCATATACCCGCAAGCATTCATATGACCGTTGAGATAGAATTTTTCCTTAAACTCACTGTCATATGCGGGAGCGTATTTCATGAAGTCCAAAACATAAGTATTATCAAATATTTCGGCAAATTTGTATAAAAGGTCGCTGAGCTCTTCACCGCGGAACATACCGTTATGTTCGGTTATAGGCATGGTCATAAGGAAAAACTTCGCGTCGGGATTTATCCCCTTATACTTTTGAATTATCCTCGCATAGTAACCAATAAAGGTCTTTGCGTTATTGTCGGGGTTTTTAAAATCAATATCATCAGTAGTACCGAAAGGTATCAACTCACCGTCGATTTTTTGAAAATGCAGGTCATTTACACCCAATGCTATAATATATGCATCGGCAATTAACTCTTTGTTCCAAAAATCCTTATTGTCGGCAAATGTTTCACAGTATGTTCTTGCGGTCATACCGCCTTGTGAAAAATTGTAAACCTTACTGCCGATTTCCCTGCCTAAAAACTGACCCCAAGAATAGGCGTAGCGGTCAGCATATCTCCAACTGCCGTCTTCTTTAAGTGTTTGAAACTCACCTGAAGAAAGGCTGTCGCCAACACAGGCTATAGTACGGAAAATTCCGCAAAATCCAACACCGTCAATAAGTTTTTCTAACGGTTTTTCATCTTCCTTAAATAAATCTTGATAATTCATTTTATATCACAGCCTTTAGTTGTTTAACTAAAACACATATTTTCCACTGTCACAAAAACTCTTGACAGCATTCATAACGGTCGGCAGGTCTTCTTTATATGTAACACCGTACCAACGGTCATCAGCAACCAAAACTTTAGCTTTTTTTGTACGGTTTTTAATGAGTTTATCAACGACTGAAGGCAGAAAATACTCAGATTTTTGTTCTGTTCCTTTTAATTCTAAGAACTCTGCAAAACCGCTTTCCAAATACTCAAAAATATCGGTGGTAAATCCCCACATATTCATTGACACAATGGCATCTTTAGATAAATCGCCTTCCGCACCGTCTTCGGTAACAAAATGACAGTTGCCGTCAATTTTTGTATATTCGGTAACATCGGTTAAGTAACCGTTTTCTACCGAGCAAACGCCACGCGAAACGGTACCGTTTTCGGTAATAGTATTTTCAAGACGGAAACCAACCATGCAGTAACCGTCGTTTTGACTTAACCCTTCGGCAATACAGCCGTACGCAGATGACCCGTAAAAATCGTCGGCGTTAATTACGGCAAACGGAGTTTTAACAACATCTTTACAACAAAGAATAGCATGCCCTGTTCCCCACGGTTTTGTACGGCCGTCGGGCACACTGAAACCTTCGGGCAAAACATCTAACTCTTGATAAACATATTCTGTGGGCAGTATTTTGCTCACCCTTTTGCCTACGGTTTCTTTAAATTCCTTTTCAATACTGTGCTTAATAACAAATACAACCTTAGTAAAACCTGCTCTTTTGGCATCATAAACCGAAAAATCAAGTATCGCTTCACCATTAGGGCCTACTGCTGCAACCTGTTTAAGTCCGCCAAAACGACTGCCCATACCTGCCGCCATAACTACTAACGTTAAATCCATTTAAAACACCTCTTATGAAAATTTAACCTAAAATCACTTATTTTTATCCTTATCGAGTTTTGCATTAGACTCGCTAAATCCTTCAGTACTTTCCCTCACAAATAAAATTTTAAGGGTCATAGCCATTAGTTTAACATCCTCAAGCAAAGAATAATGTTCAATATAATAAAGGTCCATGTTAAGTTTATTTTGAGGGGTTGTATTATATTTTCCGTAAATCTGTGCATAACCCGTAAGCCCCGCTTTGACCTTGTGTCGTAGATTAAATTCAGGAAGTTTTTCCGAATAATCCTCAACAAGTTCCACCATTTCGGGACGGGGGCCGACTATTGACATATCACCAAACAAAATATTAAAAAGTTGCGGTGTTTCATCAATACGAAGCGGTCTTATAATCTTACCGATTTTGGTTACGCGGTCATCACCAACCGTTGTCTTCTTAACCTCATCAGAAGTACTTACCTTCATTGAACGGAACTTATAAATACTGAAAACTTTTTGGTCACGGGTAATACGCTTTTGTTTAAAAATAATCGGACCGGGGCTTGTCGCCTTAATACCTATAGCAACCGCCAACATAACAGGGCCCAAAATTATAATTCCTATAGACGAAAGCAAAATATCAACAGTACGTTTGATAATTCTCTGCTCCATAGAAAGACCGCCGTTGTGCAGAAAAAGTACAGGCGTATCAAAAACCTGAACTTGATAACTGCCGTTCAAAATGGCGTCGGCACTCGACGGCAGATAATAAATTCTTTTATTCTCAGAATAGCAATATTTAAGAACTTCCGCCTTCAAAGTCGGGTCAAAGTCGCAGATAAGCACTGCTTCATGCTGGTCGATTTCCGCCTTTATGGCATCAAATCCGCTATCGGTAGTAATACCCTTTGAAAGTTCAAAACGTTCGCGAATAATTTGGATTTTTTTAATTATATCATTACGGTTTAAAGGAGAAAAAATTGCCAAAATCTTTCGTGCCTTATAAAGCGAAAAGTACACATGGGACAGCATATACATCATTAGTATAATTATAACAACCTGTGCCGCCGTCAAAACAATCATAGCAAGCGGATTAAGTACCTTTCGTGCAATAAGACTAAGCACTATATAGGTAAAAAAGTTGGTAAAAAATGTTGCCAAAGACAAACTGTATGACAATTCGTGCATACGGTAAATACCGACCTTAAACGCGTCGTATATTGTCCCGAAAGTAATAAGTGCAGCAACATAAACAAAAGCAACTACATAGTTACCTCTGCCTCCAAAGAGTGCATCGCGGTACCAGTTTTGCCAAACACCGAAAAATGCCGTTGTCAAAACCAAAACCACTATCACCTTTAAAAATGCCATTATAGTATTGCGAAATTTAACAAACAAATACACTTCAAATCCACGCCTTTCGACGATTTTTTATTTCCTTTAAAGTTCGGATACAACCTTTTTGAAACGCTCCATTGCCTCACGTGTATTTTCGTGATTTGAGAAAGCGGTTAAACGGAAAAATCCTTCGCCATTGTTTCCAAAACCTTCACCGGGTGTTCCGACAACGTTGCCTTTTTCAAGTAAAAGGTCAAAGAAATCCCAGGATTTCATATTGTTGGGGCATTTAAGCCAAATATATGGAGAATTTTTACCGCCCGTGTAGAAAATACCAAGTTCATCCATTGTTTCGGTGATAATCTTTGCGTTTTCGCGGTAATAGTTGATATTTGCTTTGATTTGTGCTTGGCCTTCTTCGGTAAATACCTCAGCGGCACCTCTTTGAACTATATATGAAGTTCCGTTGAACTTAGTTGTTTGACGGCGAAGCCACATTTTTCTAAGGCTCATTCCGTCACGTTCTAACTCTTCCGGTACTACCGTATATCCGCAACGTGTACCTGTAAACCCTGCGGTTTTAGACAGTGAGCAGAACTCGATGGCACAGGTCCTCGCACCGTCGATTTCAAAAATACTGCGAGGCAAACTGCTATCGATTATAAACGCTTCATATGCGGCATCAAATAAAATAACGGCACCTTTGTCATTTGCATAGTCAACCCAAAGTTTAAGTTGTTCACGGTTATAAACTGCACCCGTAGGATTGTTAGGTGAACAAATGTAGATAATATCAGCATCTACATTATTATCCGGCAACGGCAAAAACCCGTTTTGCTCATTGGCATTCATATAAATGATTTTTCTGCCGTCCATAATATTTGTATCAACATAAACGGGATATACTGGGTCAGGTACAAGAACAATATTGTCACGGTCAAAAATATCGAGTATATTACCGACATCGCTTTTTGCACCGTCTGAAATAAATATTTCATCATCAGCAAGTGATACACCAAAAGAAGCATAATAATCTTTAACGGCTGACTGTAAAAATGTGTGGCCTTGTTCAGGACCGTAGCCTTTAAATGTTTCGGCTTTGGACATATCGTCAACGCCTTCGTGTAACCCTTTAATAACGGCATCGCAAAGAGGTAAAGTTACATCGCCTATACCCATTTTTATAACCTTTTTATCGGGATTTTCGGCTTGATAAGCCGCAACCTTTTTGGCAATTCCGGCAAAAAGATAACTTTCTTTAAGATTTCTGTAATTAGTATTTACTTTAAGCATAACAAATTTCCTTTCAATCCAAAACTTCGCCGTCAAAGGCGAATGCGGCAGGTCCGGTCATAAATACAGTACCGTCAGACATATATTTTATACTTAAATCCCCGCCTATAAGTTTTACGGTAATATCGGTATCCCTTTTACAAAAACCGTTTTCAACGGCACTGACGGCAACGGCACACGCACCGGTACCGCATGCCATTGTTTCGCCGCTTCCTCTTTCCCACACACGCATTTTAAGAGTGTTCCCGTCAATTATATTAACAAATTCGGTATTAACTCTCTCAGGAAACAACGAGTCATTCTCAAATTCAGGTCCTATATTGGTCAGATCTAAATCATTAACATCTTGCTCGGTAAAAATAACGCAATGCGGATTGCCCATTGAAACGGCGGTAATTTTATAGTCACCGCCTGCAATTTTAACGGTTTCGCCCACAAGACGGTCACCTTTATAATTTACTGGGATAAGTGTAGGTTCTAAAATAGCCTTTCCCATATCAACAGTAACGCTTTCAACCTTGCCGTTTTCACCTAATTTTAAATTAAGTACCTTAATACCGCCTAATGTTTCCAATGTTACGGTGGTTTTATCAGTAAGACCACGGTCATAAACATATTTTCCTATACAACGGGAAGCATTACCGCACATCTTACCTTCGCTGCCGTCGATATTAAACATTCGCATTTTAAAATCGGCAACCTGCGATTTGCAAATCATAACGATTCCGTCACCACCGACGCTGAAATGTCGGTCGGATAATTTTATCGCAATTTTCTCCGGCTCAGGCAAATCTTCCTTGGTACAGTCAAAGTAAATATAGTCATTTCCTATACCATGCATTTTAGTAAATTTCATAAATAATTAACCTTCTTTGTCTTCTGACATAATTCGAGCAATATTATTTACAAGTATACTACAACTACTAAAAAAAGTCAATTACAGTGAGTAAAAAAGACGAGATGATTACTCATCTCGTCTTTTATTAGTTTTTTGAATTAACCGAAAATCTTTTTGCCTGTAACAGTGAGAGCACCTGCAGAGAGGATAACCATCAACATTACAACAAGAGGACTTACAGATGTATCACCTGTAGCAGAGCCGGTATAACCAACAAGCGTTACAGTGAAGTCATCAAAGTACATATCATTTCCTGCCGAAGTAGAAATACCAATGTAGGGTTCCTTAGCAGTGAAGGTATATGTAATTTTATTCCATTCGCCGACTTTAAGGTCACTTACATTTTTAATAAGTGTTGTACTGTCAGCAGTAGAAACACCAACATTATCGGTCATACCAATAAGATTAATTGTTCCGTTTGCATCGGTCACATTGGTAGGTTTAACATAGAATGTAACGGTGTACTGCTCGCCTTCTCCAAGTGCAAGACTTTCGTCACGGCAGATTGTAAAGCCCTTTGTACCGATCTTAGTACCATCACGGAAGATGGAAGTTGCAGAATGTTTAACATTTGCTTTATCAAAACCTTCAACGGTTTTATCATAAACTTTATAAGCACCGGATATACCTTGAGCAGTTATGTCAAAGGGTAACTCTTCAAAACTCTCAGTGAACTTACCAAGTGTCCAAGCAGCATACAAGGTTGTTATTGCATCCTCACCGAAAACTGTATCAGTGAATTTTTCAGTGAGTTTTTCGTCAGTATACCAACCGGCGAATTTATAACCGGAACGTACAGGATCTGCAGGTAATGTAATCTTATCGCCGGGGTCACCTGCTATTGCCTGAACCTCTGAGCCGCCTAATGTATTAAACAAAACCATGCTTGATCCGTAAAGGTTTGCAAAGTTAATATTCGTGTCAACCTTTACATCATCAAAATAGATATCAGCATTGCCGGAAACACCAAGCGAAATGCGATTACCGGCTGTATTTAAAATATTAGCAGTGAACTTCAAAGTTCCCTCTTGCCAGCCGTCTGTTGCTTCTTCATATTTTAAAGTTGCCGACTGAGATCTACGGTTATTCCATGCATATGTGCCGGAGTGAGCAATAATGCTAATGGTACCCGAAGTAGTTACTTTTTCTATCTTATACTTAAAGGTTACGGTATAATCTACACCTTGACGCAATGTATAGAAATCCTCATAGCTTCTGTTAATCCATGCAGCATCAGGTGAAGTAAGATTATCAGATGCACCTGCCTCAAGACCCTTAGTATAACTGTAGAGAATCATATTATTGCCATTAGGCTCTGTTATATCAAAGAAGCGTTTAGAACGTGCTCCGTCAACATAATAAGGATACTCATAGTCACATATCCAATCGGTCTTTTCCCATTTAGCATAAAGAGTAACTGTTTTTTCAGGGAATGTTGTTGCCGTAAACTTATTGGTAAAGTTAGTATCGGTATACCAACCTAAGAAATTGTGAGCAGAGAGTGTCGGGCTATCGGGGAAGGTATATCTATCACCTGCATATCCGAACGACGGAGAGATGTCCTGTGCGTTAGTTTTATAGAAAATACCAACTGCACCCTCGGGAACTTCTGTGGCAAATTCCCCAATCATAACATCGTCAAGATATACAAGACCTTCAACACCTGAGCCGAAATCCACACCGTCAGCATCTTTAGATACATATGTGATAAAGAATTTATCCTGTCTTGTGAAGTTCTTACGCTCACGATAGAAATTGTCGCCTACAACATGCTTAACAGTAATAGTAGTCCAACCAATACCGTCTTTACCTTGGTCGGCAGTCCACTCGAATTTACTTCCGGCAACAGCAGTTCTTGAATAACTGTTGGGGTCATAGTTGACTGTTTCACCTGTTGAAAGTTGTACATAACCTGCGGGTGTACCTGCAGGAACCTTAACCTTGAAACTTATTTCATAGGTTGTATTAGTCTTAGGCATCTTATATATAGGAGCATTTGCATCATCATAATTAGCCAATTCAATAACAGTCGAATAACCTTTGTTACCCAATACGGCTACTCCGTTTTCAGTGCCGGGTTCTTTGCCAATGCCTACAGTAACATCTTTATGGTGTATTTTATCACTGATACCGCCGTTGTCGAAAGACAGATATGTATAAGTAAACTTAGCATAAAGAGTTACATTTTCATTCAAGTCATCTGTTATTTCGGTAACTTTAGTTGTAAAGTCAAGTCCTGTATACCAACCTTCGAAGAACATATTGGACTTAGGACTTTGAGGTCTGGTAAGTTTAGTACCTCTGGCAACCTTAGTTGTTGTAACATCACCGCAATTATTAAATGTAGCATTTACATATGTGGTGCTCCACTTAGCATAAAGAGTATTCACACCTGCTTGCGGTTTGTAGTCTGCACCAACAGATTTTGTGAGTTCCTTATCAGTATACCAACCTGCAAAAGCCTTCTCGGGATCATCAACAACCATTGTGGTAGTTGCATCGGGAAGAATAGCAGATGCACCTGCAATTCCGCCGATAGGAAGGTTATCTTTACCGTCCTTAAGTTCAGCATTATTTACAAACTTAATAACAGCAGCGTTCTCAGCACCTTCAGAGCCTCTTACTTCTACGATATCAACCGACTCAACAAGAAGAGTGGTAGGATTAGAAACAGAAGCCTGACTCATTGTCAAATAAAGAAATGCATTTGCTGCATTGGGGAATGTAGATGTATCAGATGTATCAACTATTGCTGTGAAAGAAAGAGGTTTATTTACATCAGCAGTAGTAAATTCACCGATTTGACCTGATCCGGCGATATATTTCAAATCATGAACATTTGTAAGAGACATACGCGAAGTAGCGGTACTCTTAGAAACAGGATTAACAAGTTCAAGAGGCTCATAATACTTCTTGAAAGTACTTGATGTACCGGTAGAATATGCAAGTTTGATTGAACCGGCAGTGCCAACAGCCGTAGGCTTATACTTTACGGTTATAGCATAAAGAGTATCACCTTTTAAGCGGAAATGACCGCCAATATCATTGTCGTATACCGCTAAATGATTACGGTAAGAACCAACGTTTTGGAACTGAACGCCGTTATCTGTCACCTTGCTGTCAACCGCATTTGTTGCGGAAGAAGCCGCTAAATCATATCCACTGACAACACCGGTAAGGAAAGCGTCAGAATGAGGTTCCCAATTAGTACCATCGGCATTTTTAAAATCTATATTATATGCTTCGTTGATTTCATAACTAGGTGTGCCGTTTAATACACTTAATGTTACATCATCAATATAAATGGTTTTCTTGATTGCTCTCCACGATTCTGCACTTACTCTGATATAAAGTTGATTGTGGTCCGCTTTTTCTCCGCTTAAAGCAGTACCGTTATACATAAAAGTAGAGGTGAGCCATTCCGTATCTTCACTGAGCGGAATACAATCAGAAGCAGTAGTTACACTTTCATCATAATAATTATATACGCTGTTAGCACTTGAAAAATAGACGCCGGAATCTACATACGTCGGAACAAAAGATACTGTGTCACTTTCCTCTTTTCCGCGAACAACCTCAATGCCTCTGAATGAATAATATCCGTTATTAGCCTTTTCGTATACGCTATCCTTAAGGAATTTATAACGTACAGAAATGATTAACGGAGTGCCGGATCTTAAAACACCCAACTCGTTATTCAACTTAATATATATACCATTTGTAGCACCTGAGCTATTAGTAGATGTATTATAATCTAACTTGACGACTTTGTTGTTACTGTTATCCTTATCTGTAACCACTTCAGCAGTGGCATTGCCTACTTGCTGAGTAATAACAGTTAATCCCTCTCCAGCAAGATTAGTTGCATTATCAAAATCATATACAACCGACCCTGTGCCGGCAACATTACCAACTACAGCAACACCGGTCGACATTGTGCCAATAACACATAAAGACACAATAATGGTAAGTGCAAGGACTACACTTATTGTTTTTCTGAATGTCCTCATCATAACAAAATATCTCCTTTAAGATAAACTTAGCATGGCATACACAACGAAACAAACGAATAATATCGGCAATACACCACTCTTATCTGTATTATATCAAAGTGTATAGATTATTGCAAGTTTTTTGTAATGTGCATTTTGACGAATTGCAAATTATTTTATTGGTTATTTTGACTATTGCGATAATGCGACTTACCTACCAATAATATACCGCACAGGTGAAACAATATAAAATTCACCTTTTAATACTTTTTATACTACTTTTGACTGCTAATTTTGTGCAAAATCGTAAAATTTAAAAACAAGTCTTCTTTTTTCGGTAATTATTTGGTATACTGTTTTATATATGTATATTTTAAGGTAGGTGGCAAGGTTTGTTTGTTGAAATAGCAGGTATGAAAATACATTACAAAGAAGCGGGAACGGGACCCGATGTATTACTGCTGCACGGTTGGGGTGCCTCGGCCGACTCTTGGGGCGGTGTTATGGGTGCTTTAGCCGACAAATGCCATTTAGTGGCCATTGATTTCCCCGGCTGCGGAAAATCCGATTTGCCCGAAAAACCGCTCGACATTGACGATTATGTTTCGCTCGTAACAGAAATTTGCCAAACTTTAAACCTTGACAACCCCATACTTATAGGCCACTCGCACGGTTGCAGAGTAATGATGAAAATTTGCGGATTGGGACTGTTATCGCCTAAAAAAATCGTTATGATTGACGGTGCGGGGTTAAAACCGAAATTCAACCTTAAAAAAACCTTGAAAATCGCAACCTTTAAAACGGTTAAGTGGTTTTTAAAACTTCCTATTATAAGGAATTACAGCGAAGAAGCCTTAAAAAAAGCACGAAATCATTTCGGCTCTGCCGACTACAGTACGGCACCCGAAGTTATGCGTAGCACAATGGTTAAACTTCTAAGTCACGATATGACGCCGTACATTGATAAAATCAAGTCCTCTACCTTACTTATTTGGGGTGAGAACGATACCGCAACCCCGCTTTATATGGCGAAAAAACTCGAAAAAAACATACCCGACTGCGGGCTGTGTGTAATTAAAAACACAGGTCACTGGTCGTTTGTCGAAAGGCCGATTGAAGCGAACGCAATTTTAAGAAGTTTTATTCCATAAGGTGATATAATGTTTGATTTTTTACTTTATATTTTTATTCCGTTTGCCGCTATCAGCGGCAATTTTGCGACGGTGCGTCAGTTTCAGATGTTGCAACAAAACTCTTATTTCTTTATAAGATACTTTAAATGGTACAAAGGCAATTTCGGTGCAACCAACATTGTTCGCATTATCTTTGCCGTTTTGGGCGTTTTATTCTTTTCATTAAAGGAAAGATTTATAAACAATACCGCGGCAATTATAATACTTTGTGCCCTATTGTTCTTACCTATTATATTGGCATTTGTATCGGTTTTGAAAAACAAGAAATCTATCAAAAAATTAGTGGTTACAGCAAGGGTTAAACGAATGATTGGCACTGCAATATGCATTTTTGCCGTCATTTCCGCCATTTGTTACTTTTTACCTACATTCACTGCATTACTTTACGCATTGGCAGTATTACCCGCCGTTATAGTCACCGCTTCGCTCTTTATAATGAAACCGATTGAAAAAGCAATTTCAAACCATTATATAAATGATGCGAAAAAGATTTTGAAATCCATGCCTAATCTTAAAATAATCGGTGTTACCGGCAGTTACGGTAAAACCAGTACAAAGTGTATTTTGGGCAGAATTTTAAGCGAAAAGTACAACACGCTTATCACCCCCGAAAACTACAACACGCCTATGGGCATTGTCATAACGGTAAAAAAGTTTTTACGGCCAGAAACCGAAATTTTTGTGTGTGAAATGGGTGCTAAACGAAAAGGTGACATAAGGGAAGACTGTGAAATCGCCAACCCTGATTTGGGTATTATAACCTCGGTAGGCCCTCAGCACCTTGATACATTCGGCAACATTCAAACGGTAGCCGATACCAAGTTTGAACTTGCCGACTGCGTCAAGAAAAACGGCGGCAAGATGTACATTAACACCGATAACCCCATTATAAAAGAAAAAAGCGGTCTTTATGACTGTATAACCTACGGTGTCGGTGACTGCGAGGTAAAAGCCGAAAATATTTCATATTCACCTTTGGGCCTTACGCTTGATATTGTGAAAGGAAACACAAGGTTTACCGTAACTTCAAAATTACTCGGAAATCACAATGCACTAAACATAACCGCCGCCGCGGCAGTTGCTTTGGATTTAAATGTATCCCCAGCCGAAATTACATTTGCAGTATCTAAACTCAAACCCATTGAGCATAGACTAGAGATGAAACCGTATATCAGTGGCTCGGTACTTATAGACGATGCCTATAACTCCAACCCGGAAGGTTGCTTAGAGGCGGTAAGGGTTTTGGGTTGCTTTGAGGGTATGAAAAAGATTATCGTCACCCCCGGACTCGTAGAACTCGGTGAAAAAGAGTACGAATGCAACCGCCGTTTGGGCGAAGAGGCGGCGAAGCATTGCGATATTATAATTTTAGTCGGCAAAAACCGTTCCAAACCCATTGCAGACGGGGTCAAATCAACCGATTTTGATACCGATAATTTATATATCGTTTCATCATTTTTTGAGGCTAAAGAGTTGTTTTCCAAGATGTGCGACCAAAACACCGCCATACTCTTTGAAAACGACCTGCCCGACAACTATTTAAATTGATACTATTAGGAAAGAGGTCCTTTTTAATGAATATAAATGTTGCTGTATTTTTCGGCGGTCGCTCGGTCGAACATGAAATTTCCATCATCTCGGCTGTACAGGCTATGGGGAACATCTCAAAAGAAAAATACAATGTACTGCCCGTATATATGGATAAATCGGGTGAGTTTTACTATGACCCGAGTTTTTGCGATATTGAGGTCTTTAAAACTTCGGGCAAAGCCCAGAAGGTCGGCCGCAGGATTGCCGTTACCACCAAAGACGGCAGAGGCTGTTTGGAATTTTTAGACGGTACTTTCCGCAAAAAAGCCATACTGTTTGATGTCGCATTCCCTATCGTTCACGGCACCAACTGTGAAGACGGCTCTTTGCAGGGACTTTTTGAGTCGTTCGGTATTCCTTATGTCGGTTGCGACGTTATGTCTTCGGCACTCGGCATGGATAAATCACTTTTTAAAAATGTTTTACAAGCAAACGGAATACCCGTTTTGTCTGGACTTGTTTTCGGCTCTAAAGAATGGTCGCTTAACCGCGACAGCGTTATAGAAAAAGCCGAAAGTGAAATCGGCTACCCCTTAATCGTAAAACCGACCAACTTAGGCTCAAGCATCGGCATTTCAAAGGTCGATGACCGCACCGAACTTGTAGCGGCACTCGACTTAGCATTCTCTTTCGCCGACCGCGTACTTATCGAACACGCCGTAACCGCACTCAGAGAAATTAACTGTTCGGTTTTAGGTGATAAAAACGAATGCGAAGCATCGGAACTTGAAGAACCTGTCATGCACGATAAAATCTTATCATATGACGATAAATATAAGGCCAACGCATCAAAGTCAGGCTCTAAAGGTATGGCTTCTTTAAGCCGTAAACTGCCCGCTGATTTAACACCTGACAAAGCAAACGAAATTAAACAAATCGCCATAGATACCTTTAAATGTATCGGTGCCGCAGGTGTTGTAAGAATTGATTTTCTTATAGATACCGCCAACAACGACAAGGTATATGTAAACGAAATAAACACAATCCCCGGCTCGCTTTCGTTTTATCTTTGGGAAGCTGCGGGTGTAAAATATCCTAAACTTTTAGACCGACTCATTTCACTCGCCTTTAAACGCCGCAGAGAAAGAGAAAATTTGATGTTCACTATTGACACCAATATCTTAAACGAAAGCAGTTTCGGAGCAAAAGGCTCTAAAGGTAAAATCTGATGACTTCACTATTACTTAAAATCTTTGTAAAAGGCGATATAAACTCACCTAAGAACCGTGAAAAATGCGGTTTTTTAGGCGGAATTGTGGGTATAATCTGCAACCTTGTACTTTTTATAATTAAACTGATTGCAGGCCTTATTTCCGGCTCGGTTTCCATTACTGCAGACGCATTCAACAACCTTTCCGACATGGGCTCGTCAGTGGTTACAATGTTAGGTTTCAAAATCGCCTCAAAGCCTGCCGACAATGAGCACCCGTTCGGTCACGGCAGAATGGAATACATGGCGGCGGCCTTTGTTTCAGTACTGATAGTAATTGTAGGTTTTGAACTTTTCGGCGAATCGGCAGGAAAACTTAAAAACCCGACTGCACCCGATAGCAGTATAATAGTACTTATCATTTTGGCGGTTTCCATAGCGGTAAAACTTTGGATGTCATTTTTTAACCGTAAACTCGGCAAGAAAATCAATTCCGATGCTTTGATAGCCACCGCATCTGACTCGCTTAATGACTGCATTTCAACCGGTGCGGTACTCATAGTCTGCCTTATTTCCCACTTTGCCGGTCAGTACACATTTGTAAAATATTTAGACCCCGCAGTCGGTATTTTGGTTTCGTTATTTATTATGTATTCGGGATTTTCAAGTGTTAAACAAACACTTGACCCTTTAATAGGACTAGCCCCCGAGCCCGAAACGGTGGACAAAATTAAAAATATTGTATTTGCCAATCCCGATTTCTTGGGTATTCATGATATGATAGTCCACAACTACGGACCTGGCAGAAGTTTTGTTTCACTTCATGTCGAAGTGCCCGCAAATATTGATATTCTTTACTGCCATGAAGAAATCGACCGTTGTGAACGTGACATTAAAGAAATTACCGGCATTGAAGCGGTTATACACATGGACCCCATTGTGACCGACGACGAAACGGTTAATTTCGCAAGAAAAGCAATGTCGGACAGATTGCGTGAGTTTGACCCAAACATGACACTCCACGACTTCCGCATGGTCAAAGGCGAAAAGCAAAATAATTTAATTTTTGACGTTGTAGTACCGCAAGACTGCAAATTGACAACGGAACAGATAAAACAGTCGGTCTCGGCAATGGCACTTGACATCGACCACACATACCGCTGTGTAATAACGGTTGATGCCGATTTCTCCGGCGGAAAGCATATGGGATAGAACTCGTACAAAACATATAAAAAGGCACGGCATTTTGAAAATCAAAATGCCGTGCTTTTTTATTTTTTAAGTTAATTATTTTGCGTTTTGCTCAACTGCAACTGCACAAGCAACAGTCATACCAACCATCGGGTTATTACCTGCACCGATAAGTCCCATCATCTCTACGTGAGCGGGAACTGAAGAAGAACCTGCAAACTGAGCGTCGCCGTGCATACGGCCCATGGTATCGGTCATGCCGTAAGAAGCAGGGCCTGCTGCCATGTTATCGGGGTGAAGAGTACGTCCTGTACCGCCGCCCGATGCAACCGAGAAGTAACTAACGCCGTTTTCGTTACACCACTTTTTGTAGGTACCTGCAACAGGATGTTGGAAACGGGTGGGGTTAGTAGAGTTACCGGTAATGGAAACGCCAACCTTTTCAAGTTGCATAATTGCAACGCCTTCGGGAACGTTGTCCGAACCGTAGCACTTAACATCGGCTCTTGGACCTTTGGAAAATGCCTTCTCGCTGATAACCTTAACCTCTTCGGTATAGGGGTCAAACTCGGTTTCTACATAGGTAAAGCCGTTAATTCTCGAAATAATGAACGCAGCGTCTTTTCCAAGACCGTTCAAGATAACTCTAAGAGGTTTAACCCTTACCTTGTTAGCATTAAGTGCGATTTTAATAGCACCTTCTGCTGCAGCAAAAGACTCATGTCCTGCTAAGAAACAGAAACATTCGGTTTCTTCGGACAAAAGCATTTTGCCCAAGTTACCGTGGCCAAGACCAACCTTACGGTTTTCGGCAACCGAGCCGGGGATACAGAAAGACTGAAGACCTATACCGATAGCGGCAGCAGCATCAGCGGCCTTTTTGCAACCCTTTTTAATAGCGATTGCACAACCTACAGTGTAAGCCCATTTTGCATTTTCAAAGCAAATCGGCTGTGTTTCTTCAACAATTTTATAAGGGTCGATACCGTAAGCATCGCAAATATCCTTACACTCATCAATAGAGTTAATGCCATATTCTTTAAGAGCGGCCAAAATTTTGGCTTCTCTTCTCTCATAACCTTCAAACTTAGCCATTATACATTACCTCCTATTATTCTTTACGGGGGTCAATGTACTTTACAGCATCATTGAATCTTCCGTATGTACCTTTGGATTTTTCGTAAGCCTCGTTAGGCTCCATACCTTTTTTGATGAAGTCGGTCATTTTGCCTAAAGAAACGAACTCATAGCCGATAACCTGATCATCCTCGTCAAGAGCCATTCTTGTGCAGTAACCTTCGGTCATTTCGAGGTATCTTACGCCCTTAGCCTTGGTGCCGTACATGGTACCGACCATAGAACGCTCGCCTTTGCCGAGGTCTTCCATACCTGCACCGATTACAAGACCGTCTTCCGAGAAAGCCGACTGGCTTCTGCCGTAAACAATTTGAAGGAATAACTCACGCATAGCGGTATTGATAGCGTCGCAAACAAGGTCAGTGTTAAGAGCCTCTAAAAGGGTTTTGCCGGGAAGGATTTCTGCGGCCATAGCGGCAGAATGTGTCATGCCCGAACAACCAATTGTTTCAACCAAAGCCTCTTCGATAATGCCTTCCTTAACATTGAGCGAAAGTTTGCAGGCACCCTGCTGAGGTGCACACCAACCCACGCCGTGAGTATAAGCGGAAATATCCTTAATTTCTTTTGCCTGTACCCATTTACCCTCTTCGGGAATAGGAGCCGGACCGTGGTGCGGACCCTTGGCTACAGTACACATGTTCTGAACTTCGAGTGAATAATTCATAGATGTATAAACTCCTTTCTGATTTTGAACAGATTTATTATACACTTTACTTTTTAAAAACACAATACCTAACTTCGAATTTGTTTAAATTTTAACATAAATTTTGTAAAGAAATGCCGAAATTTCGTGCTTTTGCAAATACAAAGAACTGTAGTTATTGACAAATGGTAATTTTAGGTCTAAAATAATAAAAAAGGAGGTTTATGTATGGAATCTTTGAAAAAAATTAAATGGGACGCTTTAATTCTCGCTATAGTCTGTGCGGCTTTGGGACTTATTCTTATAATCTTCCCCGCCGCCGTCAACCAAATGATAACCTACGTGCTTGCGGCTTCTATGTTTATCCTCGCGGCTTTTCAGTTTTACAACTATTTTAAGCAAAGTGCCGAAAACACCATTCACAGCAACTCACTTGTGTTTGCTGTTGCTACCCTTGTTTTAGGCATTATAGTTCTCGCAAAAAGCGACCTTGTTATTTCACTTATACCCGTTGTTTTGGGAATTATTATAATCACAAGCGGTGTTAAAAAACTGCAAAATGCAATCGACCTTTTAAGACTTAAAATGAGCGGTTGGCTTGCGGTACTTATTATAGCAGGCGTCAACATCATTTTCGGTATAATAATGGTTGCTTTCGCCTTTGAAACTGCTACTGTTATTACAATCCTTATCGGTGCAGGTCTTATGTTCAGCGGACTTACCGACATTTTCTCGATAATTTGGGTATCCTCAATGGCTAAAAAAAACATTAAAACCGCAAAAAAAGAAACCGAAGAATAAAATCACTGTTAAAATTAAGACTGCCGAAGTTTTACTTCGGCAGTCTTTTGTTATTCCACATCAAATTTAAGTCCCGAAAACGCTTTTCCTTCTGTAAATTCAATACCGCGGTCTTCCAAAACCTTTTTTGCGGCAAGGCTTATAACGGAAAGCAGTTCACTCGACGAGAAAACATAGGCATTCCACGCTCTTCCCGAAAATTCGTCTGCCCAATCGTTTAGGTCGGCAACCTCGGACAGTTCTACAAATCCTTCCCTTTCCGCAACATACACATCGGTATAATTTTTAGCGGTTGTGGGTTTTGGCACGGAATAGAAAATATCAAAAAGGTCAATTTTCGAGCGGTCAAGTCCTTTTTTGTCACAAATTTTCACCGCTTCGGTCATTATATCATGCCTAAAACCTTCGGCTGTGGCTGTTTTCAAAAACTCGTACGCCTCACTTACCTCAAAATCGGTTTTACCGCCGACCGATTTAATATTTCCCATATTGATAACCAATGCTTTTTTAGGCAACGTTCGGGTTTTAATCTGTCTTACGGCATCGAATATGGTCTTCTTGGAGTCAGCGTGAATATACGCAAACGAAATAGGTGCCGAAAAATCATTGTCACCATCTGAATATAGTCTGAAAATATCATCATCTGTGAAATAAAGGAAATCACAAGGATGTTGCAACTTGCCGTTATACCTTAACCCCGCCACAATATCGTATACCAACACATCGGTAGCAAGCACTTTTTGGTGTTGGTAGATATATCTTGTGAGCATCTGCTTACCGAAAACCATTTCCTCAACGGTGGAAACTCCCGATGCCGCAACGGTCAAATGCTTGCCTACTACACCGTCTTCCTTACGGTCAACAAGTTTGATTTTATAAAGAAAACGGTCAATGTGATATGTAAGCGACAGCCCTGTAATATAACTGTCGCGGCGGAGATAGTCAAGAGAATCGGCATCAAACTGACCGTTTATCATTTCGGTCAAATAGTATTTTTTAAACTTTACGTTGCCGTCACAAAACTCACGTTCAATAGATGCACCGACTATCATTCTGCCTAAATCATCAAAAAACAAATCGGTAACTTCTTCGGGGTATCCAACCTGAGTTTTAAAGAAGTTTTTAAAGGACGGTGTATTTATTATAATGTATCCCAATATTTCATGAGGTTGAGCCTTTGCAAAAATCCCAGATGAGGCTTTAAGGCAAGTAAACTCTTTAGTATTACCGTACATTATTTCCGACAAGTGCGAAAAGAAACAGTGACCTATATCGTGAAGTATAGCCGCCATACGTAGTTTATAAAGGTCTTCGTTATCTATAGCCTTTTCATTCTTTATTTCCCTGTCATTTATACTGTCTGCCATTTTAGACACTAAAGCAGTAACGCCTAAAGTATGTTCAAAGCGGGAATGGTGTGCCGACGGATAGGTGTATACCGCAAGTCCCAACTGATTTATATTGCGGAGTCTTTGTAAAAGCGGTGAGTCGAGCACCTGCAACTCCCACGGGTAAAATTTTATGGTGCCCCAAACAGGGTCGTGTATAACCTTTATGTCACCTATATGCCCTACACGGTAGTTGCCAAGAAATTTATTTACAAAAACATCTGCCCTATCCAAAAAGTCATTGTAAATTATATTGTCGGCTAAATCGGTACATTTAATCACAGTCATTCCCCCCCCTTTTTTATTATACATCATTTTACCACCGGCTTAACACTGTTGTCAATACGGCTAACTTAAAAGTAATATAACTTTTTTTATATTTTACTTTACTTTTTTTGTGTTTTTGGTATAATGATATGTAATTATATTCTTTATGTCTATTATAATGTATATTTTATAACTTTTATAAATTTATCAAAAAGTATTGACTTTAGCGTGCTAATGTGATAGACTGTTAAAGTCGATTTTAATTATTGAAAAGAGGACTTGTATGACTTCTTATAGTGAAATACTGAAAAATGACGAAAAGGCGGTTTTTGACCTAAGAAAACTCTACAGCCGTTTCGGTTACACACAATACAAAATGAGCAAATTTGAAGAGTACGACCTTTATGTGCGTAATAAAGACTTTTTGGTTTCGGACTCTATCATTACTTTTACCGACAAAGACGGTCGCCTTTTAGCACTTAAACCCGACGTCACCCTTTCGATTATCAACAATTCGAAGGACATAAACGGTGTTGTTCAAAAACTTTACTACAACGAAAATGTTTACCGTGTTTCGAGCAGTTCGCACGCTTACAAAGAGATTATGCAGACCGGTCTTGAGTGCATAGGTGACATAGGCGATTTTGAAATGTGCGAGGTTGTAACACTTGCTGCTAAAAGCCTTGCCGTTATTGATAACGATTTTGTGCTGAATATATCACACATCGGTATTATTGAGGCTTTATTCGAAGAATGTGAAATTGACCGTTCTTTAGAGTCAGCAATTTTAAGACTTATTGAAAGCAAATCAGCCGACGGATTTAAAAATTTTTGCAGTGACAACGGTATTGACGACAGCAAATATCAAAAACTTTTGTGTCTTTTTAAGACCTACAAATCCCCTGCTGATGCAGTCGAAACCATAAATTCGGTTGCAACTTCTAAAGAACTTAAAAACGCTTTAGGAGAACTTAAAATGATTTGCGATATTGTAACTTCAAGAGGATTTGAAGGAAAAATATCGGTGGATTTCTCGGCAGTAGGCGGTATGAACTACTACAGCGGTATAGTATTAAGCGGTTATATTAAAGGTATCCCCATCGCAGTGCTTTCAGGCGGAAGATATGACCGACTTATGAAAAAAATGGGCCGCAAATCGGGTGCTATCGGCTTTGCGGTTTACCTTGATTCGTTAGAAAGATTTAAACGTGCAGACAAAGAATTTGATGTTGACACAGTACTTATAAACGGCGGTAATATTGATGCCGCTCTCAGCACTTCGGAAATGTTATCCGAGGGCGGCAATTCGGTGCTTGTATGCAAAGAAATGCCCAAAGATATAACCTGCCGCAGAATTTTGAAACTTACCGAGAAAGGACTTGAAACAGTTTATGGAAATGATTGATGTAGCACTGCCGAAAGGCCGACTCGGTGAAAAGGTTTATTCAATGTTTGAGGCGGCGGGATTTGAGTGCCCCGCAATCCGTGAGCCCGGCAGAAAACTTATATTTGAAAACGCCGAAAAAGGTGTGCGTTTCTTTTGGGTAAAACCGTCTGATGTCGCTATCTATGTCGAACGCGGTGCCGCAGATATAGGTGTTGCGGGCAAGGATATTTTGCTTGAATATTCCCCCGACGTTTACGAACTTCTTGACATGAAACTCGGCAAATGCCGTATGGCGGTTGCCGCCAAAAAAGGTTTTAGGGACGGCACCGACACAACACTTCGCGTCGCAACAAAATTTTCAAATATCGCCACAAAATTCTACGCCGAAAAGTGCCGCGATATTGACATAATCCACCTAAACGGCTCAATAGAATTAGCCCCTATTTTGGGACTTTCCGATGTAATAGTCGATATCGTGGAAACGGGTAAAACCTTGCTTGAAAATAACTTAGAGCCAATCGAAACGATTGTCCCCATAAGTGCAAGACTGATTGCAAACAAGTCAAGTTATAAATTCAAAGGCGAACAAATTGAGCAAATCCGCTTAGGACTCTCAAAGTTAGTGGAGGACTGAAAATGATTAAGATTTTAAACTACGGCGAAGTTTCGAATGACGAAATATTTGCCCGTGGTACTGCCGCTACCGATGTGTCTGGTATTGTCAGTGAAATTATAGAAAACGTAAAGCAAAACGGTGACAAAGCACTGTTTGAGTATGCCGAAAAATTCGACAAGGTGCAACTTTTAAATTTAGAGGTCACCGACGAGGAAATCGACGAGGCGTTTAATTCGGTTGAGCCCGAATTTATCGAAATATTAAAAAAGGCAGCCGAAAATATAAAAAATTTTCACTCAAAGCAGGTACGCAACAGTTTTATAATAAACGACAAAGACGGAATAGTAACCGGTCAAAAGATTATACCTGTTGAAAAGGCAGGACTTTATGTTCCCGGCGGCACTGCCGCATATCCTTCAACCGTACTTATGGACAGTATCCCTGCTAAAATTGCGGGTGTCGGTGAACTTTGCATTACTACTCCCCCTGCTAAAGACGGCAAGGTTAACCCCGTTATTTTAGCCGCCGCCAAGGTTGCCGGTGTTGACCGTATATTCAAAGTAGGCGGTGCTCAGGCAATAGCGGCACTGACCTATGGCACCGAAACCGTACCTAAGGTTGATAAAATTGTCGGCCCCGGCAACGCTTTTGTCGCCGAAGCCAAAAAGCAGGTTTACGGACTTGTTTCGATTGATATGATTGCAGGACCGAGCGAAATTTTAGTAGTAGCCGACAGTGACAGTAATCCCCGCCACCTCGCCGCCGACCTTTTATCCCAAGCAGAACATGACAAAATGGCAAGTGCCGTTTTGGTCACCGACAGTTTCGACTTGGCAAAGCAGGTGCAAGCGGAGATTGAAACACAACTTAAACTTTTGTCACGCGAGGAAATTGCCCGCGTTTCAATAGACACTAACGGCAAAATTATTGTTGCCGACAACATATTAAAGGCTATTGACATAGCCAACGAAATTGCACCCGAACATCTTGAACTTTGCGTAAATGACCCGTTTGCTTTGCTTGATAAAATCAAGCACGCAGGCAGTATATTTATGGGCCGTTACTGTCCCGAGGCTTTGGGCGACTACTTTGCAGGTCCAAACCACACACTGCCTACAGGCGGTACCGCAAGATTTTCAAGTCCTTTGTCGGTTGACGATTTTGTAAAGAAAACACAGTACACCTATTATACTAAAGAGGCACTGGGCAAGGTGGCAAAAGACGTTGCTTTCTTTGCCGAAAAAGAGGGTCTTACCGCCCACGCAAAAAGTGCCGTAATTCGTACCGAGGAATAAAAATGAGCAGATTTTTAAATGAACGCTATAATTTTCCCCCATATGTTCCGGGCGAACAGCCTCAGGACAAGCGTTACATAAAACTAAACACCAACGAGTCACCATATCCGCCGTCAAAAGGCGTTATTGCCGCTGTATCTTGCGGTGAGGTTGAAAAATTACGGCTCTATTCCGACCCCGAATGTAAGTCCCTTAAAAAAAGTTTTGCAAAACTTTACGGTGTAGGCGAAAACAACGTCTATTTTTCCAACGGGTCGGACGATATTCTAAACTTCGCTTTTATGGCATTTTCAAAAAGCGGTGCTGTATTCCCCGAAATAAGTTACGGGTTTTACAATGTTTTTGCCGAACTTCACACGGTGGACTTTGAAACCAAACCTTTAAATGACGATTTCACCATTAATCCTGCCGATTATTTTAGCACCGGTAAAATGGTGGTAATCGCCAACCCAAATGCTCCTACGGGACTGCTTTTAAGTTTAGAAACAATCGAAAAAATAGTGAAATCCAACCCACAAAATGTGGTGATAATTGACGAGGCTTATATTGATTTCGGCGGTGTCAGTTGCTATAAACTTACCGAAAAATACGACAACCTGCTCGTAGTCGGCACATTCAGTAAATCACGCAGTATGGCAGGTGCAAGGCTTGGATTTGCCATAGCAAATGAGCACATTATAGCCGACCTCGAACGCATAAAATACTCTACCAATCCTTATAATATCAACCGTTTGACCCAAATTGCAGGCGAAGCGGCAATTTTGGATAACGATTATTATATGGACAACTGCAAAAAGATTATCACAGCCAGAAACTACACCGAAACCGAACTTAAAGGTTTGGGTTTTAACGTAATTCCGTCTTATGCCAACTTTGTTTTTGCCGAGTCACCTGATATTAGCGGTGAAAAACTTTATTTAAAACTTAAAGACAACGGCATTTTGATAAGGCATTTCAGTACACCTAAAATTTCCAATTTCAACCGAATCACCATAGGTACTATGGATGAAATGAAAGAATTTATTTCTACTGTTAAACTCATTTTGGAGGGAAACTTATGAGAAACGCTCTTATAGAACGAAAAACTGCGGAAACCGATATTAAAGTAGTGCTCTCTTTAGACGGCGAAGGTATAAGCACAATCTCGACCGGTTGCGGATTTTTAGACCATATGTTGGTCCTTTTTGCAAAACACGGCCGATTTAACCTCACCGTTATGTGTGAGGGAGACACAGATGTGGACTATCACCACACCGCCGAAGATATAGGCATTACTTTAGGTTTGGCATTTAAAGAGGCTTTGGGTGATAAACGCGGTATCATTCGTTACGGCAGTACCATTCTGCCCATGGACGAGGCACTTATACTCACCGCTATTGACCTCTCGGGCCGTTGTCACCTAAACTATGGGTTAAATATCCCTACCGCAAAGGTCGGTGATTTTGATACCGAATTGGTTTCGGAATTTTTCTATGCATTTTCAAGAGCGGCAGAATGTACGCTGCACATAAAACAACTTGACGGCTTGAATTCACACCACATTATTGAAGGTGCTTTCAAATCTTTTGCAAGGTCACTTAAAACCGCAACTTCGATAGATAATGACTTTGCCGATGAAATTCCGTCAACAAAGGGTGTTCTTTAATGGTAGCAATTATTGATTACGGCGTCGGCAATCTGTTTTCGTTAGTATCTTCGCTGAAACAAATCGGTGTAGATGCAGTTATCACAGGAGAACCCGAAGTTATAAAGTCAGCTGACCGACTGATTTTGCCCGGTGTCGGTGCTTTTGCCGATGCTTATGATAAACTTATCACTTGCGGTCTTGCCGAACTTATAAAAACCGAAGCCACTAACGGCAAACCGTTACTCGGCATTTGCCTCGGTATGCAACTTTTATTCGAAGAAAGTTTTGAATTCGGCCACCACAAAGGTTTAGGGCTGATTTCGGGCAGTGTTGTTCCCATGAAGGGCAAAATCCCCGACAGTTTAAACATTCCGCATATGGGTTGGAATAAACTTGAATTTACAAATGAAACCCCTATTTTAAAATACATAAATAACGGTGATTTTGTTTATTTTGTTCACTCATTTTATGCGGCTTGCGACAAAACCTTTGTCACCTCACAGGCTGAATACGGCATACCGCTTACCGCCTCGGTGCAAAACGGCAATGTTTTCGGTTGCCAGTTCCACCCCGAAAAAAGCGGTGAAACAGGTCTTGCCATATTAAAGGCTTTTTGCGAAATGAGTGATAAACTATGATTATTTTTCCTGCAATTGATATTATTGACGGCAAAGCAGTAAGACTTTTCAAGGGCGATTACGATAAAATGACGGTCTATAATCCAGACCCTAAAGCCGTCGCTATAGATTTTAAATCAAGCGGTGCTACACACATACACTTGGTCGATTTAGAGGGTGCTAAAAGCGGCACCACACCTAACATTAAAACGGTTGAAAACATCATAAAATCAGTTGACCTATTTGCCGAAATCGGCGGAGGTATCCGTTCCATAAAAACGGTTGACACCTATTTTAGTGTCGGCGTTTCGCGTGTTATTTTAGGCACTGCCGCGGTAAATGACCGAAAATTTTTGGAAACTGCCGTAAACAAATACGGCGATAAAATTGCCGTAGGCGTTGACATTAAAGACGGTTTTGTCGCCGTTAAAGGTTGGACCGAAAAGTCGGAATATACCGCCATGGAATTTTGCAAATCCATGCAAACGTTGGGTGTTAAAACTATTATTTGTACCGATATTTCCAAAGACGGTGCAATGATTGGTACCAACCGCGAACTTTATAAAACTTTAAGCAGTGAACTTAATATAAACATAGTAGCCTCGGGCGGTGTTTCCTCTATTGACGATGTTGAGGCTTTGCGTAAATTAGACCTTTACGGTGCTATAATCGGCAAAGCCTACTACACAGGTGCAATCAACCTTAAAAAGGCTATTGAGGTGGCAAAATGATAACCAAAAGAATTATCCCCTGCCTTGACGTGAAAAACGGCAGGGTTGTCAAAGGCGTAAACTTTTTGGGGTTAAATGATGTTTCAGACCCCGTAAGCCTTGGAAAATATTACAGCGAATCAGGTGCCGATGAACTTGTCTTTTACGACATAACCGCCTCGGCAGAAGGCAGAGGACTTTTTACCGATATTTTACGCAAAGTAGCATCAGAAATTTTTATCCCGCTTACGGTCGGCGGCGGAATAAATACTATTCTTGATTTTGACAGGGTATTAAAATGCGGTGCCGATAAGGTAAGTGTAAATTCGGGTGCTATTAAAAATCCCGACCTTGTTAGGCAAGCGGCACTTAAATACGGCAGTCAATGTGTCGTGCTTTCCTGTGATATAAAACGTGTTGACGGCCAATTCACCGTCTTTGCAAAAGGCGGCAGAGAAAATACGGAACTTGACGCCATAGAATGGATTAAACGCTGCGTTTCAATGGGTGCAGGTGAAGTCGTGGTCAATTCTATTGACACCGACGGTGTAAAAAAAGGCTTTGACAAAGAAATGCTAAGAGCCGTATGTGATGCAGTCAATGTTCCCGTAATAGCCTCGGGTGGTGCGGGAAGCATAACAGATTTTATCGACCTGTTTCACAGTGTTCCGACCGTTTCAGCAGGGCTTGCAGCATCAATTTTCCACTTTGGAGAAGTGAAAATACACGACCTTAAAGCAACACTTAAAGAAAATGATATACTGATGAGGGTTTAAAAATGATAGATATTGAAAGTTTGAAATTTGACGAAAAGGGACTTATTCCCGCTATTGTCGTAGACGCCTATACAAAAAAAGTGCTCACATTAGCCTATATGAATCGCGAAAGCCTTAAAATCTCCATGGAAAAAGGTCTTACCTGTTTTTTCAGCCGTTCAAGACATGAACTTTGGCTTAAAGGCGAAACCAGCGGCAACTATCAACACATTGTATCTATAACCGCCGATTGCGACAGCGATGCTTTGGTGGTTGAAGTTATAAAAGACGGTCCCGCCTGTCATTTAGGTACCGAGTCCTGCTTTGAAAATGAGATTTGGCACAGTAATGAACTTAGTTCCCATTCAATGGACGAACTTTATGAATTACTGAAGGCCAGAAAGAAAAATATGCCCGAAAATTCGTACACAACCTACCTTTTCAGTAAAGGTATTGATAAAATTCTCAAGAAGGTCGGCGAAGAATGTACCGAGGTTATTATTGCCGCCAAGGACAATGATAAAAAAGAAACCGTATATGAAATTTCCGACCTTGCATATCATATTTTGGTGCTCATGGTTGAGCAGGGAATTTCGCTTAATGACATAAGAGCGGAACTTGCTTCAAGGAACGTCATTGACCATAAAGTAAAACAAGAAAAAATGGTAAGTGACAATGACTGATTATCATGTTCACACAAACTTTTGCGACGGCAAAGATTCCCCAAGTGAAGTTGCCGCCGAAGCCTATAAAAGGGGTTTCGAAGTTTTAGGCTTTTCAGCACACAGTTATGTTAATTTTGATACTTATTGCATAGACCGAAAAAACATTGAAACCTACAAAAGCGAAATTTCACATTTAAAAGAACAGTACCACGGTAAAATGGAAATTTACTGCGGTATTGAACAAGATTTATTTTCTACTACTAAAACAGCCGATTATGATTATGTAATCGGCTCTGTGCATTATATAAAATCGGGTGGCAAATACTACCCTGTTGATGCCACACCCGAACTGGTTTGCGACTTTGTAAGCGAACTTTTCGGCGGGGACTTTGATGCATACGCCGAGGAATATTTCAGGTTAGAAGAACAGGTCGTAGAAACTACAAATGCCGATATAATAGGCCATTTTGACCTGCTGACAAAGTTCCCCGAAATAAACAAAAAATACGGTGAACGCTATAACATAGCCGCAAAAAAAGCCATTAAAAAACTTGTAAAATACGGCAATCCGTTCGAAATAAATGTCGGTGCCATTACAAGAGGTTACCGCACATTACCCTACCCCGCTTTAGATTTATTGGAAGAAATCAAAAAACAAGGCGGCAGTATAATTATTACAGGCGACTGTCATAATAAAGAATTTTTAGGTTGCTACCTTGACCTTGCCAAAGCACAGGCACTAAAGGCAGGTTTTAAAGAGCAAATTATACTTAAAAACGGAAAATTTATAACCGTACCGCTATAAATATCAGCATTGGCAGAAAGGCGGCGAAGTCATGAAACGAGCCGCTTTATGCTTGGCGGGAATATCTGTTATTTCCTGTATTATATTTCATATTTTCGGTTCCATAGCCACTTCGGTTATGGGTGCTGTGTCTTGGACCGCCGCCGCAGTTTGTTTCATTTTAAGGCATCATATTTCATCGGGCAAATTAGTGTCATTCGTACTTTTAATTTCGTCAGTATTTTGTGCCTATCTTTGTATATATGACGCTATTTTTATTAAACCTGTAGCGGCACTTGACGGCACAAGCCATGATGTTAATGCCATAGTTATAAGCGAACCCGAAAGTTACGGTGAATACGGTGCAATTACCGTTAAAACCACTAAACCTATAAATGCCGCCTTAAAAGGAACTAAGTTAAAACTGATTATAAAAACAAGTGATGATGTTTTTAACGCGAATATCGGTGATACTGTTTCTTTCTCTGCTGATTTTAGGCTTGATGACAGTGAATATTCAAAATATTCAAAATCACAAAATATCTATATTTCGGTATATTGCAAAGACACCAAAGTCACAGGTCACAAATACACCATTCTCCAAACGGCAAATAAAATCAAAAAATATGTACAATCGGTAATCAACGACAATTTTTACGGTGACACCGCCGAACTTATAAACGGCGTTGTGCTTGGTGCCGACCAAAATATAAGCCAAAAACTTAGTGAAGCATTTGCCGCCTGCGGGGTATCTCATATCACCTCGGTTTCAGGCATGCATATCAGCATAGTATATTCCGCTGTCGTTTCGGCGTTGTCGGTAGTCTTAAGTAAACGCAAGGCTACCTTATTCGCGGCACTTCCAATGATTACACTGATAAGTATTACCGGTTTTGAAGCCGCATCTTTAAGAGCGGTTATAATGTCACTGTTCGCTCTTACGGGAAATGTTGCTCTAAAGCGAACCGACCCTCTTAATTCATTAGGTGTTGCGGTATTTTTGTTGCTGGTTTTAAATCCCTTTTACATACTTGATTTGGGCTTTTGTCTTTCATGTAGTGCTACCGCAGGTGTTATAATTGCACTTGATATTATAAAACCGTTTTCATTGAAAATACATTTCAAATACAACATATTGGAAAAACTAACCGAAGCAACGGTTACTGTTATTGCAATATCTATAGGTGCCGCCGTTTTTACACTTCCGTTTCAAATAATCATATTTGAGAAAATATCACTTATAACACCTATTGCCAATGTGCTTATAAGTCCTGCTGTTACCTATATGATGTTACTTACCATAGTTGCGGTTATTTTAGGGTTGGTACCTGTAATCGGTATAATTTCAAAACCGATTTTTATGGCGGCAGGTCTAATGTCTGACTATATAATCGCCGTAATATCTTCACTTTCAAAGATACCTTTTTCAAGCATAACGTTTTATAGCAAAAATGCTCTGATTTGGATAGCACTGTCACTCGCACTTATAGGTCTTTGGTTGCTTTTGGACCGTATTGGCGGTATAAAATTCATATCGGTTTTAATTGTTGCACTTTTAATAATTTCAATATGGTCGCAGGTACTTACGGCATAAATTTTGAAAGGAGTTTATAGCATATGCAAAAAAATAACGATTCTTTTGCTACCGAAACCGAAATACGAGAACATATAAAATCCAAGAACTTTTCACCCTGCTATGTAATTTTCGGCGAAGAACACTATGTTATAAAACGCCATTTGGCAAGTATCACATCGGCAGCGGTTGAAAATTTCCCCGAATTTAATCTGCTTAAATTTGACGGACAGGTTAAAGCACAGTCAATTTACGACGCCGTTTGTTCACTTCCGATGATGAGTGACCGCAAGGTAGTAACCTTATGCGATTTTCCGTTTGACAAAGCACCTGCCGCAGAAACCGACAAAATTTTTTCCGCAATAGAAGAACTGCAAAACAACCCTTCTACAGTTTTTGTTATGTGGTTTGAAACCATAGAAATCCCCATTAAAAAAACACCTGAAAAATTTACGAAACTTTTCAAAGAAGTTAAAAAAATCGGCGGAACGGTTGCCTATATCGGCAGAAAAAGTCAGCCCGATATTATCCGTATGTTGCAATCGGGTGCCGCAAGGCGTAAATGCCGACTCGACTCAAACGTTGCAAGATATATGATAGAAACCTGCTCTGACGATTTGGGAACATTGGTAAACGAACTTGAAAAACTTTGTTTTTATGTCGGCGAAAACGGTGTAATAACCACAGACACCGTTAATACAATCTGTTCCCGCAGTACCGAGGCTACGGTTTATAATGTATCTAAAGCAGTCCTTCGCGGTGATGTTGAGAGTGCTTATGCTATTTTAGACGACCTGTTTTTTATGAACACCGAGGCGGCATATATTTTAACATTTCTATCATCGGCATATATGGATATTTACCGTGCTTTTTCGGCAAGAAGTGCAGGTTTAAGACCCGAAACCATTGCTAAAGATTTAGGATATTTCAGCACCTCATTCAGATTAACCGAAGGCGACCGAAAGTTGAATCTTCTATCGGAAAATCAAATTGTTAGGTCTTTAAAAGTGCTGAGTGACTGTGACAAAGCCGTTAAATCGTCCCGTACCGACGGCAGAATTTTAATTGAAAAGACCATAGCCGAATTGGCACTTATCGCAAGAGGTAATTCATGATACATTTGGAAAGTGCCGTAATAGTCGAAGGTAAATACGACAAAATCAAACTGTCCAACTTTTTAGATGCCGAAATAATAGTGACCGATGGTTTCAGAATTTTTAAGAACACCGAAAAAAAGGCACTTATCCGCCGTATTGCCGAGAAAAAAGGTGTCATTATAATGACCGACAGCGACAGTGCGGGTTTTATGATTAGAGGTCATTTGACATCATTTATACCGAATGACAAAATAATAAATGTTTTTGTTCCCCAAATAGACGGTAAAGAAAAACGAAAAACAAGCCATTCTGCCCAAGGCTATTTAGGGGTTGAAGGGCTAAGCGAAGAAGTGCTGACCGAGGCACTTCGCCGTGCAGGTATTGACACCGATAAAAAAATTAAAGAAGTAAATGAAAAAATCACCCCTTCTGACCTTTATTTTTTGGGTCTTTCGGGCAAAGATGACAGCAAGCAAAAAAGGGAAACCCTACAAAGACACTTAAACCTGCCCATAGGTATGTCAACCTCGCAACTTTTGACCGCACTTAACTCACTTTACACCCGCGACGAATTTTTTGCACTTCTAAACGAAAGGCAGGAAAAATAATGCTCGACCGATTTAAAAAATCCCGAATAATCTTTGTCCTACGGTTTTTGGAAACTTTAAGTGACGAAAACCACCCATTATCGGCGGCCGAAATTATTAAACTTTTGTACAAAGAAGGCATAACCGCCGAACGCAAGGCAATTTACACCGATATAGAGGCACTACGCGACATAGGTTATGACATTGTTCGCAAAGGCGGAAATGACAGCGGATACTACCTTAAAAACCGCCGTTTTAAACTACCCGAAATAAGTTTGCTTATCGACGCCGTTCAGTCGGCAGAGTTTATCCCGTCGGGCAAATCGAGGGAACTTGTTGAAAAATTAGAGGGACTTGTCAGCAATCCTCAAGCCGCCGAAATCAAAGGCAGGGTTTGTATTGACAACCGTAATAAGTGCAAAAATGAAGATGTTTATTGCATCATTGAAGATTTAAGCCGAGCGATAAATTCCCAAAAAAAAGTTAAGATAGTATATGCACGCAGTATTTTAAGCGACAGCGGGGTTGAAAGTTCCAAAAAGGAAATGGTAGTAAGCCCATACGCATTGCTTTGGGACTCCGACCACTACTATCTTATCTGCAACAACGCAAAATACGACAATTTAATGCATTTAAGGGTTGACCGAATTGAATGTGTAAAACTGTCAAAAGACCGTTCTCGCCACTTTTCCGAGGTCAGCGATTATAAACAACGTTTTGACACCGCCGATTATGCCCGCAAAACATTCAATATGTTCGGCGGAGAAAAATGCAGAATTGACCTTGAATGTGATATGAAACTTCTGTCCCAAGTACTCGACCGTTTTGGCGGTGAAATTTTTATACGGCGTGATAAAGAACACGGCGTATTCCGTTTTACTACCGATGCCCTTATCAGCGACGGTCTTGTCGGCTGGATTATGCAGTTTGGCGGAGAAATCAAGGTTTTATCCCCCGAAGAACTGAAAAATAATGTCCGCGGCAAGGCAGAACAACTGTTAATAAAACATAAAAGTTAAAATTTACAAAAATTTAAAAAAATATCTTGCAAAATTATAAATGCTATGATATAATGTATCGGCTTAGAGTATGCCATACTCTAAGTTAAAAAATTCACACGTATCCGCATTATGACGAAACGGTGCCGTATTTACGGAAAGCCGTCCTAAAAAACGGATGCGGCGGTATAACCGATAGGAGGAAAAACAAATGGCAGTAGTATCTATGAAACAGTTGCTTGAGGCCGGTGTTCATTTCGGACATCAGACTCGCCGCTGGAACCCGAAAATGGCTGAGTACATTTTCACGGAACGTAACGGTATCTACATTATCGACCTGCAGAAAACCGTTAAGAAACTCAACGAGGCTTACCTTTTTGCCCGCGACATCGCAGCAGAAGGCAAGGACATTCTCTTTGTAGGCACCAAAAAGCAGGCTCAGGATTCTATTAAAGAAGAGGCTGAAAACTGCTCTATGCCCTATGTCAACGCACGTTGGCTCGGCGGTATGCTTACAAACTTCCGCACAATTCGCACCAGAATTGCAAGACTTGAGCAGTTAAACAAAATGAAAGAGGACGGCACCTTTGACCTTCTCCCCAAGAAAGAGGTTATCGGTCTTGAACTCGAAATCGAGAAACTTGAAAAGTTCCTCGGCGGTATCAAAGATATGGACAAAATCCCCGGTGCTTTGTTCATCGTTGACCCCCGCAAGGAAAGAATTGCCGTTCAAGAAGCAAAGAAACTCGGTATTCCCATTATCGCTATCGTTGACACCAACTGCGACCCCGATGAAATCGACGCAGTTATCCCCGGTAACGATGATGCTATCCGTGCAGTAAAACTTATCGCTTCTACCATTGCTGCTGCTGTTATTGAAGCAAGACAGGGTGAAGCCGCTGCTCCCGTAGCAGAAGAAGAGGCTGCAGAAGAAACTGTAGAAGAAGTAGCCGAGTAATTTTAATTTGATTTTTTGCCGGTGAGAGTATACTTCTTTACCGGCATTTTTAAAAGATATATATTGGAGGAATAAAAAATGGCATTCACCGCTAAAGACGTTCAGGCACTCCGTGAAAAAACCGGATGCGGCATGATGGATTGTAAAAAGGCACTTTGCGAGTGCGACGGCAATATGGACGCCGCAGTCGATTATCTTCGTGAAAAAGGTCTTGCATCGCAGGCTAAAAAGGCTTCTCGTGTTGCCGCTGAAGGCACCGTTGCCGTAGCCACTGTAAACGGTGCAAGTGCAGTAGTTGAAATCAACTCTGAAACCGACTTCGTTGCATCTAACGACGAGTTTAAAGGCTTCGCCGCTAAGGTTGCCGAAGTCATCGCAAAAACCAACCCTGCTGATGTTGACTCTCTTCTTGCTACTAAAGATGAAGAAACCGGCAAGACTGTTGACGAATTAAAGCAAGATGTATTCCTTAAATTCCGCGAGAATATGCAAATTCGCCGTTTTGTCCGTTTTGAAGGTGCTGTTGCATCTTATGTTCACATGGGCGGAAAAATCGGTGTATTGGTTAAATTTGATACCGACGTTGCAGACAAAGACGGTTTTGCAGTAATGGGCAAAAATGTTGCCATGCAGATTGCCGCTATGAACCCCTCTTTCCTCGACGAGGCTTCGGTCCCTGCTGAAGTTATTGAGAAAGAAAAGGCTATCATGGTTGCTCAAATGAAAGAAGACCCCAAAATGGCCGGCAAACCCGAGCAGGTTCTCGGCAAGATAGTTGACGGCAAAATGGGTAAATACTTTAAAGAAAACTGCCTTATCGAACAGACCTTTATCATGGACGACATGGCAGTCGGCAAGTACATTGACGGCGTTGCAAAAGAACTCGGCGGCAACATTAAGACCGTTGAATTTGTCCGTTTTGAAAAGGGCGAAGGCATTGAAAAAAGAGTTGACGACTTTGCTTCCGAAGTTGCCGGCATGATTAAATAATTATAATCAAACCAAAAGCGACCTGTGAAATTCACAGGTCGCTTTTTTAGTATAAAAACCCGCCGAGTAAAAACTCGGCGGGAAAACTATAATTTATAACTTACAAATCGACCTTAACCTTGCCGGCGGTTAGTCTAATAACAACCAATGTGCCTATCATCATAACAATGGCAATAGGTAAGGTTATGAGCCAGTTTTGAACAAAACCGGTAATTACGTATGCCACAAATGAAACGGCGGCAACCGTTATAGCATAAGGCAACTGGGTTGAAACATGGTTTACGTGCTCACACTGAGCACCTGCCGACGACATGATAGTTGTGTCGGATATAGGCGAACAGTGGTCGCCGCAAACCGAACCTGCAAGGCATGCCGACATACCGATAACCATAAGTTCGCTTCCCGCAGGGAATACACCGAGAACAATGGGTATTAAGATACCAAATGTTCCCCACGATGTACCGGTGGCAAACGAAATACCGCAGGCAACAAGGAATATAATTGCGGGCAAGAAATTATGTAACGCACCGGCATTTGCAAGGGCATTTTCTACAAATGTATCCGAGCCTAAAAGACCGGTCATGTTTTTAAGTGCTGTTGCCATGGTGAGAATTAAAATGGCGGGTACCATAGCGATAAATCCTTTAGGTATACAAGACATAGCCTCTTTAAAGGTAACAACGCGTCTTGCAACCATATAAATAAACGTAGCAAGTAAAACAACTATTCCTGAAAGCGGAAGAGCAACCGTTGCATCGGTATCACCAAATGCACCAATAAAGTTGCCCTTATTATCGCCGCTAAAGAAACCGCCGACATAAATAAGGCCTACAACCGATACAGCGATAAGCACCAAAATAGGAAGAACAAGGTCAATTACCTTACCCTTGTTGCTGCCCTCAAGTTCCTTTTCGTCTTCAGAAATGATTTCTGAGCCGAATGTGAAGAGGTCGCCCTTTTCGGCGTTAAGTTCATGAATCTTCATGGGACCGTAGTCGAACTTCATAAGTGTGATTGCAATTATGAACACAAAGGTCAACAATGAATAAAAATTATACGGAATGGCTTTGCAGAAAAGTGCAAGGCTTGAAATTTCCTCTCCTGCCGCATTGGTAACGCCTGCGGTATATTCAGACACCGCCGCCGCCCATGAAGAAATAGGAGCAATCATACATACAGGTGCCGCAGTGGCATCAATTAAATAAGCGAGTTTTGCACGCGAAATCTTATGATTGTCGGTAACAGGACGCATAACCGAGCCAACCGTTAAGCAATTGAAGTAATCGTCGATAAAAATAAGTACACCTAAAACGAATGTGCAAATAGATGCACCTATTTTGCTCTTAATATGTGTCTTAGCCCAACGGCCGAATGCCGCAGAGCCGCCCGATTTATTGATAAGAGCAACCATAACACCTAAAATTACAAGGAATATAAATATACCGGCAGTTCCCGCAACCGAGGCAATAAGTCCCTCGTTTACAAGTGCATCGGCGGCCGTTACTACATTAAAGTTGGCATAAAGCAGTGCACCGGTAATAATACCGATAAAGAGAGAACTGTAAACCTCTTTGGTGACAAGTGCCAATACAATGGCGATAATAGGTGGAACAAGCGACATGAATGTTGCGTAATAGTTACTTTCAGCCGCTACCTCTTTTAAACCGTTACAGGTAGCACAGGTGATAGGGTCACCGTAACCGCCTATGCCGCCGCAAACGGTACATGTTTCATCACCCTCGCAAGAGTTACAGGTGAACGAGTAGTTTTTACCGTCAATACAGTCAGGACAGTCTACCGAACTTGTCGTTTTAAGGAAAACGGCAAGCACCGAAACCGAAACCAACAGTATTACTACGGTTATAACTAAGGTTAAAATTTTCTTTTTAGTCAATGCTTTCCCCTCATTTCTTTTTTATAAAAATCTAAAAAAATTATACAGTAAAAGCATTATAAAATCAAGCAAATTGTCGTATTTTGTAATATTATATAAATTTTAAACGGTATATTTATGCAGTAGTTCTATCGCTTTTAAGACCTTATAAGAAATTCCGTTTAATGTTGCTTTATCTTTCGATTTATTAAAAAGATAATATTTAACACTGCAGAGATTAAACATTCTGTCAAACGGTGTTCTCTTTATTTTTATAAGGTATATATCACCGCTGCCAAAAATCAGTTCTTTAGTACCGAAACGTTTTCGATGTTTGATATTTATTTTACTGCCAACCGTTATTTTACCGAAAAGCAAAATGTGTATTCTTGAAGCAACCGAGAAGACGGTAAAGACAGCGGATATAACCGTTATTATTATAAACGCCGAGTGTAAAAACGGATAAAACCGCCACAGCACAGTAACACAAAACAAGGTTAAAGCAAGATATAAAGACGGTGCCAAAAAGCATTTGCCGATTGCCCGCAGTTGAGGTTTAATCACAGTATTACTGCATCTTTGCCTATATTTATCGGTTTCGTGTAACCTTGCAGCAGGCACCAAAACCGCTGTTTCACCGCTTGAAAGTCCGTATCCGCAGGCTGAAAACCCAACTGTGCATCTTTTGAAAATCATCATAAGCGGTGTCGCAATTATACTTTTCGATGTAACCGTTTTGTTATTTACAAAAACCGTTCGGTGCGGAAAAATTCCCGACTCAATAAAAAAACCTTCTTTAGTTGTACTGAACTTGAAATTTAAATTTCTGAACGTCAGCACTGCAAATGATACTGCATAACCCAACAGTGCTATCCACACAACCGACCTGCCGAATGTCCCGAATATCGGCAGTATTTTGCCTGTTTTATTTATAAAAATATCGTATATTACCCGGTATACGGGCAGAATTATCAAAATACCGCTAATTGCCGAAGAGTTACATAGTGCCATAGTAGCAGCACCTTTTCTTTTTTTAGTTATAAATAATCTGCCGCCAAAATACACCTTGAGTTTTTCGGCCGTCTTAACCGTTACGGGAAAGTCAATATCAGGTTTCCTGCCACTCGACTCGGTATACACCTTAAATCTTGCAACCTTTAAAACCCTTAAAATCGGATTAACTTCGATTACAGCCACAACGCCTTTATTACGGCAGATACTTAATTCCGTTTTACAAAAAAGTCCTTTTTTAACCGTTATATTTTTACCGACCGATATACTTATTTTTTTATACTTTGCCGCCGCAACAATCACCGCGAGCAACAGAATTACCATTTCATGCAAATGGTAATTTGTATTTGTTTTATCGGCAAACCGAATAAACATATTACGCGTTACGGGTATAACAAGCAGTGTTAAATACGGATACATGAGATTTAAAAGATATGAAGGGTGAGGTTTAATTTTATTCTTCACTGCTTGCCACCGACTTTAGTAATTTCTCAACAGCTTCCTTTTCAAGCGGCGGTAGTAAAAGCGTACTGCCCACACCTTTAAGTATCACAATATAAAGCCCGAAACAAGCATGGGCAGGCGGTTTTATCACTAACGGATAGATAAGTATTTTATTTGGATAATAATATTCTAAAGTGAAAACCACGCCTTTTTTAAAAAATATATATTCTTTATTCACCGTTATTTTTTCGGTTTTACTGTAAATTACAACAAATATTACCGAACACAATAAAACCACAATCGAAACAACGGCTAAAACAACTGTAAAATCCGGTAATAAAAAAACCGAAATACAAAAAGCGACGGCAACTAAAAGAGCCGTCGCAAAAATACGCATTACTATTGCATTTTCAGATACTTTAAATGTCACACTATCCCCGACTTTTTTTGATTTTATCCCAATAATCTTTAAACGCCTGCTCTGTTTTATTATCACCGAAATTGTAATAAATATTATTTTTAATCGCGTCGGGTAAATACTGCTGTTCTACATAATGATGGTCAAAATCGTGAGCATAAAGATAGTTTTGTCCTTTAACCTCGGCGTCCTCGCCGTCAAAATGTTTGTTTTGTAAATTTCTGGGTACAGGACCGCTTATTCCTTTTTCAATATCCGCCATTGCGGCATTTATGGCATCGTGTGCCGAATTGGATTTGGGACTGAGTGCTACCAAAATAACCGCATCGGCAAGCGGTAACCTTGCCTCAGGCAGACCGACCGACATAGCAACATCAACCGCCGACTTTACTATGGGTATAATTTGCGGGTAAGCAAGTCCCACATCCTCACAGGCACAAACCATAAGCCTGCGGCAGGCCGAAGGTAAATCGCCCGCCTGCAAAAGTCTGCCCAAATAGTGTACCGCCGCTTGCGGGTCACTGCCACGCATAGACTTTTGGTATGCCGACACTATATCGTAATGGTCGTCACCCTCGCGGTCATACCGCATGGCACTTTTTTGGGTGAGTTGTTCGGCAATTTCATCAGTGATTACGATTTTACCGTCAACCCTATCCGACGACAAAACGCAAAGTTCTATGGCATTGAGTGCTTTTCTGACATCGCCGCCACAACCTCGGCAAATAATATCAACCGTGCTGTCACTTTGGAATACTATATCCATTCCCTGCTCTTCGCCCATAATTTTTGCGGCACGAAGTACGGCAGGTTTAACGTCATTTGCCGTCAGTTGTTTAAACTCAAACACCGTACTGCGGCTTAAAATAGCATTGTAAACATAAAAATACGGGTTTTCGGTGGTCGAGGCAATTAGGGTTATATTGCCGTTTTCAATCGACTCTAAAAGCGTTTGCTGTTGCTTTTTGTTGAAATACTGTATCTCGTCGAGATATAATAAAATACCGTTTTCGTTACCGAGCATAGTTGTTTCGTTTAGCAAATCTCTTATATCGGCAGTAGAAGCAGTAGTGGCATTGAGTTTATAAAGCCTTTTACCGCTTTTTTGGGCAATTATCCCCGCAACGGTGGTTTTGCCGACACCCGACGGACCGTAAAATATCATATTAGGTATTGTGCCAGACTCGATTATTCGGCGTAACGGTTTGCCGTCACTAAGCAAATGCTTTTGACCTACAACATCACTTAAATCAGTAGGTCTTATACGGTCGGCAAGCGGTGAACTCATATTACCGCCTCCTTTTTTTAGATTTGACTACTGTTTATTATGACATATACTTAATTTATTTTCAATAGATTTTTAAAATTAAAATAACGCGAAACACCGCCGTACTAAAATGTACGGCGGTGTTTCGCTTTGTATGGGGATGAATATGGGTGGGTAAATTAAAGCACGGTGAGTTTAGGGTCTTTGTGTTCTCCACCGTTTTTTGGGATGGTTATGGTATATTTAATGTAATCTTCGGTTTCGTTCCTTTGTGATTTTGCGTCTACCCCGGACCTACGCATTGTACCGATTATACGTGAAATACTGTTTGAGAAAATTCTTAAATCACCTATATTACCCCGCCTTATAGGGTGCTTGTCCTCAAATTGAGGCAACAAACTTTCAGTAACCGCTTTTTCGGTGTCGGTAACGGTCAGTTGCTCTGCTATAATACGATTTAGCATATCATCTCTTTTTTCTTCCGCCAACCGCAACAATGCTCTTGCGTGGCGTTCGGTTAACCCTGCCGACATGATTTTTTTCTTTTGTTCGGCAGAAAGCCTTAAAAGACGCATTTTATTGGAAAGTGTAGACTGTGCCATACCCAACTTTTCGGCGACCTCTTGTCCTGAAAGTGCAAAGTCGTCCATTAAACGCTTGATACCCTCTGCTTCTTCAAAAAAGTTAAGGTCAGTGCGTTGTATGTTTTCAATAAGGCACATAAGAGAACATTCGCGGTCACTTGCATTTACAAGTATACAAGGTACCATTTTCATTCCTGAAAAACCGCAGGCACGAAGTCGGCGTTCGCCCGAAATCAGTTCATAGTTTTCACCCTGCCGTCTTACGGTTATGGGTTGGATAAGTCCGTTTTTTTGAATACTTGATGCCAACTCCAGTAATTCGTAATAATCGAACTCTCGTCTTGGTTGGTACGGTGACGGCAATATTTTATCAATCGGAAGTTTTATCAGTTTACGCTCGTCCCTTTTATAAAGCATTGATGCACCTCCTTGCTACGCTTAAATATTACCATAAATTACCATAAAGTGCAAGAAAAAGCGTAAACAAAAATCGGACGGAAATCCGCCCGATTTGACATTTTATAAAGGTTGTTTTGAAATTTTTGAAGGGTTGCGTGGATATTTTGTCGAGGTTTGCGAAATCTTTTTTACCGTTACAATTCCTCGGTCACACTCATCTATAAGCGAATATGATTTTACGCTTTGAAGTTCACCGCCTAACAGTTTAATTGCATTACCGGCATCTTTGGTTTCAATTTCTGCCGCCGAGCCTTTAAGGGCTATAAAACTGCCGCCCACCTTAACATACGGCAAGCAATACTCACAAAGCACCCTCATGTTTGCAACGGCACGTGCAGTGGCTATATCAAAACTTTCGCGGTAATGCATAGCACCGTCTTCCGCCCTTGAATGAACGGCAACAATATCTTTAAGGTCCAACTTTTCTATGACCTCATTTAAGAAATTCACCCTTTTGCCGAGTGAGTCCAATAAAGTAAGTTTAATATCAGGTCTTGCAATCTTCATAACAATCCCCGGAAAACCTGCACCCGTTCCAACGTCGATAACCGAAGCACCAAAAGGTATCTCGGCATATTTAAAAATATAAAGACAGTCGGCAAAATGTTTTACGGCTATACCTTCAGGGTCGGTTATGGCAGTGAGATTTATTTTTTCGTTCCACCCGCAAAGCAGGTCGGCATACTTAGACAGTTGCTGTAATTTAGCACTGTCAAGTGGGATAAAATCATTACAAATATCGGTGATTTTTTCATATGGCAAATTCAAAATTTAACACCTCTGAGCATTTTTTTATCTTTAAAACATAAAATTACAAAAGGGAGTGATTTTATGATAATTTACGAAGCAAAAAAAGGTGATACGCTTTACAACATCGCCCGCCGTTACGGTATTACACTAAGCGAACTCGAAAGGTTTAACGGTTTTTTCGACCCGTCAAGGCTTGCGGTCGGTCAAGATGTTTTAATCCCCGTACCGTATTCACTGTATAAAGTGAAAAGCGGTGACTCGCTTTACAGTATCGCCTTACAGTACGGCATTTCGGCAGACGACCTTATAAGAGCCAATCCCGATATACGCCCGCCCTATCTTATCTACCCCGATGATGAAATAAGAATTCCAAACACCGAAAACAAACCAACCATTTCGGTCAACGGCTACGCATATCCCAATATTAACGATAACGTTTTAAGACAAACATTGCCTTTTCTCACATATCTTTCGATATTCAGTTACAGCGTCAATTCCGACGGAACTTTAAACGGAATTGATGACGAACGGCTTATTTCAACCGCTAAAGAATACCGCACAAAACCCGTTATGGTTATCACCAACACCGAGGAGGGCGGCGGGTTTAGAAGTGAAATAACCGATGCTGTCTTAAATTCCCAGTCAATCCGCCAAACGCTTATCGACAATGTTGTTTCGACCGCTTTATCAAAAGGATACGGCGGTGTTGATGTTGACTTTGAGTACATATACCCCAAAGACCGCAACGCATATAACGAATTTTTAGAACTATTACGTGACCGACTCCACGCCGAAAACCTTACTCTGTCTACAGCCATTGCACCTAAACTGTCAGCGACCCAAATAGGAACACTTTACGAGGCTCACGACTACAAAGCACACGGCAGTATAGTCGACTATTTAATAATTATGACCTACGAATGGGGTTACCTTTACGGTCCGCCTTTGGCAGTTGCACCCGAAACCGAGGTCAGAAAGGTTATTTCCTATGCAGTGACCGAAATACCAAGTGCCAAAATCCTTATGGGTATGCCAAACTACGGTTACGACTGGACACTTCCCTATAAAAGCGGTACACCTGCGAGAATTTTATCCATTAACAATGCCGTTAATCTTGCAAACGAAGTCGGTGCCGACATTCAATTCAGCAATACTTCAAAAGCACCGTTTTTTGAATACACAAAAAACGGCACTAATCATATTGTTTGGTTTGAAAATGCACGCAGCACTGCAGCAAGATTGCAGATAGTAAAGGACTACAACCTCGGCGGTGTCAGTTACTGGACCATAAATCAGTTTTTTGCCCAAAACTGGCGTGTGCTTGAAAGTATGTTTAATATAAGAAAATTTTAGTTTCTGCCGTCAGACTCTACATCTGCACCGTCTTCAAAGACCGACTCTTGGTCTTCGCGTTTTAGCAAGCCTAAATCGTAACGCTTTTCAATATCTTCGTCGGGATGTTCTTCGTAATACGGGTCAATAATGCTTCTTTTGATTTCGGGGAAAACATTAAACTGTATGAGAAACATTCTGAAAGCAGGAAAGAGGAAAAAGCCAATCATGGTTATGGCAGCAATACCGAAACGGACATCTATACATAAAAGCCCGTAAGCACCAAAATAAAGAAGCAACAATGTTGCACCTATTATAAGGTTATGCTTAATACCGATTGTTGCCATAAGCCAAGAATTTTTAATTATTGTCTTAAGGTTATAATCGAAGGTGACCATAAGGGTATACTGATAAAATCTTGCGAAACTGAGCATTGCAAAAAGGAACATTGAAACGGCAAATATAATACTGCCCCATGTTTTGTTGATAATATCCTGTGTCCAGAAAATATACCAAACATACATATCTGCGGCAAAAATTATATTGATAACAAGATTTATAATCCCTAAAGGCAATGCTCTTTTCCAGTTGCGTTTAATTGCACCGAAAAAGTCGGACACAACAAAAACATGCTTGTCCCTTGCAACCATACGGCAAATATAAGCCATACCCACCTGTGCCAAACCGGTGGTGACAATCGGAATTGACATTAGTATATAAAAAAATTCTGCCGAAACAAGTACCCAAAAATTACGGAAATAAAGTTCAAAAAAACGGAAAAAGCCTTTCTTCTCAGGCTCATTTTTAGAAACACCCTTGCCCGGTTCATTTAAGTTTCTTCCAAACAAACCCACCTTTAACCAATCCTCCTCTGCTTCTTTTCCTTTTTACGGGTGCTTTTGTACAGCACCTTGGCAATAAAGGAATCTTCATTATAACAGATAATATACATTATACCGCAAAATGCCGCAATACATAACGGGAAAATAACCTGCACTGCTATAGACCATATGGGTGCGGCGTGCAAAATGTCGGCATTCCCCGTAAATAAATCGTTTATCGGCTTTACGGGACACATCACTATCCAACGGTATAGCCAAAAATAAGTTTTTGAAAAGTCAGAAACAGTGATAAATCTTAAAATCAAGGTTATTATGTAAAAAAACAACGACGGTATACCTGCTAATGCACCTATTTTAAAGCCTCGGTATTTATCGAAAACAGCCGAATTGAAATCAGCATTGTTACGGTCTTTTGCGGCGTCTTTGGCTATTACGGCACCGGCAGTGCAAAATACTACACCCACCCCGCAAACGACCTGCAATACCGACATAGTGACATTAGCGGCAACAGGCATATCGGTTCTTACTTCTTTATAACCGCGGTTTTCACCAAGTTCAGCCTTATTAGGTGCAGTTTCGACCGTTTCAATATCGTGGACTGCACCCTGCTCGTCAATCTCATAAACGGTGTAACCCGTAACGTCGGTCGAAATCTGTCTTATGATTATAAAGAACGAAATATACACAAAAAAACTTACAAAGCAAGAAAAAGCAATCATACCAAAAACTTTTGTTGCCGAAATCAGGTTGCGTTTCATACATAATACTCCTGAAAATTATAATTTATCAAAAGAGGGTAAACGACCTTGCCGCTTACCCTCTTTAATTTTAGTTTTTAAGCCTCTGCTTCGGTATCTGCAACCTCCTCAGCGGTTACAATTTCCTCTGTTGATTCCTCTGCGGGAGTTTCTTTTTCGATAAGAGCACGAATAGAAAGGCTTACACGTTTCTTATCAAGGTCAATGTCGATAATCTTTGCATCAACCTCTTGACCGATTTTAAGTTCATCTGCAGGCTTTTCAATTCTGCGGTCAGCAATCTGCGAAATATGAATAAGACCGTCAATACCTGCGATAATTTTAGCAAATGCACCGTAAGATGTCATGCTTACAACCTTAACGGTTGCTACATCGCCGACAGCATATTTTGCCTTAAAAATTTCCCAAGGATTTTCGTCAGCCTTTTTATAGCCCAACGAAATTTTATGTTTCTCGGTATCAATAGCCTTAACATAAACGTCAATGGTATCGCCAACACTTACAACCTCAGAAGGATGTTTAATGCGTTCCCAAGAAAGTTCGGAAATGTGTACCATACCGTCAACTGCACCGAGGTCCACGAATGCACCGTAACCGGTGATAGATTTAACGGTACCTGTGAAACGGTCACCGACGGCAACCTCACTCCAGAATTTTTCTTCAGCGGCACTTCTCTGTTCACGGAGAATTGCACGTGCAGAACCGATAACACGGTGTCTGGGACCGATTTCAATAATACGGAATGAAAGTTCGGTGCCCTTTAATGTATCAAGGTTTTCACCTCTTGTTAAAGTAGCCTGTGAAGCGGGGATAAATACTCTTGTGCCCTCATAGAAGACAACTACGCCGCCCTTAACAACATCCGAAACAACACCTGTAACAACGGTGCCGTTTTCTTTAGCGGCAATTACCTTGTCCCAACCTGCAATAGCATCATAACGCTTTTTGGAAAGCATTACGGTACCTTCTTGGTCGTTGGTACGCATGATAATAAGGTTAATAACATCGCCAACCTTAACCGCCTCGTTAAGTTTTACGTTGGGGTCAGAAGAAAACTCATTAGCGGTAACATAGCCGGTGTGTTTTCTGCCGATGTCAACCTGTATCTCAGTAGGACTTACTGCGAGTACAATGCCTTTTACCTTCTGGTCTGTATTTGAATCACTTTCGGTTGCTTTAAGCATTTCCTCGAAAGTCATTTCATCATTGATTTCTTCCCTTACCTCGGGGATATTAGTCTGCATCTCATCCATGGTTTTTAAAACCTCCTTTATTATACCGGACGGCGTAGAAGCCCCGGCGACAACTCCAATAAGCCGAGCATCGGCAAAATCCGAAAATTTCAACTCACTTGCCGTTTCGACCAAGACGGTCTTTTCACAAACGGCTGAACACACCTGAGCCAATTTTCTCGTATTGGAACTGTGCCTGCCGCCTACGACCACCATAGCGTCGCAAACAGTTGCCAATTCCTTAGCCTCTTGCTGTCTTTTTGAAGTAGCATTACATATTGTATCAAAAATAATCGCATTTGTATAGAGTTTTTTTAAAGTTTTTTGACACTTTTTCCAAAGTTCTCGGTTAAAAGTGGTCTGTGACACCGCAGTTATAGGCTCATCGACCGAAATTTTATCCGATTTAAGCAAATTTTCCAATTCTGTTTCATCCTGAAAAACAAAATTTTTAGCCTTGCAGTGGCCTACAATGCCCACAACTTCTTTGTGAAGACTATCGCCCGCTATCAAAACCGTTCTTCCTTCGTCACCCGCAGTTGCTACAATTTTATGAATTTTCGCAACAAAAGGACAGGTTGCGTCGGCAACGGTAACACCTAAAGCCTCCGCTTGGTCGGTGACCGACTTCGGCACGCCGTGTGAACGTATGACCAAAATTTCATCGGAATTAACCTCTTTAGGGCTTTCGACAATCCTCGCACCTTTACTCTCAAGTTCGGCAACAAGTTGAGGATTATGTATTATAGGGCCTAAAGTTGCAACCTTTTTTTTATCCGAAAGCAATGAGTTCACCATTTCAACAGCACGGTCTACTCCAAAGCAAAAACCCGCCGTTTCGGCAAGAATAATTTTACTCAAAATCTATTCATCCTTTGCTAAAACTTGTGCCACCGCATTTTCCAGTGCCTCTACCGACTGCTCAAAGTTAAGTTCGGTAGTATCGATAAGTACAGCACCCTCTGCCTGTTTTAGAGGGGCTACCGCCCTATTGGAATCACGGTAATCTCTCGCCTTTATATCGGCGAGGACTTCTTCGTATTTTACATCAGTGCCTTTTTCCAATAACTCTTTAAAACGGCGGTTGGCTCTTTCTTCTGCCGACGCAGTAAGAAAAATTTTAACCGTAGCATCTGGCAACACAACGGTTGCAATATCTCGTCCGTCCATAACAACACTTTGTTTCTTGGCTAAGTTCCTTTGGGTATCAAGCAAAAACGCTCTTACTTCGGGTAGTGCCGACACAACCGATGCACCTTCTGACACTTCGGGCGTGCGGATAAAATCGGAAACATCATCTTCCCCTAAAAGCACCACCTGTTTTCCGTCTATATACTTAATGTCAACCGAAATACACTTTAAGTGTTCTATAATCTTTTCACTGTCCTTAGGGTCAATACCGTATTTTATTGCACTGAAAGCAATAGTGCGGTACAAAGCACCTGTATCAACATATATACATCCGAGTTTTACCGCCAACCTTTTGGCTACGGAACTTTTACCTGCACCCGCAGGCCCGTCTATTGCAATGGTTATATGTTTTTGTGCCATAAATTTTCTCCTTAAATTCGAATTAAACAGAATTACCTGCCGCATAACCCGTTGAAAAAGCTATCTGCAAATTAAAACCGCCCGTAAAAGCATCAACATCTAAAACTTCACCTGCAAAGAACAATCCGTTTACTAACTTTGACTGCATGGTTTTAGGGTCAACCTCGGAAAGTTTAATACCGCCTTTAGTTATAACAGCCTCTTCTATAGGTCTGAAACCGTTTATATTAAGTGTAAGACTTTTAAAAAGTTTTACTAAATTTTCTCTTTCGGTCTTAGTGATTTGATTAACCTTGGCCGACGGCTCAATGCCCGATAATTTTACAATAACAGGCACCATTTTACGCGGTAACAAATCACAAAGCGAATTTATAAAATCTTTATTCGAATATTTGCCGAAATCCCTTAAAATACGCTCATCCAATGTTTTTTCATCAAGTGCGGGTTTTAGGTCAATTACTATTTTATATCCGCCTTGTTCGGGATTTTTTATATACGCCGAAGTACTTAATATTATAGGTCCCGACAGTCCGTAATGGGTAAACATGAGTTCGCCGAAATCACTGTAAACTGCCTTTTCGCCTTTATAAACCGTACATGAAACGTTTTTAAGGCTTAGTCCCTGTAAATTCGAGCACCAACCCTCTTTGGCCGTAACAGGCACAAGCGACGGACAGGTAGGCACTATACTGTGCCCTAAACTTTCGGCAAATTTATAACCGTCACCGGTCGATCCTGTGAGCGGATAAGAAAGACCGCCCGTTGCTATTACTACAGAGTCGGCAGGTATCCGCTCGCCCAAATCGGTAGCGACACCTGAAACTTTTGAGTCTTTTACGTCTATAGCCGTTACTCTTTTTTGCAGTATCTTTACACCCTGTCTTTTAGCGGCCAAACACAGAGCATCTACAATGTCGACAGCCTTGTCCGACTTAGGAAAAACTCTGTTGCCGCGTTCGGTTTTAAGCGGTACACCGTTACTTTCAAAAAAGTCCATTGTATCGTATGCCGAGAAGCCGTTAAACGCCGAATATAAAAATCTGCCGTCACCCGTAACCGAGGCTACAAGCCCCTTTAAATCGGTATTATTGGTTACGTTACATCTACCCTTGCCCGTAATCATAACCTTTCTAAGCGGTCGTTCGTTTCGTTCTAAAACGGTGACATCTAGTCCTCGCTCAGCTGCCCTTATTGCCGCCATGAAACCTGCCGCACCGCCGCCTATAACAACTACACGTTTCATGTGACATCCTCACTGAAATAATTATTTTTCTCTCTTTTTCTAAAATAAACCCTAACCGATACCAAAGCGGCAACCGAAAGTAAATCAACAATGCCAACATATAAAACCCATTTCCCGGTATTTTTGAGTTTATTTTCATAAGATAATATTCTCATGCGGTTAAAGGCATTATCATTATGATACTGTTCCATTATAACATAAATATCATGTGCCTTTTGGTCATCGTTCTCCCTTAAATCACACCAAAGTTTATAATACTCATTATATTTGGTTTCGTTTTTGACATAATCAGGAAAATGTAATATTGCCGAACGGTTATATGCGTAGTAACCGCAGATTATAAGTAAAACCGCAAGTAAGCCTGACAAAACAGATGTTACTACGGTTGTGACCGTTTTTAAAGCACCTGCCTCTTTTACGGCTTGAAATACGTTTCTAATCATATAAAACGGCGGGTCGGGTTCTCTTGCATATCTATCGGCACGGTTGTAATTAATCTTTACCGAAACCGCTATCAAAGAACCCAAGCAAAGAAAAGGCAGTCCGAAATAAAATGAAACTATTGCTTTATTGTTGCCAAATCCCATAAAGAGAATGGAAACGACAATATCAATCACTGCCGCCGCGGATATTATTCTGCTTATGATATATCTTATATCCTTTTTATAGTTCACTTTCTCGCCTCCGTTTCTTTTAAGTTATATTGTACCATATAAAGATTGAAAACAAAAGAACAAAATTCATTATTTACATATAATTTATAATTTTTAAAAAATTTGAAATTCTGTAAAAAATGTATTGTATATAGAACAAAAGTTTGGTACAATAATATAAAAGATTAAAATAGGGGTAAAAGTATGGAAATATGGGATGTGCTTGACAAAAACGGCCAACCCACAGGTAAAACAGTGGAAAGGAAAAGGGTCTGTTTAGCCCGTGGCGAATACCATTTGGTCGTTCATATTTGGATTTTAGGCTCTGACGGCAGAGTGCTTATCCAACGCAGAAGTTTTCAAAAACCGCTTATGGCAGGTGAATGGGCGGCCATTGGCGGCAGTGCCGTTTCAGGTGAGTCCCCTGCTGCTGCTGCAAAACGTGAACTTTTTGAAGAAATGGGTATCGACTCTAAAGAGGAAGATTTAAAACTCATTCGTATCATGTGCCGTAAAAATTCAATTCTTAATATATTTCTTATTTCCCGCGACACTTCCCTTTCGGAACTTATACTCCAAGAATCCGAAGTCAGCGATGCCAAATGGGTACATCGCAACAAGTTGAGACAAATGATTAAAAACGGCGAGTTTCATAACTACGGCAAAGAGTATTTCGATACTGTATTTGCCGCGTTTGATAAAAAATCAGCACTACGACGGAGAAGAAAAAGATATGAGCGAAGACACAAAAAATAAGCAGTGTCAAATATGCAAAGGGTACCTTTTTAAAGAGGACGATATAGTAGTCTGTCCTATTTGCGGTGCCCCGCATCACCGTGATTGTTATCAAACGGTCGGTCACTGCGGTTTGGAAGAATTTCATGGCACTTCAAATCAGTACAATTTGACTCAAAAAGACAGCCAAGAAGAAAAGGCAGAAGCACGCAAGTGTAACTATTGCGGCAGAACTGCCAAAACCGACAATGCCTCGTTTTGTCCCTACTGCGGTCACCCGTATCTAGGAGATAAAATGCCTCACATTGTTATCGGCAATATGCCGTTTAATATTGACCCACTGGGCGGTGTCGATAAAAACGACAGCATTGACGGCGTACCTGCTAAGGATGTTGCAACCTTTGTAGGCAGTAACTCTATAAGGTATCTGCCGAAATTCAAAAAAATGAACGCCAAAAATAAAAACTCTTGGAATTGGTCGGCGTTTTTATTTCCATCTGCTTGGTGTCTTTCGCGGAAAATGTACCAAAACGGAATACTTTTCCTTTTGGTGGCTATTGCTTCAAGTCTTTGCTTCGTCCCATATGAGCAAACTTTGGCAAGATTTATTGATGAAAACATATCTTCATATACCGAAATATTCTCACTTATTAGTACACATATAGGCGATTTCAGTATTGTTTCAATAATTATGTGCTTTATAGGTATTGCCCTCTCAATTATTCCCCGAATAATATGCGGACTAAAGGGTGACTATTTTTATAAAAACCACTGTGTGTCGAAAATCAAGAAAATCAAGTCAGATACCGATGTTGATGATTTAGACGAAGAACTCAAAACAGCCGGCGGCATCAGTATTTTACTCATGTTTGCCGCCTTGCTTGCACAAGCCTATTTACCAAACTTAATTACTATGTTTATTTGGTAAGGAGTATATAATGGAAAACGAAAATAGTATTATAATTTGTCCTAATTGCAAAACCGAAAACCATTTTGATTTTTCTTTTTGTAAATCCTGCGGCAGACCTCTTAAAGGTGCTTTCTACTCTGCTCCTGCCACACCAACTGAAATAAACGGTGTGCCGGTAGAAGAAGTAAAGGACTACATAGGCAAAAACAGCGACAAATTCTTATCTAAATTTTGGAACTTTTCAGGTGGCGGTAAATTCAGTTGGAACTGGCCTGTTTTACTTTTCGGACTTTTAGGCGTTCCTTTTGTTTGGTTTTTTTACCGCAAAATGCCTAAATTGGGTGCTTTATTTCTTGCTATAAGTCTTACCTTCTCGGTTGCTTCAGCGTGCGTTTTCGGTTGCACATACTCGCTTTTAAAAGAAGATATTGCCTATGCTACCGACGAAATTATCGATATTGCCGGCAGTAACACCTACGAAGATGAGTACGGAAATGCTTGGACCGACCAAGAGGGTTACAACGAAGACCTTAATACTTTTGAAAAACAATTTTTAACACGAATTTTAAATAAAACTAAAAGCAACTCTGCATTTACTGTTGTAAATGTATTGAGTAATATTATGAAATTCCTTTCATTCGCTTATATTATAACATTGGTGCTTTGTGCCGATAAACTTTACTATAACAAGGTTTTTCAAGATATAGATGAAATAAACAGCGGTATAGTGACAACCGACCTTGTAAAGCAAAAAGGCGGAACAAAGACCGCATCCGCTGTTTTGTCGGGTATTTTCGGCTATATTGGATTAGAGTTTATCGCTTCCCTTCCTGCTATTATACTTATAATAGATATAATTTTAAAAATTTTTAATTCATTTATGTAAAGGATGGTTTTTATGATACGTAAAGCAATTATTCCTGCCGCGGGACTTGGTACCCGTGTTTTGCCGGCATCGAAAGCCGTTCCCAAGGAAATGTTGCCTATAGTAGACAAACCCGCAATACAGTACATTGTAGAAGAAGCAGTTGCCGCAGGTATTACCGACATACTTATCATAACAAGCCGCGGTAAGGGTGTCATTGAAGACCACTTTGACCACTCTTTTGAACTTGAGAGAGTTTTGGAAGAACGCGGCGGAAAAGATGAGGTTTTGCATGAACTCAAATCGGTTGCTCACATGGCTAATATCTATTTTATTCGCCAAAAACAAACCAAGGGACTTGGTCATGCAGTACTTTGTGCCCGCAACTTTATAAAAGATGAGCCGTTTGCCGTTATGTATGGTGACGATGTTATTATCAGTGAAGACCCTGTTATAGGGCAGTTGATAAATGCATATGAAAAATACGGTAAATCGACCGTCGGTATAAAAGAAGTAACTGCCGAGCAAATAGTAAAATACAGTTCTATGAAACTTTCCCCCATTGACGGCAACAACTACCACATTACCGATATGATTGAAAAACCGTCACCCGACAAAATTTTCTCACTGTTCTCAATACTTGGCAGATGTGTTTTAGACCCGGAAATATTCGACATACTTGAAAGTATACCGTACGGTGCTGGCGGCGAACTGCAACTCACCGATGCCATGAAAAAAATCGCAATAAACAAAGGTATGATTGGTGTAGATTTTAACGGCACAAGATATGATATGGGTAACAAGTTCGGCATCTTAAAAGCAAATATAGAGGTTGGACTCAAACACCCCGAAATTTCCGACGAACTAAAACAATACCTAAAGGATATTGCTACAAAACTCTAAAGGCGGTGCACTATGTCACGACCCGATTTAAATATAAAACAAGCACTTGTTTACAACTATCTCGTTAAAGCACTCGCAGGGTCAATCCCACCTACTGTGCGTGAAATTTGCCGAGAAACAGGTATAAAATCGACCTCGACCGTTCACTCCATTTTAGCGTCATTAGAGCAAAACGGATATATAGAACGTGATGCCAAATCTTCGCGTTCTATAAGACTTGCGGGTATGGAAAATTCTGCTATGGTACCTGTTATAGGTAAAATAACCGCTGGTCAACCTATTCTTGCCGCCGAGGAAATTGAAAGTTATATCCCCTATCCCATTACCGCTGAAACCAACAACAGCCTTTTCGCTTTGCGTGTTTCGGGATTAAGCATGAAAAATGCCGGCATCTTAGACGGTGACATTATTGTTGCCGACAAGGACAAGATGTCGGGTAACGGAGATATAGTTGTCGCACTTATTGATGACGAGGCTACTGTAAAAACATTAATTGCAAAACGCGGTGAAAAACCGTATTTAAAACCTGAAAACCCCGATTTTGACCTTATAAAACCCGACCACATGGAAATTTTGGGCAAGGTTATCGGAAGTTTTAGGAAATATTAAGGTATCGCCATGAAACATGTAGAAATTTATACCGACGGTGCATGCTCTGGTAATCCCGGACCGGGCGGTTGGGGTGCTATACTTCGTTACTGCGGACATGAAAAGGAACTTAGCGGAGGAGATGATGAAACTACAAATAACCGCATGGAACTAACCGCTTGTATTGAATCACTTAAAGCCCTTAAAGAGTCCTGCGATGTTATCCTTACTACCGACTCTCAATATGTTGTTAACGGCATAACCAAGGGTTGGGCAAAGGATTGGAAAGCACACGGTTGGGTAAAAAAAGACAGAAAACCCGCACTTAACTCTGATTTGTGGGAAATGTTATTAAACGAAATTGAGCGTCACAATGTGACTTTTAACTGGATAAAAGGCCATGCAGGGCACCCCGAAAACGAACGGTGCGATGCTCTTGCAGTAAGTTACTACAAAAATGAAAAATAAAACCGCCAAAGGCGGTTTTATTTTTTTATTCTTTTTTTAACAATGTAATATAGAGGAATACCTAATACAGTACATACTGTGAATTCACCTACTGCAATTTGCAACGCAAACAATAAAAATGCAATCAAAGATGCCTCATTTTGTGTAAACAACACCATTTCAAGGCCGACTATTATTGCATTTAAAACTGTTGGCGGTATAGGTATTATAAGTACAGCGGCTTTACCGCAATACTTGCTAATCATGCGTACTGCAACAGCCGACAAAAATGTTGCCAAAGTTCCGAACAATATATCCACCACACCCAACGGGCTTGCAATATTGCTAAAAAGGCACCCTAAAGTTAAACCCGATATTGCAGACGGATAGAATGCCGCCAGCACGCAAAGTGCTTCTGATAACCTAAACTGATTTCCGCCATAAGCAATTCCAAGTGCAGACGAAACATATGTAAGCACTGTATACATTGCGGCTATTAGTGCAGCGATTACAATTTTTTCAGATGCTGACCTTGTTTGTGTCATATCATAATCTCCTTAGTTTTGATTTGGCTTAAAAGCCGGTCAGGATTTTGCGAACTGACCTTACTTAAGTTATATTATCACAACTTAATACTAATGTAAAGAAAAAGGTACTGTCCAAATGGACAGCACCTTAAACATTTGTGAAATTATTTAGCAAAAACCTTTTTGCCTGTTATAAGAAGTACACCTGCAGCAACAATCATAAATGCCATTACAACAATGGGACTTACCGAACTGTCGCCGGTATCACCGCCAACATCACCAGTATAACCTTCCAGTGTAATGCTGACATCATCAATGTACATATCAGTACCATCGCTGACACCCAGTGCATAGAACTGAGAAGTTGCAGTAAATGTATAAGATACTTCTTGCCATTCACCTGCTTTAAGACTAGATATCTTTGTGACAACATCTGAAATCTTGCCTCTATCAATACCAGTGTAATAATCCATTTCATAAAGACTTATTGTACAAAGTCTATTTCTGGTAGAAAGAGGTTTAACCCAAAACTTGAGTGTATACTTGTCGCCAACATTAAGTGCGTAATCAGGACTTCTCATTATTGTAAAGTTCTTAGAACCTGTAACAGTACCGTCACGGAAGAGTGAATTGTCACCCGAATGTACATTGGCTTTATCAAAGCCTTGAACTGTTGAATTATAGAACGAGAATGCACCCGAAATACCGAGCGACTTAACAACAGCAGGGTAGTCTTCAAAACCTTCCTCTATTTTACCAAGTTGCCACTTAGCATATAGTAAAACAGGTTTATCACCATATACAGTGTCGGTGAAAGGCTTTGTAAGAGCAGAATCAGTATACCAACCTAAGAACTTATAACCGGGACGGCTGGGGATATATTTTTCAATATTTATAGGTTCACCCTCGTAACCGGAAGTTGTAGCAAGCGGTTTACCGCCATTTGTGTTGAAACGAATTGCCGAACCATAAATATTAAGCGAATTTTCAACACAACTGATAACTACATCATCAACATAGACATCGGCAACGCCTTTTATTCTCAAGGATAAGTAGTTATGTTCCTCTGTTCTGTTTTCAGCATAAGCAGCAACAAAGGTCATGCTTGCCTGTACCCAACCATCAGTATTATCTATAAAGTCAACGCCTACTGATTGCGGAGAATATTGTGACCAAGTATTATCTTTATGTGAAAGGAGCGGCCAGAACCTACCTGTACTTTGGAAGTTCTCAATCTTATACTTAAAGGTAATAGTATATTCTACACCTTCAATAATACGTGTTCTTAAATCTCCATTTGCCAACATTACAATACCGGGACTGGTCGTATCATCACTATCACTAAATTTACGGTTATAATGAACATAATGATTACCGTTATCCTGCTTTTCCAGTTTGCAATGTGCCGAGAAAAGAACTGAACTGCCCATGACTTCTTCAGGATAATTCTCGAAGTCGTAAATCTCATCTATCGGTGCCCACTTAGCATAAAGTGTGCAACTTTCATTAGGTGCAGAATTTATGTCAAGCGGTTTTAAGAACTGACGGTCATAGAACCAACCTGTGAAGGTTTGACCGGCAGCAGTCGGATTTGCAGGCATATTTTGAATGGGTTTGCCGGGATATGCAGGAATAGATGCAACCGTTGCATCATATTCAGGGACATTTGTAACAAATCCAATTTCAACGAAACCTGAACTAATCTTCCAAGTAGCATATGCCTCAATAATATCTGCAGGCATTATTGTATCATTGGTAAGATTATATGTGTTTACAGTGCCTGACTCTTCAACATCATACTTCCAACCGGTAAAGTCAAATCCATATCTTTCAGGCACGGGAAGTGCAGCTACTTTTTCTTCAGCGGTGGTAACCATGTCAGGTACAGCGGAACCGCCAAGAGAATCAAAAGTAATTAATCCGTCTTCACCGCTAATGGAGTTGGTTTTTACTGTTATATCATCAAAGAGTACAACTGAAGCATAAACCTCAGGCACATTAACAGGTGTCTTAAGGTAGAAAGCGAGACTGGTATTACCGTTTAAAACAGAAGGGGCATCAGCAAAGAATGAGAATGTAACGGTAGTCCATTCGCCATCTTTATCATCGCGAATTTCGAATTCATCAATTGCAGTAATCGTGTAAGGTACAGAATTACTGTCAGTGGAAACCAATGCCGCACCAAGTTCTGTTACAACTTCGCTATGAACAACGCGGTAACTAAAGGTAACAGTATAAATACCTGCTCTTTTTGCTGCGAACTGTTTTGTTCCATCATCAACAGTGAAATAAACATATCTGTTTTTTATGTTGGAATAATCATCTTCACGGCAAAGTGTAACCTTAAAGGCCTTATCTCCATCAACAGTGACAAGTTCACCACGGTTAACATACTTATTACCTGTAAGTTTATCATATGTATTAGCCGAGTCTACACTCCATTTAAAACCGTCTCCTGACTCATCTTCAAAGTCCATTTTAAAATCCGGAACTTGTTCATCAGAAACGAAGGGTTTAATAATAATATTGTCGAAATAAACGTTGCCTTCTGCAGTCTTAGCAACAAACATCACAAGATTTTTATCAGTTTCAACCGACCATGTAAAATCGAACGATGCCTCTTGCCATTTAGATGTGTTCTGAGAAATTTTATAAACCGACAACGCAGATGAAAGGTTGTCAACTGTTTCGCCGATAGAATCAATACCGCCTGCACGAATTTCTACCGCAGCACCGTCGGTACTAATATTTTCAGCATAGTAACTAAATTTTACTGTGTATTTTTGGCCGTCAACAAGTTCCAAACCGGAGTTTGCACCAACGGCACCGGCTACAGCAACATGCTTATAGTCGCCGCTTGTAAGTTTAAGAACTCCGTTAGCGTTATTAAGCGGGTCGAACTTACCAACAGTAAGCATATTTGTATTTGCTTTATTATCCGGATTATATGTATAAACCGAATTAGCATCATCAAATTTAAGTGTTGTTCCCTCATATTTTGCGTAGAAAGTTGCAGGAACAGACGGTGCATATGTAGTACCTCTTAAAAGGTCTTTATCATACCAACCTAAGAAACCGCCGTTTTGAATTCCGGGAAGAACTTCACCAACTGCCAATTCTTTAGTTGTAACTACACCTCTATCAATAAATGTATAGGTAAGTTTCTCTTGAGAAACAGGGGTAATGATTAAGTTATCTAAATATAAAACCGACGGGGTATCAGCATTACTTGGCAAAGATTGGAATGCCACAAGGAAAGCACCCTCACCATTAGTTGCCATAAATTCTGCATTTTCTTGAGAAATGGTTATATCATAGGAATATTTTGTCCAACCGGCGGTATTAAGTTCAATAGAATTGCTGTTTGCTATCCATTTTTTGTTACCACCAAGACCGATACCTTCCTTTTTAGAAGCAGCATTTTCAATACTGATTTTCTCACCTTCGTTAAGGTTGGTCATATAGTAATCAAAAGTAATTCTATATTTACCTGCGGCAAGCATTAAGCCCTTATTAATACCGGGAAGTTGACTTAAAGCAAAGGATACAGTGTATCCGTTTTTAAATTCAACCTTGAGTACTTTATTAGGTTTAGTTGCAGTAGCAAGAGGGTCAGAAACGAATTCCATATATCCGGCATCAGCACCCGTACCGAACTTACTATTTGGATCATAAACACCGTCTAAACCGTCATTGAAAGTATAAACATACTCATTATCATATTTTGCATAATATGTTGTTGGTGTATCACCGGCTTTTTTGACGATTGTTGCCGTATCATCGGCAGCTACCCATCCAAGGAACTTAGCACCTGAAATAGCAGATTCCGGCACCGGTAAATTATCCCCAGCGTTCATCTCTTTTGTGTACACGTTACCGGCGTTATTAAATCTATAGGTCGCAGCAGCACTTGTGGTGCCTGCAAACGAAACTACACATAACGACAGCAACATAGAAAGAACACAAACAACGCTGAGTGCTTTCTTGAAAGCTCGTGTTTTCATAGTTTGATCTCCTTTGGTTTACTGCAACCTAAACCGCACTTTTGGTGCGGTTTAGGTATTTTGTATAAGCGGGATATTATTTTCTGTTCTTGTTATACTCAATAAGACTATCAACAATTTCCTGTGCTATTGCAATCGCATCGTCAACCTTGTTAGACTGAGCATCAATTGCACTTTTTACCTGTGCAGAACTAGCACGCATAGGCTCACCTATAAATTCATCCCAGTTCCTATTACCAAGTAAACTACCAATACAATCGTCAAAGTTAAATGAACGCTCATCAGCGGTCTTATTGATAAGTTCATAATAGAAGTTACCTGCTTCTACAGAAATGAAGGTATCATTAAGATCATAGTTCGTAGGATCGAGGAAGTGACGGAGGAAGTAACCTGCTGCATCGGCATTAGGTGCACCTTCAACAATGCCGTACATACGGTAAATACCGGAAGTAAGACCTTGTGAACCGTCTTCAAGCGAAGGCATGAAAGTGAAACCGATATCAGCGGGATCCATATCTCTGAAGTGACCGTTCTTCTTAAGACCGTACATACCTGCAATATGTATGCCGCTCTTACCGTCAGTAAACTGTTTGAAGTCAGCACCGATTACGCCTTCTTCACGAAGTTCAGCATATAACTGATATGCAAGAAGAAGTTTCGGGTCGCTTGTATTGTTGGTAAATGTACCTGTTTTGTGATCAAACTTAACGAAAGAGGTTCCCGCAGTATCACCAAGAGATTCGGGGTCAACGTTACCACCGGAGTAACCTTCGCCTAAGTTGGCAATATCCTTCATTGCTTTTGCCATGGTTGTCCATGTCCAGTTGCCCTCAGCATAATACTCTGCAGGGCTCTTTATACCGTTCTCTTCAAAAAGAGTTTTATTGAAGAATATAAGGTTTCCGCCTGTCCACGGAGAACCAATTGTATTTACAAGATATACATTGCCGTCAAAGGTTGCAAGATCCATAAATGAATGGTTCCAAATAGGTTCTTTAAGGTCAACTGTAGAGACCTTATTGATAGGTGCGGCAATCTGCAATGTTGCAGGGAATGACGCATCGCCTTCGTTTGAAACGAAAACATCAGGAACGTCACCCGAGTCCATTTTTGCCATAAGTTCCTTTACGTAACCATTCTGCGGAACAGTGAATATTACGCAGTTAAGGGTTGTATCGGCTGTGAGTTTGCTTAAAGGTACAGAGCCGTCACCCTCTTTAATGTGATCAACCCATGTTGCAAAACGAACGGTAGAGCCCTTTATAGACTCGGGCATAGATGCATACGGGTCAAAATTCTCATAGCCGGTTCCTTCATATGAACCGGTAATAATTGAAATACTTCCCTCGTTAGAATTTTTATCTTTAGAATCTGTAGTGCTTGATGAGCCACTGCCACCACAAGCAGACAGTGCACATACGAGAATAGAAAATGTAAAAATAACACAAATCATTCTCTTGAAATTGGTTTTCATTAAAATATCCTCCTAAATTATTATTGTCTTTACAGACTAATTGTTGATACAGAACGGCGATCCATATTACCAAATTTTTAACAAATACCGATAATCCGTCCAATACTACATCATTATAATACCATACGCCCGTTTTTTTTTCAATTATAATTTCGGGCAATTTAACAAAAAAAGTGTACAAATTTGGGGTTGATTTATTGTGAAATGTGAAACAATTAACCTGTGATACCAACCCTGTCGATACTTTTTACGAACTTTTTCTGTAAGAACATATACATTATAAGAACAGGTACTATAAACATCAAACAACCAGCCATAACAATAGCGACCGACTCTGGGTTTTCGGGGCCGAATTTAATGTAGAATGTACCTATAGACTCTGCCGAGGTTATTTCGCTAAGACGTACTGCCAATGGCCAACCGTCGGCATACAAGTACATTGAGGCCAATGAATAGTCATTCCAGTGCCATATTACCGAGAAAACCGTTACGGTCATAATAACAACACTCGAAGACGGTAATGCTATTCTTAAATATGTTTTAAGAGGTCCTGCACCATCAATCCACGATGCTTCTTCAAGTTCTTTAGGCAAACCTTTAAAGAACTGAACGTAAATGTAAATTATAATACCGGCACGAATACCTACACCAAACAGAGCAGGCAGATAGAATGTCCAAAGAGAATTTAAAATATTCGGTCTTAAATCAATACCGGTTAGATTATTTACAAGTCCCAAAATTCCCAAAACATCAAGTTCAGCATATGTTGTTCTCGTCGGCAACATTATCATCTGCGGAGGAACAAGAATAAGGAGGAACATAAAGAAGGTTAAAATCTTCTTTTCTTTAAATTCAAACCTTGCAAGACCATAGGCTACGAGCGAGCAACTTAAAATCTGAATGAAAGCCGCTACAAGTTCGTAGATTATGGTGTTAATAAACGCACTTTCGTAGTGCATTATTCTACGAGCTATGTCGAAGTTTTCCCATGTTACTTCACTTGTTATCCATATAATCGAAGGGTCAAAAAACGAATCACGGGTACGAATAGCACTACTTATCATGTACAAAAGAGGATAAAGAACAATATATCCTACAGTAATAAGTACGAGATAACGAAAGGCTGCGGTAAGTACACCGCTTGCCTTAAGCAGGGTTTTATACCTTGCTTCAGATGTTGAGTTCTTAGCCTTATTATAAAGATTTTTTACTTTATCAACCACTTTAGTCACTTACCTCACCTCCCAGTATCCCAACGTTTTAAGAACAGTTTTGTCAATATAAACATAAGCGTTGCCATTAGCACACCGACAACGGCGAAGTAAATCCACATCATAGCAGATGCAGTACCATAGTTTGTTGCAACACTCATAAAACTATAAGCAAGTTTCATGACGGCATTGGTCTTATCCGTAAGCAACTCAACCATTGTAAAGATAATTACAAGCACCAGTGTACGAGAGAGCATAGGCAATGTGATAAGCCAAAACTCTTCCCATTTTGTTGCACCCTCAACCTTTGAAACTTCATAAAGCGAATCGGCAATAGACTGCATACCTGAAATAAACAGAACGATTTGAATACCGCAGTTCCATACAAGATTAAAAATGTTGTTTAAAATCTTGCTGAAGTAGGTGCCTATTTCAGGAGGTAACGACAGCCAAGACAACAAATCATCTACGGAGAGCATGTTTGATGCAAAGGAATCAGAAACGCCCGACGAAGACAAATCACTGCTGGTTGACTGGAACAAATGCTCAATAACAACACCCGTTGCAATGATAACAGGTAAAAAGTACAGTGCACGGAAGAAAATCCTTCCTCTGAACTTCTGATTAAGTAATAAAGCCAAAATAAGACTTAAAATTACTATAACCGGCATAGAATACGCCATTTCGGCAAGTGTTAAACTCAAGTTATTCTTATAGTTAGGATTTACGGTCAAAACTTCTTTGAAATTTTCAATTCCGATAAACTCGAAAACATAGTGACCGCCGACAAAACTAACATCACAAAAAGAAAAGTAAAAAGACTTGAATATAGGCACTAAGAAAAATAGTATCAAACCGATTTCCCAATGAAGAACGAACATACGACCGTATGTACTTTTCAAGGATTCAATGCCTTTATGTTTCTTCTTGCGTTTTAACGAATTGGCTGGTGCGACCTCAGTAGTTTTAATTTCATCAGTTGTCATTTAAGGTCACACTCCTTTCGCTGTTACATAACCGCAAGCAGGAACTGTTACTGCATCGCTTATATAATCTTTATCATTATAGTTTACTACAACCCAAACTCCGTTATCAAAGGTTGTCTTGCGAACACCCTTTGCGATTATTTCGTGATTTACTATTTTTGCACCCTTAACCGAATTGAAATATTCTTTATATTCGGCAACAGTGGAAATAATATCATCTCTAACACCACGCTGGATGGTTTCGTCCCAATAATTAGATCCGTAGAAAACATTTTGTGCTGAAGAAATAAGGTTTGTATCATACTCGCCGACAACAGTATAGGTTAGACCGGAACCGATTTCAACCGACTTCAGCAATGTTGCCTGTTTATCAGTAGCAAGGTTAAGTGAAGTTGTCGACATGGACACACTGCCCTTAAATACTATCTGATAGAACGGGACATCTTCCGAATAATGTCTGTATTTCGAAGAACGGACAGGTATATCGTAAACATGGTCACAATAGACTGCAGCAAATGCATTTGCATCACTGCCGGCAATTTTGAAACCGTTTTCTTTCACGCCTGCCATAATCTGTGTTGCTTGAACCTCGAAATTAGAGCCGGAATAATATGCCTTATCCGAATAATCAGAATAAACAATACTTGTCAAAGTATCAAGACTGATACCGTTGAGTTTTAAATCTTTGGCTGCATCTTGAACCCTATCTGATACATCAAACAGTTTAGTTCTTGTAACAAGATAGTAAGGATCGATTGTTGTACTCTTAGTACGGAAATTAACATCATAATAATACTTTATAGTATAACTGTCATTGGCAGAGTCTGCCTTATTGAAAGTAGTATTAACCCCGCCGCCTGAATCTCTGAATCTTAATATGTCAAAATTCATGAACAGGTTTACACCGTTATTGGCACAATATGCCGCAAGATTTTTAAGTTCCTTTTCCTTGCCGAAATATTTGCCGAGTTTATAACCGCCGGCTATACTACCCACATCATTACCACTTGTACCGAATCCGATAAGATTGGCGTTGATATTTTCACCGGTCTTTTCTTTAAGTTCCTTAATAATGCTTTCTGCTTGCTTAACTGTTGTAGCAGTAAGCATATCGTCGGAAGGAATACCGAATGTGAACTTTTTAGTTTGAATACCGCCGTAAAGTTTAAGGTTGAGCAGATTTTCATCGGCAACCTTCTCGGGCATTGAGCCTTGCTCACTTAAATATTCACGGTAGATTTCTGCCATTCCGATATAAGATGCTTTATCATCATACAAAGGATACAGACCCACTTTAATATCGTCAGCCATAAATGCATCGGAATAAAGATTGGTTTTTACAACCGTGTTTGTAAGAAGTGTTTGAACAGCCTCTTGATAACCGCGAATTTTAAACTCAGCGGTTATGTACGAATAACGAGTAACAAGTTGACCGACCATGGTATTGATAAATGCAGACTCTGCACCTTCTTTAATAATAGCAAACGCTGCACGATCACCGTTTACAGCACCATAAACCGGCATCTTAATACTTTCTGTTACTGTAATTTGTTCTTCCTTTTCAATATTCGCATCTCCGCCGTAAACCGCTTCAGAGGAAGATACACCGTACTCACTTGAAACATCCGGATAAACAAGAGCACCCGAACCGGAAGGAATAAAGAGATAATGATTATCCTTTCCAACATTTGTATTAGCAATTGAGCAGAAGAAAGGTGCTACTGTTATTGACGAAACGCAGTATTCTTTACCCTCTTCAATTCGGCTGACATCAACCGAAACATCTACACCTTTATCATTAAGCACAAAACTTACGGGGATAGTAAATTCATACTTTTCAAAGTAGCATACCATCTCAATACCGTTTTCAACTTTACGAAGGGTGAAATCACCCTTGTTAATTGACTGTGCCGCTGCATTTGTTTCATTATCGACTAATGTTGATGCTGCGAAATATTCGACCAAAATCGGAGACTCAACCTTTGGATGGTTAGAAATCTCATATCCTTCTTCATCATATGTGCTATTTAAAGATTCCTGCGGAACGTAACTCCACTCTACATCCTTTATCTTATCATAAAGGATAACTCGTGTTGCTTCAGCGTTCCAAATAAGACTATAGCGTTCGTTTTCGGCTACGCATGTTGTTTGTAGTTTGTCATATTCCTCAGGAATGGCAAATCGGAGTTCTGCCGCTCTCTTTTCATTACATCCGGTGAGAAGGAGGAGTACAGCACAAAGCATTATACAAAGCACAGATGCGGCAATACGTTTTATATTCATAAAATTTTCCTCCCTTTCACTAGAATAGTTTTAGTATTTCAGAATAAACAGTTGCAATAAAGCCCCAAGTCTGCTGCATAAGAACACCTACAGTGACCAACAGGAATATTACAATTCCGCAACCTACAAGTGTAAGAAGTGTAGTTCCAACAAACTTACCAAAACTGTAGTCGTGAATTGTCATAGTTCCAAATATCAATAAAATGTAGGTGTAACCTTGACAAACAGTCATAAGAACTGCAAGGAATGCCGCCTCTTCAGGCACAAGAATATTAGTGCAAACTACGTATATAATGCTGTAAATAAGCGACGGAATGAGGCTATAACAGTAAACTGCGAAAATCTCTTTCGCCTTACCTTTACCGCCAAAAAGTGTACATACAGCCCAGTTAGCAACTGTCCAAAGAATAACAGCACCTACTGTAGTAGCAAGGGTAAGCAACGAGTTATAACTTGATGGGTCGAAATAAACAAAGGCAAAACCACCCATTGTTGTCGACATTACTGTGAATACATAGTAAAGCACCATAATAACCAAGCATACCGGTATGGAAACAAGGTTTTTCTCTTTGATTTCACGGAAATTGTCTACAGGATGGGTAATAATAGTGGTGGCGAGGTGAACTTTTTCGTTCTTTATTAACCTCATGCTGTGTTTAGTAGAGTAAACTATAATAAAGATTACTACTGCTATAATTAAAACAGCAATAAGCATTATCCAACCAAAATTATTACGAAGCCATTCGGTACGTACACTGCCGAAAGCCAAACTGTAAGTGTCGCGGTCATAACCTTCTTTAGAAAGACTAATTGCCTTGTCCATACATTCCGATGCAAAAGCAACATCATCTGAATTATGACCCATTACATAATATGCTTTAGCAAGACCGGAATAGGCTAATTGACAGTTACGGTCAAGTGCCAGAACTTCGGTCCACTCAGCCATAGCCTCTTCATAGTCACCGACAATAGTTTTTGCCTGAGCACTCTTAACCATTTTACCGTAATCGGTAATTCTGAAAACCGTAAGAGTATTATTATAACTATCTGAAATTATAATATCGTCATTACTTGTGTTATAAGCAATAGCACTTGGAGTGTGGAATGTGCCGTCCTGCTGACCGCTTTTAATACCGCCGCCGAATGCTGATATCATACGGCAGTTATTATCATAAATAAATACTCTGCCATAGGTTGCATCTATAATGTGTATAAAACCGTTGTTATCGGTTGCAACGCCCATAAGGTCTTGATAACGTGTGCCGTCCATTTTTGATATACCTAGACCTTCATCGGCAAAATTCACTCCGCCGGAATCAAGGATATTATCACCGCCGGGGTTAAGTCGCTTAATTTGTGCCATCTGGCTGGCTGATCGTGTCGAACCTGTCGCTGTATAAACAAAATCTTCTTTGTCAATCCATAAATCAGTGAATGTGTACGGCAACTGACTTGCCATACCCGCTCTTTGAGCATTAGTAGTAACAAGTCGATTCCAAAGCGAAAGCAATGCCTGTGTTACGGTTGCAGGAACATCGTTAGAACCATAAAATCCTAAAAATTCATCTTCAGGTGAATAAAGAATTGCTCCATAATAAGAACCATTGCTTAAAATATAAACATAACCCTTATTATCAACTGCAACCTTAACCGGTTGATAAATAAAGCCGCTCGGAATAAGGTGCGAATCAGGCAAGGTATACTTTCTAATAAGTTTACCGTTGCTGTCGCATTTCATAACACGACTATGGTTAGTATCGGCAATGTAAATATTGCCGTCATTATCAGCGAAAATGCCTTTTGCTTTGCTGAAATAGAAATTGTTTTCATCATCGTCGTAAACATATGAAAACTCTTTGACGATGTTATATTCGGCATCAAGTATTTTAACAATCGATTCACCGCCATCAAGTACATATGTCATACCGTTTGAAGTAGTATGTACGTCAGAAATACTCGAAGAGCCTAATGTACCGAGTTCAGCAGATGTAAACACCTTTTCAACCTCATACATAGGCTTGCTGTAAACAGCTTTTCTTCTTTTTCCTATAAAGTCATACCAATAGGTATAAGTTTCATAACCGATTTCGTCGGTCTTTTCTGATACAGCAGAAGCACCTATTACGGGGATAAACATAACTACTGCCAGTATGCAAACCATAATTTTAATAAAGAGGCTGCGAATTTTACTTATTTTCATTATTCGTTCCTCCTTATTCTTTAATACCGGCACTGCTCATAGATTCCATAACATTACTTTGTGAAATCAAATAAACAACAATTGGCGGAATCATAAGCAAGCATGTAACTGCCATTGAACTACCTGAACGGGCAACACCGCCGGCAGTAATCTGCGACATAATTGTAGGTAAGGTTTTAAGTGTTTCATTGAAAATTGTACCACTCGGTACCGATGCCCACGCATCACGGAATGTAAACAGTGTAAGTGTCAACCACATCGGTTTGACGATAGGCATTACTATTGTCCAGAATATTCTGAAATAGCCTGCACCGTCAATCTTTGCTGCCTCAAGCAAAGCATTTGGCAAGGCACCTTCCATATACTGTTTCATAAGGAATACACCCATAGTTGACGCAAAGTGGGGCAAGATATATACCCAGTATGTATCAATTATATTTAACCATGTAAAAATAAGATACTGCGGAACCGAAAGAGTATAAGAAGTGAAAAGCAAAGAAAACTGAATAATATAAAATATTGTCTTTTTGAACTTTATGTTTGATTTGCAAAGGACAAACGCCGCCATTGATGCAACCAAAACATAAAGAAACGTTGTAGCAGTTGAAACAAACAAACTGTTGAAAATATACTTCGACAACGGAACACGCATATTAGAGAGTAATTCCGGAAGTGCAACATAGTTTGCTATTGTAGGACGATGAACGAAAAATCTCGGCGGGAAAATAAGAATTTCATCCAACGGTTTAAGCGATGTACATATACAATAAACAAGCGGAAGTATCGAAACGCAACCGGCAGCAATTATAAAGAAGAAGTAAAAGAAAGTGCCCGCCTTTGACCTTGTATAGCGCTTGGCCTCTGATTTAGAAGAGCGTCTTCTCTTAGGAGCCTTCATGTCGTTTACAGAATCACGCAATGCCTTTGCACCGCTTGGTAATATAAGTTGTTCCTGTTTTTTTCTGAACATCAGTTTTCCCACCTCACTTTCCTGTCATATTCAGTAGTTTGCCTACAATCAGACGGAATACAACCATCATCAAAAATAGGATAACCGCAACTGCCGATGCATAGCCTAATTCAAATCGAACTGTACCTAAGTCGGACATATGGGATACTATCGTATCAGCAGCATAATTAACACTCGGGAAACCGGCAAGTTGAGTCGCTACACCGCTTATCGAGAAAGCCGACGAAATTTGCATAACCGCACTAAATAAAAGCATGTTTTTCATGGTAGGTAAGGTAATATACCAAAGTTCCTGCCATCTGCTGCGAATACCGTCTATAGCACCGGCTTCATAAAGTTCATTGTTAACATTTTGCAAACCTGAAATATTTGAAAGGAACGAAACACCCATACTTGACCACAACTGAACCGCTATAATAATAGGCTTAATGTACTGTTCCGTACTCAACCATGTGACCGGCTCGGTTATAAGTCCTAAAGAAAGGAGTGCACTGTTTATGTAACCGTAACTGTCACTGCTGAACGCAACCTGCCAAATGAAAATCGCATTACCTACAAGAGCAGGTGCATAGAACATGAACGAAAGCAGTGTACGGACAATAGGTGAAAACTCATTAATAAACCATGCAAGAACGAACGAAAGCAAGAAACCCGCCGGTCCGCATATAATTGCAAAAAGCAATGTGTTTTTGAAAACAATCATAAATACATCATCATCAAGGAACATACGGATATAATTTCCGAGTCCGTTGAAACTGGGTGTATTTATCATATCATAGTTTGTGAAACTAAGTGCTATTGAAGATACAATGGGTATTACAAGAAATACCAAGAAACAGATAAAGAAAGGTGCCAGCATGATATATGAAGGTATCATTTCTTTTAAAACTGCTTTACGTCTGATTTTATCGTGGTCTAATTTAACCTGTTTTTCCATTTTGCTGTCCCTCCCCCTTCTTACTTCTTAATATATTCATTGATTTTACGATCAATTTCGTTATCGGCAATTTCGCCCCATTGAAGCATAGCATCTTTTTCGTTTTGTTCTTTGTTAAGAACAGCCCAGAATGCTTGGTCTACTGCACGCGATACATAGTATCCACCGGGAAGTTCTGCAAGTTCAACAACTGCATCCCATTGCTCATTAAGGATACTGAGGTCATCTGCATTCCAAGAGTAAGAATTGAATGCGTTAATATTAGCAGTCGAAGTACGTGCAACTGCACCTAAAACCGACTCGACATTGTTATTGAAACGAAGTTGTGTATCGCTACTGGTCCACCAGCAAAGGAATTCCCATGCAGCATCCTTATTAGATGAAGGTGCTACAACGCCGCAACCGGAGCCCGAACCGCCGATACTGCGGTTAATTGTACCGTCTTCCTGCATAATACCGGGAATGGGTGCAATTTTCCAACGTCCCTGAACTTCAGGTGCGGTTTGAGTAAGTGTGGTATATGTGTTATAGGTTGCAATACCTAAAGGCATAGTGCCTACACGGAAACGGTTGTAGAAGTCTGCTTGCTTTTCAATGCCGTATTTTGTATAAAAATCGGTCCATTGAGTAAATGCCGCAATAGCCTCTGCCGAAGTAAGATTGGTAGCAGTGCCCTCTTCATTATAGAGATTAACATTGTTTTGTGTCAGCATTGTCGGGAACATATGTAAACTGCCCATACCGGCATTTACCGTCGTAGACGATGCTATCTTAGTATAAGGTACATAAGCACCCATATTATTTCTTTGTAATACAGTTGCCGCATCAAGGAACTCGGCCCAAGTCCAACCTTTACCACCGTTCGCCATCTGAGGCTCTTCGATTCCAAGTTGCTCAAAGATATCAGTACGATAGTACATTATATAGAAACCTTGTGTGTCGGGAATTGCATAAAGGCCGTCTTTTTTGCCGTCATTATACCAATAAGGAATATCAGCTGACTCCTGGAAACGTTTTAATACTGTTTCATAATCCAACAAATAAGTTGAACCGTCATCTACGGTTGAATATTTGCTGTCCTTAGCAGCAGAGAAATTAGTAAGGTCGTATAATGCTCCACGCATACCTAAGTTAACAGGGTCGGTTCTGGAAATGTGGAGTGAAATATCAGGGAAGTTGCCCGCAAGAATACCCTTAATGAGTGAAGCGTCAACAATTTCAAGTTTAACACTGATTCCGGTTTCGTAGGTGAATGAATCTTGGATAAGATTGCTTAATACCTGTGCTTGGTCACGGCCCCAGTTTACCCAAATTCTAACCTGACCGCGGTCAGTAGCGGCGGCTGTACCGCCGATTGTACTAAAGTCATCACTAAACGAAGCAAAGAAACGCTTACACTCAAAAACGAATGTCTGCCACAGATTTGCCTTATGGCTTGTATAACCTGTTTTAGGTGAAGCAAACTGCATTTGGTCAAGACTCAGCGGCATGGTTTTCATTTCATAAAGCCAAGAACACACGGTAGTGTAGTTGCTGTAGAAATCTTTAACGTAGATTTGTGCGGTATATTGGTTTTTATACATGTCCTTAATAACACGCGACATATTATTAAGAGCAGCAATATACTTATTACTTCTCGAACCCGAAAGAGCCTTCATATCATTTGAAAGTGTATCAAGGTCGGTATACAAACCGAGAAGTGTTTCTTGGAAATTAGGAATTTGTTTAAAGAGATTATAGTCACGGTTAGGATCCGGAGAGTCACTTGTAATCATAACTATATCAATATATGTATCGCCTATTTGGTCTACAATATCGTTTAATCTCAAATAGAAGTCTGCAGTTTCGCCCAAAGTTACTGTAAGAGTTATCAGATGTGTTTTTCCTGACTCAAGATAGAACATGTAAGGATTTTTTCCATCGCCGAACTCATAGAACTTCCAAGTTGTGCAGTAGTCAAAACGGAGTGTTTCACACTCTTTAAACGGAGTTTTGCCGTCAATTGTAAGTGAACGGTAACTGAAGCCATCGATAACAGCGGCTTGTTTATATGTCATTCCCAGGGTATAAAGTCCGCTTTCGGGGACTGTTACTGTCCATGTTAAACTTTCGCCGGGTGTTCCCCAGTTGGTACTGCCTATATAATTAAGAATATTCTTAATAGGGCTTTGAGGATTGATTGAAGATGAACTGTTGTCAGCCTTGGAAACAATGGAGTTGGTTGACTTAATCCAAGCATCTTCGCCTTCGATTTCAACAGCGGTACCGGTATAATTTGCGACACCGGAATGATTTTCTATGTACTCTTTATAAGAAACAACATTCTCGGGGGCTTTAAATGTAATACTTGCAAGAGCAAACGGCTCATAATTAGACACCAAAGTGATTTCATGAGCACCTGCGGTGAGAAGTACTTTATAAGGATTGGCAACAACACCTATGGGATCGACTGCATAAGTCGTGGTAAATTCACTGTACATTACCTGTTCGGGAGTAAGTTGGTTATTAAGAGAATCTTCACGGATATCACCTGTGGGTTTATCAATAGTAGCACCGCTATTGACAAACTTACGAGGAAGCATCAAACCGTCAAGACCCTTATAAAGGGTTTTTCCGTCAATCTTTACGCCGATTTCAACCGGACTTGTGGTATCCTTATCGTCAGCGGTGTCACCTGTGGCACCGGTTTTTATAAGTGGAAGATATTTAAACTCAATATTATAAATGGCATCCTCCGGAACCTCTATAACATAAGTGACATAACCCTGCTGTTTAAAATCAGGGTTGTCTGCCCATACAAGGCAATCTGCTTTAACATGGCTGCCGGTATGAATGTCATCAAGAACATCGTAATTTTTGATTGAGAAAACGTTGCCGGCATCAGCTCCGCCCTCTTTCGAAGCATAGTCCCCGCCGACCGTTTCCTTATAGCCAGCAGCGTTTATAACGATATCCTCTTTTGCATTTTTATAGTCCTTAATGGATTCAAGATACTTCTGGTATTCACCGGATACAGCAGCGTCAGAAGAGGTGCTTTCTTGAGGCTTACCATTGCTTTCATCAGCAGTTGCTTCTTCGGCAAAAACCGAAAGGTTAGCAAATGACGACAAAGCAAGCACAGCAGCGAGCAGAACAGCGAACAGTCGTGTTTTACCAAATTTCATTTCTTCACCTTCAAATAATAATTTACGGATCTTGCAAGACCACCGAGTTTGTGACGAAAGCCAAAAACCCAATTTGCATAATTATCTATACTGTATTATCCTACAATTTCAGTATTTTGTCAACCGCTTATTGTCAAATTTTCACTAATTTTCTCATTTTATTTTAATTTTTTGTACCAACTCATATATGCATATTTACTGTAAACTGCCTTTTTAGGAACATTTTGCCGTCAAAATACACAAATACAACCCTCAAACGCTAACTCATATTATGCCTCACGCTGTATCAATACACATGTTATTGTGCAAAATTACGAATGTTGTTAAAAATAGTACATAATACCCGCTTTATTCCTATGCAGTTTGTCCTAAAACTATGCAGTTGCATGTGCATAAAAACAGACACCGCTTTTAGAAAGCGGTGTCTGTAATTTTTATATTCAGTTAATTTTTTTACACGCTATAATAGCATCGCAAATACGGTCAACATCTTGTAGCGAAAGGTCAGCATACATAGGCAAAGTTAATACCCTTTTGCTTATACTTAATGCCACAGGAGTTAAATCGGGATTATATCTCCCCTCGAAACACTCAAAAGTGTTGGTGAGAGGATAAAAATACTTTCTCGCACCGATGCCTTTTTCGGCCAATTCACTAAACACCTCGTTACGGCTTGCACCAAAAACATCTGCATCAAAAATCACAGGGAAATATGCGTAGTTGCT
>JAZNLA010000044.1:0-4023 GCA_045578845.1 Acutalibacteraceae bacterium | reverse complement strand
CGGCACAGAAGGGGTCGATACCTCCTACACCTAGTATCCATCGTTTACGGTGTGGACTACCAGGGTATCTAATCCTGTTTGCTCCCCACACTTTCGCGCCTCAACGTCAGTTGTCGTCCAGAAAGCCGCCTTCGCCACTGGTGTTCCTCCTAATATCTACGCATTTCACCGCTACACTAGGAATTCCGCTTTCCTCTCCGATACTCAAGAATATTAGTTTCAATCGCAGCTCCGAGGTTGAGCCTCGGCATTTCACGACTGACTTAATATCCCGTCTACGCGCCCTTTACACCCAGTAAATCCGGACAACGCTTGCCACCTACGTATTACCGCGGCTGCTGGCACGTAGTTAGCCGTGGCTTTCTCACAAGGTACCGTCACTGTCTTCTTCCCTTGCGACAACGGTTTACAATCCGAAGACCTTCTTCCCGCACGCGGCGTTGCTGCGTCAGGGTTGCCCCCATTGCGCAATATCCCCCACTGCTGCCTCCCGTAGGAGTCTGGGCCGTGTCTCAGTCCCAATGCGGCCGATCAACCTCTCAGTTCGGCTAAAGATCGTCGCCTTGGTGAGCCGTTACCTCACCAACTAGCTAATCTTACGCGAATCCATCCATAAGCGATAAATCTTTCAAGATAAAACCATGCGGTTAAATCTCAATATGCGGTATTAGCACAAATTTCTCTGTGTTATCCCCCTCTTATGGGCAGGTTATTCACGCGTTACTCGCCCGTCCGCCACTAAGTTAAATCATCTTCCCCCCGAAGGGTTCTGTCGAAGTAACTCCGTTCGACTTGCATGTGTTAGGCACGCCGCCAGCGTTCGTCCTGAGCCAGGATCAAACTCTCGATAAAATTGTTATATAAAGGCCTTAGCCTCTAAATACTTTTTAATCAAGTTTTTCCTGCCTTTTTCAAAGCACTGACTAATGTTTCGCTTTAATACTTTTCGTATCCGAATTTCTGTCATAAAAAACTCATTGTTTAGACATCTTAATGTCTTGACAAGAACTCTGCACTGTTTACTTTTCAATGTACATACTGTCTTTGCGACAGCTTTAATATTGTACCACAACTATTTTTAATTGTCAATACCTTTTTTTATTTTTTTTTATATTTTTTTATCTTTGGAAATTTTACCTATTTATCTTTCCTCATTATTCCTTTTTTTATACATTTTATATTAAATCGTACCCATTAAATAACTGTGAGGATACATTTAAAATCATATCTATGCTTATTTGTGTTTTATCGCACATTATAATTTTACCGTTAAATATATCTATCTTTTTTACACACCCCGTATGTACAACACTCTTACCACCGCTCTTTTTTGAATCGGGCTCAAAATATGTTATTGTAACCTCGGGATTTTCTTTAATATAATCAGATATTATAGAAAGCTTCTTATTTATTATATCCATTTCGCACTCATCGAGGTCTGTTTTACTATCGGTTATTCTTGCAACCTCATCTATTACCTCCTCATGACCTGTCAGCGCCCTAAATGCACCAAACTGTGCCGCACGCGCAATACGCGACATTCTTGTATGCTTTTTGGGGTCAGGATGCGGAAGATTTATAATATCATCATAGCCGCTCATGCTTTATGACCTCCTATCTGCGAATTTCTGTCCTTTGCTGTTGCGCCCTCCTCGAGATTTATACCTTTTAAAACCGCGTTTTTACCATATTGATTTTTTATATGTATAAGTGCTTTTTGCAGATTTTTCTCTTTTTTGAGGTTATCCTTTTTTTGCTTTATATCTTTTTCTACTTTATTATAATCGGTAAAAAAGTCAAGCTGGTCATAGTTTGGTTTTTCTTGTACCATACTCTCATGCAAAACATTATTTGCGCTAATGTTTACCCTGCGCACAAGCAACGACTTTTTGGCAATTTTATCGTACAAGCCAAGAACACTCTCCATTATCTGCTTTGTTGAGGAGGTATGACTTTCTAAATTAACCGTTCCATGAGCATGCTTTGGTATTTTTCTGCCATAACGGTCTATAGTTATTTCTCCCTTGTATGCACTATTACCCTTTAAATTCTCTGTATCATAACCTATTGTTATTACCATCTGATTTGTAACAAGGCCTTTTTCTACCAAATCGAGCACTAAAAGCTCTGTCATTTCTTTTAAAATAAGCCTTGCTTTTTCGAATGTGTACGGGCAATGCAAAACCTGCCCTGTACCAATACTCTTTTTTTCGGGTTTGTATGAGCGAATATCCTCCACTGTGCACGGCTCATATCCCCACGCATGGTCAATTAAGAGCTCAGCGTTTACACCAAACAGCTTATAGAGCCTGTCCTCGCCTTGTTCGCTTAAGGACATTCTTGCAATATCGCCCATTGTAAATAGCCCGTTTTCTTCGAGTTTTTTTGCATAACCCCCACCTACGCGCCAAAAATCGCGTAGTGGTTTATGCGACCACAGCTCTTTGCGGTATGTCATTTCATCAAGCTCGGCTATTCTTACACCATCCTTGTCGGCAACGCTCTTTTTTGCAACAATATCCATTGCGATTTTGGCAAGATACAAATTTGTGCCTATGCCTGCGGTGGCGGTAATTCCCGTCTGTGCCAAAACATCTTTAATTATTGTCATAGCAAACTCGCGTGGTGTTTTGTTGTATGTTTTTAAGTAGCTTGTTATATCCATAAACTCCTCGTCTATGGAATAGACGTGTATATCCTCGGGCGCAATATATTTTAGGTATATCTGATGAATTTTTGCACTGTATTCCATATAAAGTGCCATTCTTGGTGGTGCAACAATATAAGAGACAGCACACGAGGGGTTTTTAATTATCTCTTTATAATCATAAGACTCACCTTCAAGTCTGAGTGATGGTGAGTCGTTTTTTCTTTTATGGTTAACCTCTTTTATTTTTTGTATGACCTCAAAAAGTCTTGGTCTGCCAGGTATCCCAAACGACTTTAATGAGGGCGACACTGCAAGACAGATTGTTTTTTCTGTTCTGCCCTCGTCTGCAACAACAAGGTTAGTGGTCATTGGGTTAAGACCTCGCTCCATACATTCAACAGAGGCATAGAAGGACTTTAAATCTATACATAAATATGTTCTATCCATCTTCTATACCTCCTCTTTTTTACATTCTAACACTTTCGCCATTTTCTTTAAGATATCTTTTAAGGTCCATAATTTCTATTTCTTTAAAATGGAACAGACTTGCCGCTAAAACTGCATCTGCCTTACCTTTTTGGAATGCATCTTTAAAATGCTCCATATTTCCTGCTCCGCCTGAGGCTATAACGGGAATTGAAACACTCTCGCTTATTGCCCTTGTAAGCTCTAAATCATAGCCTGATTTTGTTCCGTCGCAGTCCATACTTGTTAAAAGTATTTCGCCAGCACCCAATGCCTCGACCTTTTTTGCCCACTCGAGAGCGTCAATGCCTGTATCAACTCTGCCGCCATTTAGATATATTGTCCAACCATTACCACTTTGTCTGCGCTTTGCATCTATCGCGCACACTACACATTGTGAGCCAAACTTATTAGCTGCCTCTTTTATAAGCTCAGGATTTTTTATTGCCGAACTGTTTACCGAAACCTTGTCAGCACCTGCATTTAAAATCTTTCTAAAATCCTCTACACTTCTTATTCCGCCGCCTACCGTAAACGGAATAAACACACTCTTTGCAACTGCCTCTACCATATCCACAACTGTTTCGCGTGCGTCTGATGAGGCGGTTATATCCAAAAACACAAGCTCATCTGCTCCTGCAGTTCCATAAGCACGACCTACTTCTACCGGATCTCCGGCATCTCTTAAATTCACAAAATTGGTACCCTTAACCACACGTCCGTTATGAACATCCAGGCAAGGTATAATTCTTTTGGTATGCATAATATTCTCCTAATTATTATAATGCAATAAAATTCGCTAAAATCTTTAATCCTACGTCGGCACTCTTTTCCGGATGGAACTGACAGGCAAAAATATTTCCCCGTTCCACTGCCGCATGAATATGTACACCATACTCCGTTGTAGC
>JAZNLA010000043.1:0-20841 GCA_045578845.1 Acutalibacteraceae bacterium | reverse complement strand
AAATGTTGATTAAAAATAGAATTATATTATCTTTAACCCACAGGGTAGAAAATAGTATAATTCTCAACAAAGTGTTATAAATTACTGAAAAAGTTTTTCATTTTATTAGAATATGAAGGCTCAAAAAATCGGAAACCGTCTAATTTTAAAAACTTAATATTTTCGTTGCAAAAAATACTCAAAAAACCTCCAAAAAAAATTTTTTAAAAAATTTTTGAGGCAAAAAGTTTTTAAAAATTTCGCTTTCCCGTCTCTCAAAATTTAAGTTGCGGAAAATTTTAAAAACTTTCGCTAAAAACCTAGTGTTTATGCGGGTTCGAGTGCTATTGACAAACTGATTTTTTTGCATTATACTTTGCTCACAATCGTAAGAAATCGCAGCGATTAACATAATAAAAACATTTATCCGAGGAAGATGCTATGCTTTGAATTAAGTATGAATTAACTACATAACAATTTATGTTTTATACCCATACCTATTAGGAGTATCATCTTCAAAAAGGTATGGGTTTTATTATGCCCGATTTGTAATTACAGGAAGTTCTTGATTACTTTGCCGCATTATGTTTTCAAGAGTTAATTAGTATCTACCTTTTATTGTCTTGTGGCAATAAGGATGGGTGGGCGGCACCAAAATATTATTTTAAGGAGGTCATTACATGGCAACATTAGAGCAGGTAAGAAATCGCAATCACAAGAGTTTGAAAAAGTATCCTGATGTCTTAACTGTACCACAGGTACAGCAGATATTATCGGTTGGACAGTATTCTGTGTATAAACTCATCAAAGACGGCACTTTGCATTCTTTGAAGGTAGGACACGGTTATCGTATAGTAAAGCAATCGCTTTTAGATTATATCTATGGAGGTGGGTTGAATGAAACTGCTTGAAGTAAAAAGGGTTACAGGTTCGGTTCAACCCAAGGCGGGCTGTTGGTATGCTGTTTTATACTATACAGACCTTGAAACTGGCAAAAGAAAATACAAGTGGAAGAAAATCGCTAAAATTAACGAAAAGAACCGTAATGGAGGTATTTCGGAAAGAAAGGCGAACGAGAAACTTCAAGAAATGATTGCCGAACTAAATGCACTACAAAAAGCAGAAATCGAAAAATTCTCGAAGTTTGAAGGTATGACCGAAACCGAACTAAATAAGTATCAAAAACAAAATATGGACTTTTATGAGTGTGTTGTTGATAACATATTTAAGAGAAAAAATACTCTTTCGCCTTCAACCTATAACTCGTATTTAACCATTGCTAATGCTCAAATAAAACAGTTCTTTCACGGTAAGTATAGGTTGTGTGATATCGAGACTATTGTTATAAATAACTTTTATTCGTATTGTTCTGAAAAGGGCTTAAAGAATAGCACCATTAAACGATATAGGTCTTTGATGAATTTTGTTTTAGATGAAGCACGAAAGGAAAAAGTTTTACCAGAAAACCCTGTTACCGATTCTAATTCATTAAGTTCCACCTTGCCGTCTATAACCCCTTTTACCAGAGATGAAGCCGCAAAACTTATGGAGGGTATCACACAAATAGATGATGATATGAACATTGTCATTGTATTGGGGTTGCTTTACGGACTTCGCAGGAGTGAAATTGTAGGTTTGAAATTTTCGGCAATTGACTTTGAACACAAGACCATTTCATTTAAAACTTCAATTCTTGAAATACCGAAGGAACACGAAGAAGAAACCATCAAGAAGTGCAAAGGTTTTGTGAAACTGTATCGTACCAATGGTAGCACATCATTGATTGAACGAGATTTGCTTAAAAATGAAGGTAGTATTGCTGTTTTTCCTTTGTTTGATTTAGCGGAAGAATTATTGCTAAAACAAAAAGAGCGAATTGAGGCGAACAAAAGAATATTTGGTAATTGTTATGATAAACGATTTTATGATTTTGTTTGTGTTGGAACTGACGGCACAATTCTTCGTCCTAATTATATCACTGACCACTTTGCAGTGGTTCTGAAAAGAATTGGTTTAAGATATATTAAGTTTCATGCTCTCCGCCATACGACGGGAACATTGCTTATGAAACAATCGGGTATGAACTTAAAACTCATACAGCAATACCTTCGTCATTCCGAATCGGGTATTACTGCAAAGTATTATCTACATCCTGATGTTGAAGATATTGAGCAGACTGGAAATATTTTTGTAGGCACAGGCATTTTTGATAATGTAGTCAATTCCAACAACACAGAACTTGAAAGGCGAAAGCAAATTGCAGAGAAGGTGGGTGTGCTGTAATCTATGGGAAACGAAAAAATTATATCGCTTGAAGATATGTATAAGATGCTACATATCAGTAAGCGAAAAGCAAAGTATATGCTTGACAATGGTATAATACCTTGCACTGACACAGGCAAAAAAACACATCGTTATCTTATTAGGAAAGGCGATGTTCTGCACTTCATTGAAAGTGGTGCAGTATTTGAATATCCAGAAGGGATGTTTGGTTCTGGATACAAAGCAAAGAAAGCCCAAACAAATTGCTTTGCTATAATTGATACTGATTTTGCACGGAAATGGTATAATCGGCAATTTCATAGTAAAAAGGATATTCTAACCTTGAAAGAAGTTATAACTATGACTGGCTATACCAAAGAAACCATTAGAAGATGGATATTATATGGTGACTTACAGTGTGTGGAATATTTCAATACACGGGTAGTTCCAAAGACCTCACTTATTGAATGGATGTCTTCTCAAAAATATTTATCCAGAGTTAATAAGTCTGCTGTTCAAGTTGAGCAGATGAATGCTATGTTAAAAGAAAAGCAGCAGGCATAAGAACCTGCTGCTTTATATATGGCGGAGAGTTAGGGATTCGAACCCTAGGTTGGCTCATCACCAACACGAAATTTCGAGTTTCGCACCTTCGACCACTCGGACAACTCTCCGTTTTAAGCAAAAAATATTAAATTGTAAGCGGAAAACCATTAGAAAAACCATTAGAAAATATGACACTTTCCAAAGTAGTGTTCAAGAACACTGATAAATAAAGGGTTTGAAGGGAGTCATCAAAACAAACCGAAAGTATTTCGAGTCAGCCCCGTTATGACCACTTCGATACGTCTCCGTATTTGATTTTAACAAGCATTATTATATAGTTAATAATGTTAAAAGTCAACACTTTTTTATCGCTCAAATAAATTTCCGCTGTGGCAGTCAATGGCGGCGATAAGAGGGAAGTCCTTGAACTCTAATTTTTTTATTGATTCGCAACCCAAATCGCCAAAGGCTAAGACTTCGCAAGAGGTGATACATTTTGATGCAAGAGCACCCGCACCTCCGATTGCACAAAGATAAACCGCTTTATTGCGAATTATCGCCTCTTGTACTTCGCGGTTGCGTTGTCCTTTACCAATCATTACAGATAACCCCAAATCGAGCAAAGCAGGGGAGAAACTGTCCATTCTGCTTGAAGTTGTCGGTCCGCAACTGCCTATACTTAAACCTTTTGGTGTCGGTGTAGGTCCTGCGTAGTAAACGGTCGCACCTTTAATCGGAAACGGTAACTGCTTGTTTTCGGCAAGTAATGACATTATTCTTGCATGTGCGGCATCTCTTGCAGCGTATACGGTACCGGATAAAATAACTTTATCACCGGCGTGAATATCTGCCGCGGCTTTAGGAAAATCAGAAGTATTTAATCTTAAAATCTTCATTTAGACACCGCTTGGTCAATAGCACTGATTACACTGTCATATTTGCTCGATTTCTCGGCAACTATTTCACCGTTTTCGACAGCCTTTTCCTTAACATCTTGAAGTTTTTCTTTAATAGACGATATTTCCTTGGAAAAACGGTTAATATTATCACTTAAAATTTCTTCAAGTTTTGTAAATTCAGCATACGCACTGTCGGCAGCAGTGATATTTTTTTGTACTGTTTCGGCGGAATCTTCAGCCGTTTTAAGGGCAGAGGTCATTATACTGTCAGCGTTGGACTTAGCAACAAGGTAAAGTTTTCCGATACTTTCGCTGAGTTTTGTAATTGCCTCTTCGCGTGCCTTAAAATCCTCGGTAACGGCGGTAAGTTCAACCACCTTTGCCTCTAATTCTTGGTTTTTATTATTTAAAATATCGAGTTCTTTTTTGAGTTTGGCAATTTCGTTGTCCTTAGTACGGATTTTCTCTTTGCTTTCCGCAACAAAACCTATAACTGCTTCTTTTTTGTAACCGAATAAACTGTTTTTAAACAATCCTGCCATAAAAGCACCACCTTTTAACTTTCATTTTATTATAGCAGTATCTAAAGAATTTTGCAATAACAATATTTATTTTAAAATATGCAATAAATTTAATATATTTATGCAATAAAATCTTGAAATTTATTTTATTTTAATGTAATATATATTATGTATAAAAATGCAATTTGAAATCAAGATTTGGCAGGTGCATTATGACAAGAAAAGAAGCAAGAAATCAAGCGTTTATTCTTATTTTCGAAAAAATATTCAGTGAATCGGATATAGCGGAAATTATTGAAACGGCGAAAGAATGCCGCAACTTTGAAGAAGACGGCGACGGATATACAGTAAAGGCCTTCACGGGTGTTTATGAGAATTTAGAGGAAATTGACGAATTGATAGCGAAAAACCTTTCGGGTTGGACCATTGAGCGTATTTCCAAAGTGTCATTGGCTGTTTTAAGGCTTGCGATATATGAAATTAAATATATGGACGAAATTCCTACCGCTGTTTCTATTGATGAAGCGGTCGAACTTTGCAAAAAGTATTCAACCGTTGATGATGCATCGTTTGTAAACGGTGTGCTCGGTTCGGTTGTAAGGGCAATGTAATGAATGCTTTCGGTGTTGATACAAGCAACTATACCACATCGGCGGCAATAATAAACGGTGACGATTTATCGTTTGTTAACTCGCGTCAGATTTTAGATGTCAACGATGGCGAAGTCGGTTTAAGGCAAAGTGAGGCTCTTTTTAAACACGTAAAAAATCTGCCTTCAATTATAGAAAATACCATAGGCGGTGTTAGTGATATTACCGCCGTCGGTGTTTCAGACCGACCAAGGTCTAAACTCAACAGTTATATGCCCTGCTTTTTGGCGGGGGTTTCGGCGGCTTCGGCTGTATCAATGGCTTTGGGTGTTCCGCTTTATAAGTTTTCTCACCAGTCGGGACACATCGCGGCGGCCTTATTGTCGTCGGGTAAGACCGACCTTTTGGGTAAGCGTTTTATATCATTCCATGTTTCGGGTGGTACGACCGAGGCGGTTATGGTTGATTATGATAAGGATGATTTTTTTAAGTCTGATATAATAGCCTGCTCGCTTGACCTTAAAATGGGGCAGGCGGTTGACAGGGTCGGTAATATGTTGGGACTAAGATTTCCCGCGGGAAAAGAACTTGACAAACTGTCTTTATCGGGTACGCTTCCCGAAAAGCCGAAACCGACCTTAAAAGGTTTAAACTGCAGTATTTCGGGGCTTCAGAACAAGGCTGAGGCACTTAAAACCAAGGGTTGCTGTGCCGAAGATATTGCTTATTTTACTATTCTGTACTTGGCGTTAACTTTGGATAAAATGACCGAAAAAATTATAGCAGAATATGGCGATTTACCGCTTGTATTTGCGGGCGGTGTAATGTCAAATACTATTATAAGAAAGCATATTACATCAAGATACGGTGCATATTTTGCAAGTGCTGAACTTTCGAGTGATAATGCTGTCGGTACGGCATTTATGGCACACTGTAAACATAATTTATAAGAGGTGATTTCCCTTGTCGGCAGTTATTACCGTTTCACAACTGAATAGGTACGTAAAGTCACTGCTCGACGGGGATACTAATTTAAAATCATTATTTGTTTCGGGTGAAATTTCAAATTTAAAGGTCAACTCATTTAGCGGTCATATGTATTTTACTTTAAAGGATAGTGACGGCAGTGTTAGGGCTGTAATGTTCAAGTCGCAGGCCTCATATTTAAAATTTTTACCCGAAGAGGGAATGAAGGTTATCTGCCGTGCGTCGGTTTCTATTTATGAAAAAGACGGGCAGTATCAACTTTATGTCGGTGATATGCAACCCGACGGTGCAGGCAGTATTTTGGTAGCGTTTGAGCAACTTAAAACCAAACTTGCCGCTGAAGGGTTGTTTGATAAATCTTTAAAGAAACCTTTGCCGAAATTCCCCAAAAAAATTGCGGTTATAACCTCAAATACAGGTGCCGCAGTACATGATATGATAAACGTTTTATCACGCAGGTTTCCGCTTGCTACACTTATTATGTGTCCTGTGTCGGTGCAGGGTGAAAATGCACCGCCTCAAATGATTAAAGCTATACAAGATGTTTGTGAGTTTACCGATGCAGACATTATAATTATAGGCCGCGGCGGTGGTTCGCAGGAAGATTTATGGTGCTTTAACGATGAACAACTTGCACGTACTGTGGCGGCGGCTACAGTACCCGTGATTTCGGCGGTAGGCCATGAAACTGATTTTACTATATGTGATTTTGCGGCCGATTTCAGAGCACCTACACCGTCTGCGGCGGCTGAAATAGCAGTGCCCGATATAAATGAAATATCAAGCAAAATTTTACAGTATGAAAGCCGAATGAATATTGCCGTAAATTCTCGCATAAAGAATTTAACTGAAAGAATTAAATTTTTAACCCAAAGTTTTGAAAGCAAGAGTATAACTGAACTTACTGAGCATAATTATTTAAGGCTTGACGGTCTTTTTGCACGTCTTTCTAATGCTTACGGCGAACTTAATCATAAAAGCAGTGAAAAGTACACCTCTTTACTTGCTAAACTTGATGCACTCGACCCAATAAAAATACTTAAAAGGGGATACGCGGTTGCCGAAATAAACGGTAATACCGTAAGCAGTGTAAATGATATAAATGAATTTGACCAAATTAAACTTAAACTTTATGATGGCAGTGCTAAGTGTCAGATTTTAGAAATCGAGAGGAACTAAAATGGAAAAGACATTTGAACAAAATATTACCGAACTTGAAGCCGTTGTTAAAAAATTAGAGTCGGGCGACTGCAGTTTGAACGAGTCGGTAGAACTTTATGCAAAGGGCTTGGAATTATCGGCTGCATGTAAAAAGCAACTTGACGGTGCTAAACAAAAAATTGAAAATTTGTCCGATTATGTTAAAGGTGATTATGTAAATGTTTGAAAATTATACTAAACTGATTGATAATGAACTAAATGCCGTTTTAAAAGACAATAATACTGAGTACAGCGAACTTTTAAGTGCCATGAATTACAGCGTTTCGGCAGGCGGTAAAAGAATAAGACCCCAAATAATGTTGGAATTTGCAAGAGTTTGTTCGGGTGACGAATTTTGTGCAGTCAAATTTGCAACTGCCCTTGAAATGATACATACATATTCACTTATTCATGATGACCTGCCTTGCATGGATAATGACGATATGCGTCGCGGTAAACCTTCGTGTCACATAAAATTCGGAGAGGCTACGGCGTTACTTGCCGGTGATGCACTGCTTACTGATGCGTTTTCTGTTGCAGCATCAACAGAAAATATGTCGGCAGACCGAATTTTAAAGGCAATTAAGGTTTTATCTTCTTGTGCCGGAAGCAGCGGTATGATTGGCGGACAGGTAATTGACCTAAAATACGAAAACAGTGTCGCACCGCTAAAGGCTGTAACCGATATGTATAAAATGAAAACAGGTGCCTTGCTTGTTGCCGCGGCAAAAATCGGTTGTATTTTAGGAGGCGGAACCGAGCAAATGATTGAAAATGCAGGTAAATTTGCTGAGAATTTAGGTCTTGCTTTCCAAATCAAAGATGATATCTTAGATATTACGAGTACCGCTTTTGAACTCGGTAAACCTATAGGCAGTGATTGTGATTCACAAAAATCAACGTATGTTTCGCATGTTGGATTGGAAAAGGCTCAAGAAGATGTAGAAAAAATTACAAATGAGGCTATTTCTTTACTGTCGATTTTCGGTAATAACACCGATAATTTAAAACAACTTGCGTTGTCACTTTGCAACCGAAAAAATTAAAGAAATTAAGGTATAATAATGGATGTTAAAATTTTGGGTGGTATAAATTCACCTAACGATTTGAAACAACTGAATAATGAGCAAATAGGTGAACTTTGCAGTGAAATTCGCAGTGTGATGTTAAGTACTGTTTCAGAAAACGGCGGTCATTTGGCATCTAACTTGGGTGCTGTAGAGTTGACCGTTGCTTTGCATAAGGTTTTTGAGTCACCGAAAGATACTATAGTTTTTGATGTCGGTCACCAGTGTTATACCCATAAACTTCTTACTGGAAGGTACGAAAATTTCTCAACTCTTCGTACCGAAAACGGTATTTCGGGTTTTATGAAACCCGAAGAGTCAGAGCACGACCCGTTTATTACGGGACATAGCAGTACTTCGCTTTCTTCGGCTTTTGGTGTATGTAAAGCCAATGAAATTTTAGGCGATAAAGGTTTGGCTATTGCCGTTCTTGGCGACGGTGCGTTAACCGGCGGTATGGTTTATGAAGCGTTTAACAATGTCCAAAAAAAGGACAGCCGTTTGATTGTTGTTCTTAACGACAACAAAATGTCGATTTCAAAAAATCGCGGGTCTTTATCAAAACATTTAAGTGTTATTAGAACGCAAAAAAAATACTTTAAATTTAAAACCGGTGTTGAGCGGTTTTTAATTAAAATACCGCTCATAGGCAATAAACTTTGTTCGTTTGCAGTCCGTCTTAAAATGATGATTAAAAACGCTCTTTATGAGAGTAATATTTTTGAGTCATTGGGATTTTATTATATGGGACCTGTTGACGGTCATGATATTAAGAAACTTACCGAAATGTTTGAGGTTGCCAAAAATTATGACCGCCCTGTTTTAGTGCATGTTAAAACGGTGAAGGGTAAGGGATATGCTTTTGCCGAAACAAATCCCGGTGACTATCACGGTGTTTCGAGGTTTGATATAAATGAGGGCTTAGTTAGTAGCGGCAAGCCTAATTTTTCAAGCGTTTTCGGGGATACATTATGTGAATTGGCAAGAACTGACAATAAAATTTGTGCTGTCACAGCCGCTATGATGACCGGTACGGGACTTAAAAATTTTGCCAATGAATTTAAAAACCGTTTCTTTGATGTAGGTATTGCCGAAGAACACGCCGTTACCTTCTCGGCCGGTCTTGCAAAAAAGGGCATGAAACCTATTTTTGCAGTTTATTCGACATTTTTACAACGTGGATATGACCAAATTATTCATGATACCGCTATTGCAGGGGTGCCGGTTACTTTTGCTGTTGACCGTGCAGGTTTTGTAGGAGATGACGGCGAAACACATCAAGGTCTTTTTGACGTCGCGTTTTTATCAACAATTCCCGGTGTTAAAATCTATGCACCTGCCGATTTTAATGAATTAAAGCTGATGTTAAAAGAACGACTGAGAAATCCCAAAGGAGTTGCCGCTATTAGGTATCCGAGAGGCGGTACTGATTTAATTACGGAAAATCCTTCAAAAGTTACCGAAACATATAAGGTATACGGTAGCGGAGATACTGCACTGGTTACTTACGGAACGCTTGTTCATGAGGCTTTTATTGCTAAAAATGAACTTAAAGATATCGCAGTTATTAAACTTGATATTTTATCGCCGATTGATGACAGCCTTATTACTGAACTAAGTAATTATAAAAAAGTTCTTTTCTTTGAAGAAGGAATTTTAAACGGCTCGGTTGCCCAAAAGGTCGGTTTTAAACTTATGGAAAAAGGATTTAAAGGTGTTTATAAAGCATATGCCGTTGAGGGATTTGTTAAACAGGCAAGCGTTTTGGCACAGCGTAAACATAATAAATTAGACTGTGAATCAATGATAGAAGAGGTAAAAATAATTGGCGAATAAAATCAGACTTGATTCGGCCGTTTTTGAACAAGGTTTTTGTGATAGCCGCGAAAAGGCAAAAACCCTTATTATGGCAGGCGTTGTGTATGTCAATAATCAAAAGGCTGATAAGGCGGGTATTCAAATAAAACCTGAAGATGTAATTGAGGTTAGAAGCAATCCGTTAAAATATGTCAGCCGCGGCGGACTTAAATTAGAAAAGGCTATGGAAACATTTCCTATTAAACTTGACGGTATGATTTGTGCCGATATTGGTGCTTCAACCGGCGGTTTTACCGATTGTATGTTGCAAAACGGTGCTTTAAAGGTATATGCCATTGATGTCGGTTACGGACAACTTGCTTGGAAACTTCGCAGTGATGAAAGGGTAGTAAATTTAGAACGTACCAATTTCCGCTACGTTACTAATGAACAAATACCTGACCTGCTGGATTTTGCCTCGGTTGATGTATCTTTTATTTCACTGTCGCTGATAGTTCCCGTTATGAGAAATTTGCTTAAGGACTGCGGAGAAGCGGTCTGTCTTATAAAACCTCAGTTTGAGGCAGGTAAAGATAAGGTCGGAAAAAAAGGCGTTGTCAGAGATGTTTCTGTACATATTGAAGTTGTGGAAAAGACAGTGAATATGTTGCTTGAAAATAAATTTTCGGTATTAGGTCTTACATATTCACCTGTAAAAGGTCCCGAAGGCAATATTGAATATTTGGTTTATATAAAAAAGAATGATAATCCTGAAAATTTAAGCGGTGTCACAGCCGAAGAAGTGGTAAATGAGTCACATTTTACACTTGATACTTAAATAATGGAGGTTTATGGACTTGAATGTTTTAATAGTCTTTAATGCCGAGCGTCAGGGCGAAGAAATAGCCTTACAATGTGCCGAAATTTTAAGGCTAAACGGTACTAATGTAGAGATTTCAGAGTTTAATAATATTGATGTTTCATTGTTTAAGAATGTTGATATTGCTATTGCTGTCGGCGGTGACGGAACAATTTTAAAGGTTGCTAAAATATCAGCAACCGTAAATGTTCCTATAGTCGGTATCAATTCCGGAAGGATAGGTTATCTTGCAAGTCTTAATGCCGATAATTTGGATTTGCTCGAAAATTTATCAACCGGTGATTATTCAACCGAAAATCGTTATATGTTAAAAGCTGAAATATCAAACGGAGAAAAACAAATAGCAGAGTGCGACTGTTTAAATGATGCAGTTATCAGTAAAAGTGCCAATACTACTATGATTGATATAAGCGTCACTATCGAAAACGACGCGATAAATTACCGCTCTGACGGTTTTATTGTCGCCACACCGACAGGCTCTACGGCATATTCAATGTCGGCAGGCGGTCCTATAGTTGACCCGACATTAAACTCAATGATATTAACGCCTGTTTGTCCGCATACTTTAATGACCCGTTCTATGGTTATAGACGGTAATAATGAAATTTCCATTACGGTCGGCGGTGATGATAAAACCGAAATATTCTTTTTTGCCGACGGCAGGGGGGCAGTTCCCCTTAAAAACGGCAGTGTGATAAAAATTACAAGGTCAAATTTAACGGCAAGTTTTATAAAATTCAATGACCTTTCTGTATATAAGGTGTTTTCCGAAAAAAGCAGACTTTAATTCATTTAAAAGGGGACTTAAAAATGAAAAAAGATCGTCAGTTAAAAATTATTGAACTCATAAAGTCAAAACCTATTGAAACCCAAGAGGAACTTCAGCAGGAACTGACAATGGCAGGTTACGATGTCACACAAGCTACCGTTTCGCGTGATATTAAGGAACTTCGTATTGTAAAAATGCTTGACGACAGCGGAATTTACCGTTATGCTGTCAACTCGGCACATGGCGGGTCTAAGGCACCGCGTCACCGTGAACTGTTTTCAAGAACGGTCGTTTCGGTTGATTATGCCGTAAATAATGTAGTGATTAAATGCCATGTCGGTATGGCTCAGGGTGCCTGTGCATCGCTTGACTCAATGCATTTTCCAAATGTGCTCGGCACATTGGCGGGTGACGATACAATTTTGGTCATCACCAAGACCGAATTAGATGCCGAGAATTTATGCTTGGAACTTAAAGCAATTATTGAATAAGGATATTTTAATATGCTAAAATCGCTTAATATCGAGAATATAGCAATTATTGAAAAGTGTAATATTGATTTTTGTGACGGATTTAATGTCCTTACCGGTGAAACAGGTGCAGGCAAGTCAATTATTATTGACTCTATAAATGCCGTAACGGGTATGCGGACATCTAAAGAATTGGTTAGAACGGGCAGTGATAAAGCAACCGTTTCGGCATTATTTGATAATGTGCCGAAAAAATGTGCCGAATTGCTTGAAAACTACGGTGTGACTTTAGATGACGGCAGTGTTTTTATGCTTCGCACTATAACCGCAGACGGCAGAAACACCTGCAAAATTAACGGCGTTACGGTCAGTGTCGGCATACTTAGAGAGGTCGGCGAATATCTTGTCAATATTCACGGTCAACACGATAATCAAGCCTTGTTAAATCCTGAATTACACTGTATGTTTTTAGACCTTTACGGCGAGCATGGAACGGTTATTGAAGATTATAAGGAATGTTACCATAGTTTAAAATCAGTAAAAAAGACCATTAAAGAACTTAAAACCGATGATGAGCAAAAGCAAAAACTTATTGATTTTTTAAATTTTCAAATCAATGAAATTGAGGCGGCTGACATTTCGGTTGGCGAACTTGAAACTCTGCTTAAACGCCGTGAAGTTATAAGAAATGCCGAAAAGTTAAGAGAAGGGCTTTTGATTTGTTATAACGGACTTATAGGTGACGAGGATACTTCGGGTGCCGCTTCGCTCTGTGAAGAGGCGGTTAACGGACTTAATATGTGTAGCGGCAGTCTTGAAAACGCTAAGACTTTATTGGAAAGATTGCAAAATGTTAATTTAGAACTTTATGATATAACTTCGGAAGTAAGAGGTCTTTTAGACGGCGTTTCGTTTGATGAAGGTGAACTTGAGGAAACAGAGCAAAGAATTGATGTTATTCGTTCGCTAATGAAAAAATACGGCGGCAGCGAGGAAACAGTCTTAGAATTTTTTGAAACCTCTAAGGCAAAACTTGATAAAATTTACCGTTCTGATGAGGAACTTTTAAAAGCTGAACAACTGTATTCTGAAATCGAAGATCAACTGATTGAAAAAGGTGCGGTACTTACCGAAAAACGAAAGAAAACTGCCGAAAAGTTTTCGCGTAATATATGCGACGTTTTAAAATACCTTGAAATGCCCAATGTTGTTTTTTCGGTTAATATCGAAGAAGATATGTACACCGTAAACGGTTGTGACAATGTTGAATTTTACATTTCCGCCAATTCGGGACAGGCTGTAAAACCGCTGTGTAAGGTTGCTTCGGGCGGTGAGTTGTCAAGAATAATGCTCAGTATTAAGAGCGTTATGAACCGCGTTGCCGATGCCGATACATTGATATTTGACGAAATTGATACAGGAATTAGCGGAAAAGCAGCCGATAAGGTAGGAAGACAACTTAAGGCGTTGTCAAGTGACCGACAGGTGCTTTGCGTTACCCATTTAGCACAGATTGCCGCCGCTGCGGATAATCATTTGCTCATTACCAAATCGACCAAAAACGGCAATACATTTACGGATGTTGCCGAGGCAAAAGGTGATACTAGGGTAAACGAAATAGCAAGGATTATGTCAGGCGGCGAAATGACCGAAAGTTTGTTAAAATCTGCAAAAGAACTTATTGAAAATCACGCTGTGATGTGATAATATATTGTTTAATCGGTATTTAGGAGGACTAAAAATGAATTGTTATGACGAACTTGTAGCCCGCGGTCTTATTGCACAGGTTACAAATGAAGATGAAATAAGAAAAATGGTTAATGCCGGTGAGGCAACTTTTTATATAGGTTTTGACCCGACTGCCGACAGTTTGCATGTAGGCCATTTTATGGCTCTTTGCCTTATGAAAAGACTGCAAATGGCTGGCAATAAGCCGATTGCACTTATCGGCGGCGGTACAGGTTATATAGGCGACCCGTCGGGCAGAACAGATATGCGTAATATGCTGACACCCGAAATTATTCAACATAACTGTGACTGCTTTAAAGAGCAAATGAGTAAGTTTATTGAGTTTGGCGAGGGCAAGGCACAAATGGTAAACAATGCCGATTGGTTACTCGGTCTTAACTATGTTGAATTACTTCGCGAAGTCGGTGCTTGTTTTTCGGTTAATAATATGCTCAGAGCCGAGTGTTATAAACAAAGAATGGAAAAGGGACTTTCGTTCTTAGAGTTTAACTATATGATTATGCAGTCGTATGACTTCTATCATTTGTTTAAAGAATACGGCTGTAATATGCAGTTCGGCGGTGACGACCAGTGGTCTAATATGCTCGGCGGTACTGAACTAATCCGTAAAAAATTAGGCAAAGATGCCCACGCCATGACTATTACTCTTTTGCTTAATTCCGAAGGTAAAAAAATGGGTAAAACTGCTAACGGTGCTGTTTGGCTTGACGCTAATAAAACTTCACCTTACGAGTTCTTCCAATATTGGCGTAATGTTGACGATGCAGATGTCTTAAAATGCATGAAACTTTTAACCTTCATTCCTCTTGAAGAAATTTACGAGTACGAAAAATTAGAGGGCAGTGAATTAAATGCTGTTAAAGAGCGTTTGGCTTTTGAACTTACTAAGATGATTCACGGTGAAGACGAAGCCAACAAGGCACTTAGTACCGCACGTTCGCTCTTTACAGGCGGTGCTAATGCCGATATGCCCAAAACTACAATTAGTGCCTATATGCTAACTGACGGTAAAATCGGTATTTTAGATGCGATGCTTGCAGCGGGTCTAATTCCGTCAAAAGGCGAGGGTAGAAGACTTATCCAGCAAGGCGGTGTTTCGGTTAACGATAATAAAATTACTGACCCCGCGTTTTCGCTTTTAGAATCTGACCTTTTAGGTGACGGTGTAGTTATCAAAAAAGGTAAAAAAGTTTTCCATAAAATTTCTATGTAATAAAAAAACACGCCGCAGGCGTGTTTTTTTATAACTAAAATCTCAAAAGTCTTGAAAATTCATCATCAAGTACGATTGTTACAAATTTTACCGAGAACATATCGCACACAATTAAAGTTTGCGGTTCTATGGCTTCAATTATAAAGTAACTTGCACCGACTTCATGTAAAACGCCGACACGTTGTTCGATTGACTCGCCGATAAAGAAATCGGCTCTAATCCAATGACCGATATATTGGCTTAAATACGCGGGTAAAAAACTTGTGTTGGTCAGTGTTTCGGGTGTTAAACTTATTGTGCCGCCACTTTGGTTCATAGGTGGTCTTACTGCTATACCCATGTTATTACCTGAAGTTGTACCATTGTTATTGTTTTGCCACGTGTTGTTTGACGGCATATTATTATCGGCTTTAAGCCAATTATTACCCGAATTACAGGTTATTTTATATTGGTCTGACATATCGCTATTCATGTGTTCGGGGTGGTTTTTTAGGTACATTTGTTGTGCTGCCGACATTCTCTGGCCTGCGGGTTGATAGTAACTGTCACCGCTGTGTGCAGTGTAGTTTTCCATATTGTTCATAGTGATTCTCCTAAAGAAAATTTAAGTTTCCCAGTATAGGGAAGTAGGTCTGTAAAAACAGTGTTGGTTAATCCTTGTGTGGTAAATTCCCGAGCCGTTACGAGGAAAATACTGTTCGCAGTTTGATGAGAACGGGTTAAAATACCAAAGACAGTCACCGACTTCGCTCAAAACATTACCGCTCAGTGCCCAATCGGCAACTTGATAATTTTCGGGGGTAGGTGACATATTGTAGATGTTTTGCATATTATACTGTCCGCCGATTTCTGTTCTTGCACAGTCGAATTGATAAGGTTGAAAAATTACATTGGTCAAGTTACCGCCGCCGGTACGTAGGTATTCACCGCCTGCGACATGTACTCGGTTCATAACAACTGTAGCAACGGCCTGCATACCGGTTATTCCTTCACCGCTGGCTTCGCATTGAATTATCCTTGCTAATAATTCTCTTGCCGAAAACTCCATATAAATTCCTCAATTTCTGTTTGTCTTTTACATTATATTTAATAATCATCAAAATGTGAAAAGTCCCCGAACAAAAGTTCAGGGACTTTAATTATTTATTTTTAAATTCTGCTAAGGGATTAGATTTGAATGCTTTTTCAACTTGACTGTCTGAAACATGAGTATAAATTTGGGTGGTGCCTAAGTTAGCGTGACCTAAAACTTCTTTTAAAATTCTAATATCAACACCGCCGTCTTGGTACATTAGGGTGGCAGCAGTGTGACGTAGTTTGTGTGTTGAATATCCTTGGCCTTCAAGTCCTGCACGGGCGAGGGTGGTTTTAACAATGTGCTGAACGGTTTTATTGCTTATTCGGCGGTGTCTGCCGCTTAAAAACAGGGCGTTTTTATCTTTTGCTAAAACTTTGTCATTAGGCCGTACCTTCATATAATCGGTAATAGCAGAAATACATGCATCGTTTAAATAAATGATACGTTCTTTATTTCCTTTACCTAAGATTTTTAATGAGCCGTCGGGTTTAATATCGGTGTAATTAATTGAACAAAGTTCGCTAAGACGCATACCGCAGTTTAAAAATAGGGTAATTATACAAAAGTCGCGTTCTTTATTTTGTCCGTCAACTGCTTTTAATAGGTCTAGACTTTCTTCTAAAGTTAAGTGAATAGGCAATGATTTTCTTTGTTTTGGTGTAGTTAGCTCGGCTGCAGGATTAACAGACAGTAAATTTATTTTATTTGTAAGATAATTAAAGAATGAGCGAAGTGATGAAACCTTACGCGAACGGGTAGCAGCATTGTTACTGCGTTCGTTTTTGCAGAAAACTAAAAACGAATAAAGGTCGGTAATGGTTACGGAGTGTAAAAATTCGGCATCAATATCTTTAGTATCAATTTCGTCAAAATCAGCATCGTCAGGAATTATACCATGTTGAATTTTTAAAAATTTAAAAAGAAGTGTCAAATCAAAACAGTATTGTTCAACAGTGCCTGATGAAATACCTTTGATACTCTCTGAATAAACAAGAAAGTCTTTAAGTATGGGGCAGACCGAATTTAATACTTCGCGTTTCATTTTTTCACTCCTTAGTTTCTTTATATTTATTATACAATATCCGCTAAAAAATTACAATTGTGAGAAATATAGAATATTAATGGAATAGGAGCCGAAAATTTCAAGCAATTATACAAAATGAATACATTTTGCGACGTAATTTTTGACATTTCCTACAAATTCAGGGTCATTTTCGTCGCATAACAAGAGAAATTCTTCCCATTCAGGTAGGTCATTATAATGAACACCACATGTGTAAAAATTATACGCTTCACCGGGAGTAAACAACATATCTGCAGCAATTTTAAAAGCAGAACCGGGGGAAATGCCGTTAATAATATAAGCAAATAATTCTTCAGCATTTCTTTGATATAAAGTATATTCCATACGGTACCAATAATCATCAGGACAATGTGCCGTCAACTGTTCAGCAATAGGTTTAAGACGTTTAACAGAATAACACTCTAAATATTTATCATAAAGTTTAAAATAACCGGCTTTACTTCCGCGGCTGCCAAAGGTTAAATTTTCGGTAAATTCAGAACCATCACCACGTACAAAATCATAATTGATGTAAAATTTCTTAGATGACTTAGGTAACCTCGAACGAATACCGAGATCATAACGTTCTTTTGGAACTGATTTAAACGCCTTTAAAAGCAAAGGAACAACAACATTATCACGATTATAGATATCACAACAAATATCAATACGAGTGCAAACAAATTTCCGATCGTAAAGATAATGCAATAATTTATGAAAACTATCTTCACCTAATTCACGTATACCGTCACCGGATACGCTTAAGAAAATACCACGTGCTTTATTTTCATCAGATAATACTGAAAAAACATCATCTTCAGACTGCTGATTATATGCAATATTAATTGTAGATTTACCTTGCCAACCAAAACGACGTTTATAAAACAAAAATCCGCTATTAAAATCAACAAAATTATCGAACTTTAAACGCTCATCAACTTCAGAAAGACCTTTAAAAAATTCAGCAAGGTCATAAAAATCACACCAACCTTGAACCCAGTCACAACCAAAATAATACTTTTCTCGATCGAATTTTTCAACTTTTTCGTCAATTAAAACAGATGATACACGACAATTCATAAATTCCTCCAAAAGCCGGAATTTTGCCCGACTGCACATGCTAAAATATTAAAACATTTCATAAAATATCAAAACATATCAAAAATATAAAAGCATTTGCAACGCACAGTCGGGCGAGGCTTCCAAATAGATTATAAATAAAAAATCTTAAAAAGTCAAGAAAAAAAATAAAACGGGATACGTGATACTGTTTTATCCCGTTACAAAAAAGAGAAGGTGCGGCCGAGAACGTGGGCCGAGAACGTGCGGCAGGGAAGGTGCCACGGGTGCCGATTGGCGGACATCCGCAGGGAAGTGAACGAACAACCACGTGAAAAATTATGTTAACAAAGCGAGGCAGGGGGGCAGGTGTTATTATCGCAGGCTCGTCACATAGGCTTATTTGCGTTCTAAAAGCTTGGCTTGATTGCGTCTCTAATCTCTCTGCGGAGAGGGGAAAATGGCTTAAACGTGAATTTATGGCTATATACGTAAGTATATACTTAAGTATATATTACAGCATTTGGGTGGTTGATTAGTGGCGGCAAGGGAATATAAAAAAATAACCCCCCTTATGGAAGGTTATTTTCTTTGCATTTTTTAACTTTAGGAGTTGTAATCTTCCGAAGAACGGCTCTTCCGATGAAGAACAGTCCGACTCCTACGGTAATGCTTCCGAGCATTATGCCGAACATTATCAGACCGTCCTTTCCGCCGAACAGGCACAACAATGCGAACAGAATGAGTGGGATTAGAAATTTCAACATTATCATACATTCCTTTCATGAACTTATTTAATTTAATTCTCTCTATAATTCTTTTGACAATCAAAAAAATAAAGAAAGCAATACCAACCAGGATTAAAAAAATCTTAACGTTATCACTCATAAATTATCACCTTAAACAGGAACCGTCCAAGGCACTAAAGGAAACAGTGGCTTAGTTCGGTCAGCTTCGTAGCTATCAAAGTACTTATACCAACGTGGCCGCCAACAGAACTTACGGCAAGGCATAAGTAACATATCAAGCAACGTTGCGAATCGATAACCATGGACTATATCGTGAGTAAACTCACAGATATCGAGAGTTCTGAAGATACGTTTAGCTGAAGAAATCGGAAATATTCGATTTGTTTTAACAAACCACAATTCAAAAGTTAAATCACGTATCTTTTTATCAACGTTATTGTAATGCTGCGTAAAATAGATAATATCATTATTGTAATGACGATGCATGATAAAAAACTCCTTCAGAGCCTTTGAAAAAGTTTTGAAATCTCTACTATCGGCATACAAAGTAATCTCATCAATAAGAATAAGGGCATTTTCGATTAAATAGGTACCCAAATTTTGAAAATTAAATTTATAAGTACCGACACAATAAAAATTGCAGAGAATTTTATCATATTTAGATTTACCGTTTGCAATTCGTTTTAATTCTTGCTGAGCAATTTTGGCAAGAAAAGTAGTTTTACCACAGCCGGGCAGACCGAAATAACCGCTTACCATCCTACAATCAACCTAACTAAAAGAATAATAGCCAAAACGCACATACAAGCAAAAACTACAACAAACGGATATAAAGTAAACATATGGGGAAGAACAGAAATAAATAAATCAATCATAATTTTTACCTTGAGGAAATTTCCCGGCTCCGGCAAGCCGGAGAGCCGGGAAATAGAAATGAAAATTATCTTCCGATAAGACGGCAACATAGACCAATAGCAGCACCAGCATAAGTTACAGCTACAGGAAGAAGGAAAACAGGCTCTCCAAGCATGAGGGTAACCATAGATGTCATATTTGTAGTAATCCAAGTAAAAGCCGTAGTAAGATTAGTTAAAGCATTACCTTCCATAAATACTCCTTTCTGACTTAACGACGTCTATTGAATATGGCCAAAAACAACGAGCCGAAAAAGTCTATTGCGATTATAAGTAATACTAATAGTATTGCTGAAACTAAAATATAAAGAATAAATTGAAATTCATATGGAAAATCTATAAACTGTGTAACCCATTGAACAATATCAGTTATCATAATGAAACATAACTCCTCCTGTTCCGACGGAACTTAACAATAATAATAATAAAAGCAATAAATATAACTGCCCAAAGAATATATGACAATGTATCGTTGGAAGTAGAACCAAGACTAGAGTAATTACCAAGATTAGAATAAATAATACTAGTATCAGGAACGTTGACAGACATACTTTCACTTACAAAGGAACTGAAAGAAGGAGTATAAGTATAATTATTAGAACCAGAGCCTACAGCACGTGAATTGTAAACATGAACAGTACATTCACCGAAAGTAAAAACACCATCATCAGATAAAGAAGCATTATACCCGGTAACTAAATAATATACGTAGTCACTTACCTTATACGCTACATAATCAGAATTGGAAGGCAATTTGTCAATTACACCTTCGAAGTAATCAAGAACAGTCGAAGAAATTGTACCTTCATCAGCAGTTTCGGCACTAACGGTAACACAAATAAAAGTACACATCAGCAACGTAACTAATAAAATAATAAATAATTTTTTCATTTATGATTATCATTATCCTTAAAATTAGTTTGATTAGAACGAGAAAAACGACTTATAATAGAACCAAAATCAAAAGAAGGTGTATTTAACGCAAGTCTAATAAGTACATATAAAATTGCAATAGATAATATAATATAAAGAACAGGAATATCTAAAAC
>JAZNLA010000042.1:0-48775 GCA_045578845.1 Acutalibacteraceae bacterium | reverse complement strand
CAATGGTTATTGATGACTGACGGCATTTATGAGTGGGATACTAAACTAATTTATCATTATGAAAACTACAATCTTGTATTGCCGCAAGAATTTATAAAAAATATTGACTTTTTATAAAATGATAAAGAAAATCAGCGTTTTCGCTCAGTTCTTTTTCGAGAAGTAAACCCAAAAAATCCACTTCAAAAGAAGTGGATTTTTTGTACATTTATACGGTTTTAACGTGGTACGAGAAATTTTCAGTTAGCCTTTTTGGTGTTGTTGTATTTTTTACAGTAGTCGCGGGGCGAAGTGTCGCAATATTTTTTAAATGTCTTTGAAAAATAATGAGCATCAAGGAATCCGCTGGCAGATGCAATATCGGTAACGCTTGTCATTCCCGATTCCATTAGGGCTTTTGCATGATTAATTCTTAAATTGCAGATATATTTAGTGAAAGAAATTTTAGACAGTTTGACAAACGCAGATGATAGATATTTGGGGTTGTAGTTGAATTTTTTGGCTATGGTTTTCAATGTAACATTTGGATCGGTATAATTGAGATCAATGTATTGTTTTATACGTAATATATTATTGGTTTCGGCGGTGACGATTTTCTCGTTCTTGTTTTCACAAATAAATGACAGGGTATGCAGCAATAGTGCTTCGCATTTTAAATCGGCGTTATTTTCATTTGTGCTGGCAAAATCCTCTAACCAACGTTTGGACAAAAACGAGAAATTCTTATAAACCGGTTTATCGTATTTTATCTGCAGTCTATCGAGTAAACCGGGTGTACGCAGTCCTATAAAACTAATGTACATATATTGTAATTTAAATGTGTTTTCAATATAATAAGGCTTTGAGGAAAATGTGAAGAAAAGGTCACCTTTGGAAAGTGAAAATTCGCCGTGTAACGTGTGAAGAACTCCGCTGCCGGAAATAACAAGGCAAATAGAATAAGAAGCGGAGGTTATAAAAGATTTTTTGAAAGCAGCCGATTTTTCGTAAACAAAATTGACAATATTAAGGTTTTCTAAAGAGTTTTCTGTCCTTATGAATTTACAAATATTATCCATAAAATACCCCCTAATAAATTATATCACAATATAAATCTATTTCAAGAATGAAAATAGAAATAAGGTAAAAATTGGTTGATTTTTTCCATATTGTGATTTATAATGATATAAAGTTAGAGAAACGCTGAAAGAACCGCGGACATAAAGTGGAAATTATACCGTTTTATATGGATAATATCTATTTAAGTTTTCCAAGAAGTGTAGTAAAATTGTTGTGAAATCAGGCAATCACAAAAAATATAACAAATGTATTGCCGTGGAAAGGGGCGTTTAACATGGAAAAAGTAAAAGTAGGCGTAATTGGCGTCGGTCGCGGAAGCATGATTGGGCGTTATTGCAAAAATGCAGACAATGCTAAGGTTGTTGCCATATGTGACAAATGGGAAGCAGGTCTTGAACAAGAGCGTGGAAAATTAGCAGACGATAGTATTACATTTTATACAGATTATGATGAGTTTTTAAAGCATGATATGGATGTAGTAGTTTTGGCTAACTATGCAACCGAGCATGCACCTTTCGCAATTAAGGCTATGGAAGCGGGTAAAAATGTTGTCAGCGAGGTTCTTCCTGTGCAGACAATGGCTCAAGCAGTTCAGTTGATTGAATGTGTAGAGAGAACAGGCATGAAATATTGTTATGCTGAAAACTACTGTTTCATGAATGCACCTCGCGAAATGAAGATTAAATATGAAGCCGGCGAACTTGGTGAGTTCGAATACGGCGAAGGTGAATATTTACATAACTGTGAGCCCGCATGGCATCTCTTGACAAGAGGCGAACGCTATCATTGGAGAAACAGAATGTCTGCATTTTTCTATTGCACCCATTCGGTAGGTCCGTTACTGCATATCACCGGTATGCGACCCAAAACCGTTACAGGTTTCGAGTGTCCGTTCAATGAAAGAATGGCACGTATGGGAGCAGCAGCAGGACATACGGCTGTTGAAATGGTAACTTTGGAAAACGGTGCAATCGTTAAGAGTTTACACGGTGTTGGTTGTTCTAAAAACTCAATTTGGTATTCTGTATACGGTTCAAAGGGCAGAATAGAGTCTGCCAGAGAGGATGCCGAGCAGGAAGATGTATGTCGCGTATATACCAACTTAGCAGGTAATAAAGAAACTTACGGCAAGGAAATTCAGAATTATATTCCAGAGTTCCCCGGTGCGGAGATTGCCAAAAAACACGGTCATGGCGGAAGTGACTATTATTGCTTACATAACGCCTTTGATTACGTTGGCGGTGTTGAAGATGCAGATGTTGTAGATTTGTATGAGGCTCTGGATATGTGGATGTGCGGATTCTTCGGATATCTTTCTGTGCTGAACGGCGGTATTCCCATGGAAATTCCCGATTTGAAAGATCCCGCTGTCCGTGAGCAATACAGAAATGATAATCGTTGTACTGACCCCGCAGTAGCAGGTGACCAACTTATGTGTCCCTACTCAAAGGGTGAGCCTGAAATTCCTGATGCTACCTATGAACGTCACAGAAAAATTTGGGACGAAGAGCAGAGAACTGTAGAATATGGAATGAAAGAAGAAGGTAACATTTAATAATTTAAGGGGAGTCAAAATATTGTAAATATTTTCCTCCCCGTGTTTGCTTTTTATTTATTACACGAAGGAGGAGTTAAAATGGATAAGTTTTTTACCAACGCTTTCAATAATATGGAAGATAAAGAAGATTTTTATAAGACGGTTATTATGAATACTTATTCCGATGAAGCCGAAAAACTTCGCATTGAATATTATAAAAGTAAGTTCAAGTCCATGGGTGAAAATGTAAGAATCGGTGCAGGCGTTAAGATTGTCAATCCGCAATACATTTCCATTGGCGATGATGTTAAAATCAGAGATAATGTAACATTGATAGCCAGAGGCGAGGGCGGTATAACTTTGGGCAACGGCGTTGCACTTCAAGATAAGGTATATCTTGATACAGAGAGTCCGAGTGAAGGTTATATAATCATCAAAGAAAGAACTTATGTCGGAACAGGAACTACACTGTTTGGACATAAGGGCTTGGAAATAGGTGAGTTCTGCCTTTTGGCACAAAATATTACCATTACACCTTATTCTCATATATTCAACAATCCGGATACAATAATTATGAATCAGGGTGGAAACAGCCGCAAGGTTATTATTGGCCGCGATTCATATTTAGGTATGAATGTATGCGTGCTTTACAGTGCGGATATAGGTGAAGGCTCGGTTGTCGGATCGGGTGCGGTAGTTGTAAAACCTCTGCCGCCGTACAGTGTTGCAGTTGGTAATCCTGCCAAGGTCATAAAAAGCAGGAAACCATAAAAATAAAACAAATGCAAGGGGAAAAAGTTATGTTATATGTACTTGACACAGCAGATTTAAAGGCAATAGCACATGCAAACGAATTTTATCCGTTGGACGGTGTAACAACCAATCCTTCAATTATTGCCAAGGAAAAGACAGAGTTTTGGGGACTTTTGCAAAACATTCGTGATATTATCGGTGACGAAAAGTTTTTATGCGTACAAACCCTTGAAACCACCGCTGAAGGTATTGTGGAAGATGCTAAGAAAATTAAAGAAAAAATCGGCGGCAATTTATACATAAAAATTCCTATCGGTGAAGCAGGCTTAAAGGCAACACCTATGGTAAAAGAACTTGGACTCGGTGTTCTTATGACAGCAATATTCACACCGACTCAGGCTTTGATTGCGGCAAAAGCAGGTGCGGATTTTGTAGCACCGTATGTAAACCGTCTTGATAACATTGTAGGTGACGGTACTGCCGTTGTTGCCGAAATCGTAAAACAGTTTAATAATTTCGGTATGGATTGCAAGGTTTTGGCAGCAAGTTTCAAAAACACCGAGCAGGTTAATAAATGTGCCTCGGTAGGTTGCCATTGTGTAACCGTTGCACCCGAAATTTTAGAGGGTGTTATTTCTCACCCCATGACCGATGCGGCCATTGCCGGTTTTGAAAAAGACTGGAAAAGCGTTTACGGCGACAAACAAATAACCAATTTGTAAAGAAGGTATTATTATTAAAGCGGAAACTTTAGAAAGAGTAAAAGCGGTTTATGAAATAGAAAAAGAATGTATTGAAAAAATGCAGAATTATTTCGACGAAACGGCTTTTGAAAAAGCATGTAAATTGCTTATTGACGCTCCCCGTATAGGAACCAGCGGTTGCGGTCATTCGGGTATTATTTGTCAGCATATGTCACATTTGCTTTGCTGTATAGAAAAATCGGCAAGATTTATAAGTCCTGCCGAGGCAGTGCACGGCGGAATGGGATTTTTACAGGCAGGCGATGTTATGGTGTTTGCTTCTCGAGGCGGTAAGACCAAAGAACTTATACCTATTGCGGACATCTGCAAGAAAAAGGGCGTAAAAATCATTACAGTGACCGAGAATTTAGAGTCGGATTTGGCTTTGATGGCCGATGTTGTATTAAAGCAGTTCGTCAACCGCGAAACCGACCGATATAATTCACAAGGCACAACATCATCTACGGCACTCAGCGTAATTTTCCACACCTTAGTTACCGGTGTTATGGAAGAAATGGATTATCAAAACGAACAGTTCGCTTTAATCCATCCGGGCGGTGCAGTAGGCGAAAGATTAAATAAATAATTTATATAAAGGAGATATTAAAATGGAATTTAAAGTTTTTCAAAAGGAATTAGAGTTACAGTCAAGAGGTTGGATACCCACTTTCCACGACGTATCAAAAGAGATTATTGAAATCGTTAACGCTTCGGGTGTTAAAAACGGTACTGTATGTATTGCTTCGCACCACACTACCTGCTCTGTTATGGTACAGGAATGCTCACACGATATTGACTCTTTCGATTTGGAGTTTTTACAGCACGATTTACTTGATATCATGAGAAAAATGATTCCCGACTTTGCTGAGGAACATCAGTACCGTCATCCCGGCCCCATTCATGCTCAGTTTGGCAGATATGTTGACGAGCCGGGTGACTTCACCAGCATGAACACCGACGGACATCTTCGTTCGGTATTCTTCGGCAGAAGCGAAACCATGACCATTAAAGACGGCGTTCTTGACGGCGGTGAGTTTGCTCACGTATACTTCATTGACTGGGACCATGTACGTGCCCGCAGAAGACAACTTAACGTTACCGTTATGGGTACTACCGAGGATGTAGAGGACAGAAAGTGGAACAACGGCGAGGTTATCAACACCTTACGTAAGTATACCCCCGAAGAAAAAGCATTCGACGTACATTACACTTTACAACAGGAAAGATAATTGATTAGGTGAAGTAAATGAAAAGAAAAATAAGAACTCCTTATTTTGAAATAGGCACCAAAAACTATATTTACGGTGATAAGGTTTTAGAGTATGCTCTTGCCGCTGATAAGGCTGCCGAAAAGTACGATATTGACGTTCTTTTTATCACACCTGCGGTTGAAATAAGAAGAGTAGTTGAAAACACCAAAAATCTTATTGTTTTGGCACCTTATATGGATACTCTCCGTCCCGGCAGAGGTATGGCAGACATATTGCCTGAGGCATTAAAGGCTGCAGGTGCAGAAGGCGTTGTTATCAACCACTGCGAAAAGCCCATGAGTTTGCCTCAAATGAAGGCTACTATCGACCGAGCAAACGAACTTGATATGTTGGTATTTGCCTGTGCCGATACCGTTGCCGAAACTAAGGCAATAGCACAACTTCATCCTGACATTATCAATCCCGAACCGTCTGAACTTATAGGCGGTACAGGTAACGGTGTCAGCGATATGAGTTATGTTAGAGAGGTTATCGACGAAATAAGAAAAATCGACGAAAACATACTTATTGAGCAGGCCGCAGGTATAACCAACGGTCAGCAGGTTTACGATTTTATTATGGCAGGTTCTGAGGCAGCAGGTGCCGCATCGGGAATTATGAACGCTAAAGACCCTATCGCAATGATTGATGAAATGATAGGTGCCGTTCGACGTGCTGCCGATGACTTAAAGGCAAAAGGAGAAAATTAAAATGGTTTACAAGAAAAATATTAAATTGCAATCCAATGATAAGATTTGCACTTTTCATAACGTTACCGCTGCTGTAAAGGAAATTGTTGCCGAGTCTAAAATCAAAAACGGTATAGCAGTTGTATATTCGCACCACACAACCTGCAGTGTTATCACTCAGGAATGTGCATTTGATATGTCTATGACAGGTTTGGAAACCTTACAGCAGGATTTGGTTGACATTTGCGAAAAAATGGTACCGACCTGCAGTCGTGAGGGTATGTACCTTCATCCGGGTCCCAAGGCATTAAAGTTTGCCGAGGAACACGGCGAAGATGCAAGAGGTTGCCATAATACCGATGCACACTTGGTATCTTCCATTATCGGCAGAAGCGAAACAATAGTAATTGATGACGGCGAAATGGATTTGGGCGAATTCGGTTTCATTTATTTCATTGATTTCGATAAAACAAGAGCAAGACAAAGAACCGTTGATGTAATGATTATCGGCGAATAGGGGAATAGATATGAAAATAGGATTTCTTCCTTTATATGTAAAACTTTATGACGATAAACTTCCCGAAATGAGGGAAAGACTTGGAAAGTTTTATAATCAATTAGCTGGTATGTTCGAGGATAAAGGCTTTGAGGTTGTGAAATCGGAGTTTTGCCGATTGGCAAACGAATTTAAATCTGCTGTTTCAATGTTTGAAGCGAACAATGTAGATGCAATAGTTACTGTACATATGGCATATTCGCCGTCATTAGAGTCGATAGATGCTTTGAGCAAAACTGATTTGCCTATAGTTGTGTTGGACACTACCGAAACTTTGGAGTTTACAAATACTCAAGATGCGGGCGAAATTATGTATTGCCACGGTGTTCACGGCGTTATGGATATGTGCAGTATGCTTACCCGCAGAGGCAAGAAGTACGCTATAGCATCGGGACATTATTCAACCTCTGACTGCATTGAAGAGGCTTGCGGATTAGTTCGTGCCGCCGTTTCGGCTAAGGCACTTAAAGGTACAAAAACTGCTCTTATCGGCGGTTTATTTGACGGTATGGGTGACTTCCAAGTGCATTTTTCGGAACTTAAAAAGCGTTTCGGTGTTGAGGCAACAGAACTTTCCAACAAGGAAATGAAGGCCTATGCCGAAAGTGTGACCGAAAGTGACATTGATGAGGAAATCGAATTTGACAAAGCAAATTACGACTACAGCGATAATGTTATCGAGGCCGAGTACAGAGAGTCTGTCCGTGCTTGCCTTGCCGTAAGAAAAGCTGTTAAAGAAAAGAACATAAACGCTTTTTCAATTAACTTTACAAACATGGGTGAGAAATCCGGTCTTTCGACAATGCCGTTCTTAGAGGCCTGCAAGTCCATGGAAAAGGGCATAGGTTATGCCGGTGAGGGTGATGTTCTCACAGCGTCTTTTGTCGGTGCGTTGCTTAAAGGTTATGCTGAAACCAACTTCGTTGAAATATTTTGCCCAGACTGGAAAAATAACCTTATGTTCTTAAGCCATATGGGTGAGGTCAACTACCGTATTGCAGATTTTAAACCCTGTATTACACGTGTAGGCGTAAACTATTCACCGGGCAGTTATCCTTATGTCGGTTATACCCGTATGAAGGGCGGTAAAGGTATGTATATCAATATCTGCAAGGGCAAAGACGAGTTCAAAATCGTTGCCGCACCTGCAGAAATGGTTGATTATGATAATGACAATTTTGACGGCTCAATGCGTGGCTGGATGAAGACCGAAGTTGACAGTGCCAAGTTCTTAAAAGAACTCAGCATGAACGGTGCTACACATCACAGCATTTTTGTTTACGGTATGACCACGGAAGAATTATGTCATTTCGGCGACCTGCTTGATATGCAAACGGTTATTATTTAAAGGTGGTTTTCAAATGTATAACTTAAAATTAAATGATTATGATTATGAAGTTTACGAGAAAGAGTTTAAAAACTTTTTGCCGACCAACTTCATAGATTGTCATGCACATATTTGGAAAAACACATTTACCCCGCAAGGCGAGGCCAACGGCGGTTCCACTTGGATTGATATGACTGCAGACGAATTGACGGCAGAAGATTTAATGGACTCGTACAAAAGGCTTTTCCCCTGCAATAATGTAACCCCGCTTGTATTCGGCGGCATAAAGCACAGCGTTAAAGAGTGCAATGATTATGTTATTGACTCCGCAAAGCAATTCGGTTTCCCGACACTTTACAGAACAGAGTATTCAATGTCGGCAGATGAGTTAGAGGAAAATGTTAAAAAGGGCGGTTTCTTAGGGTTAAAACCGTATATTACAAACTGCCCTCCGTATATACCTGTCCCCGAAATCAGAATTTTTGACTTTTTACCGCATGAGCATTTAGAGGTTGCAGATAAAAACGGTTGGATAGTAATGTTACATATCCCCCGTTCAATGCGTCTTAAGGACCCTGTAAACTTGGCTCAAATAATGGAAATCGAAGAGAAATATCCTAATTTGAAACTCATTGTTGCCCACATAGGCAGAGCGTATTCAAAAGAGGATATCGGTGACAGTTTTGAACTGCTTAAAAACACTAAAAATATGATTTTCGATTTTACCGCAAACCTTTGCGACGATGCAATCAAAGCATGCATTGAGGCGGTTGGAACTAAGAGGTTGCTTTTCGGTTCGGACCTGCCCATTGCTTCCATGAGAATGTACCGTATCGTTGAAAACGGCGTTTATTATAATGTTGTTAAAAGAGGAATGTACGGTGATGTTTCGGATGACCCGCATATGCGTGAAACCGACGAAGATAATATAACACTCATGATTTATGAGCAGATAAGAGCCTTAAAGAGAAGTGCGATTGACCTGAAATTAACCGATTCTCAAGTAGAAGACATAATGTACGGCAATACAAAACGCTTGTTAGATGGAGTGAAATAATGAACTGTTTAATCGGTCTTGATATTGGCACTTCTGCCGTGAAAGGCGTTTTACTGTCCGTTAGCGGCGAAATTATTGCAACCAAAAGCGGTTCGTTTAATTATCACAACAACGGCACTGAGCGACTGCTCAAACCCAATGAGTTTATTGACTGTTGTTTCTCGGTAATTAACATGCTTGCGGAAAAGTTGCCCGAAGGCGGTAAAATTTTTGCTATCGGCTCTTGCTGTGCAGCAGGCAGTCTGGTTTTTCTTGACGAAAATCTTGAACCCATGTATGATATTGTCGGTTGGCAAACTTCGGTTGACCAAAGCAAGTATGAAACGTTTTATACCGAAGAAGAATGTGCCGAAGTTTATAATACAGTCGGTTGGCCTGTGCTAAACGGTTTTCCCGTAGCATATTTGCCTTGGCTTAAAAGTAATGAAAGCGAACTTTTAGAAAAATCTAAAATGATTTGCATGGCGGCTGAGTATTTAAACTTTAAACTTTGCGGAAAGTTCGGTATTTCTCATTCCATGGCGACACCGTTTTATCTTCTTGACCAAGCAAAAGGTGTATATAATGCCAAAATGCTTGAAAAATTAGGTATCAGCGAAGCACAGTTGCCTAAAGTTTACAATAAAGGTACCGTTCTCGGCAACGTTATAGAAAATGAAGGACTTAAACTGTCAAAGGATACCGCGGTAGTTTTGGGCAGTTTCGACCATCCGTCGGGTGCAGTCGGTGCCGGTGTTTATGAAAGCGGCGATATGTTGCTTTCTTGCGGAACATCTTGGGTTGAATTTTTCCCTGTGGAAAGCAGAGAAGAGGCAATAAAAACCGGTCTTTTGGTTGACAGATTTATGCTTAGCGGTGCACCTTATTGCGTAATGAGTTCGCTGACCTCTGTAAGTGAGAAAATCAGTGCCAATAGACATCATTATCTCGGTGAAATATCTCACAGAGAACTTGATGAACTTATATTGCAGTCAAGCCTTGGCTGTAACGGACTTAAAATTGATTTGAATGCAAATGAATACAAAGACCTTTCCGATTATTCAAAATGCGATATAGCACGTGCACTTTATGAGGCGGCGGCAGAACTTGTTAAAGAGAATATTGCCATAGCGGAAGAAAAAGGACTTAAGGTTAATACCCTTACTATGATTGGCGGTATAACAAATTCTCCCGTTTGCGTAAAGGTTATTTCCGAAATAATTGAACGCGATGTTAAGGTTATAAACGGCGAGTCAGCCGGTGCGGTCGGTGCCGCTATGCTTGCAGGTATCGGCGTTGGAATTTTTGAAAACGAAAAAGACTCGTTCTCTAAAATGAATTTCCAAGTTAAAAATGTATAATTAAAACAAATAAAAACTGCGGCAAGGAATTTTCCTTGCCGCAGTTTTGTTTTCAAAAGAATTATTTATATCTGTTTCTCTTGCTTGCGGGGTGGTTGTCGAGCAAATGCTCATACTTGTCGTCGGGAATGTCAAGAACGGGGCCGATTGTCTTGGTTAATTCATAAATTTTAAGAACTTCTTCGGCTGCCTCAACAATTTTAACTGCATCTTCAAGTGTTTTACCGACTGCAACAACACCATGATTGCCCAAAAGAACGATGTCACAGGTCTTAATAGCATCGGCTAAACCGTCAGCGATATGTATTGTGTTTGCTTCGCCGTAAGGAATGCAGGGGATTTTTTCAAACAAAAGTGCAAATGTGGTTGAACATTTAAGTTCAATGTCTTTTCCGCAGTATGCATAAGCAGTCATGTAGGGAGCGTGAACGTGAACAACGGCGTCACAGTCAGGTCTTGCTTTTAATGCTTCATAGTGAAGTAAAACCTCACTGGAATATTTTTTATCGCCGTCAATTTGTTTGCCGTCTTTTAAAACTGCAACCATATTTTCGGTCAAGAATGACTTGCGAACGGCCGACGGAGTGATGTACAATTCGTCGTTTTCACGGTCATAAACTGAAATGTTACCCTCGACAGGATTAACCAATCCCTTTGCTTCGAGTAGTTTAGCGTACTGAACTACTTCTTTTTTGAATTCTAACTTGCCCATTTTTATTTTCCACCTTTCAAAGTTTACCCATGGTTTTTATAGCATCACTTAATTTTTCTGCTTTGACAGAATTAAAGTGTAATACTTAAGTTTTATTCGGTTTCGATTTTTGCGATTCTGACAATAAGGTTTGTACCGTATTTAAAGGGTGCCGCAAGTAACTCAACCTTGCCGTTTTCTTGACTGTATTTAACTTCACTGCCGTCTTCAAGCCATGTGACATTTTTGATTTTCTCGCTAAAGTCGAACTTGCAAAGTTTGTCCTTATCACCGCTCCAAACAACAACGTTACCGTCACCGCCCATGCCGATATCAACACAGAACAGGTAGTAGTTTTTGCCATCTTTTAAAATGAAGTTGTCGGGTTTGTTTTCGATTACAATATCGGTAGGCATTGCATCGTGTAAAGCCTCATCATAATATGAAACCCATGTGCCTACACATTCAAAAATCTCTGTGTCCAAAGGTCTTAAACTGCCGTCGCCCTTGGGACCGATGTTAAGAAGAAGATTTGCTCTGTTTCTTCTGCATACACAAAGGTCTTTGATAAGACGTTCGGGGTTTTTGTAATTTAAATCGTAGAAACCGTATCCCCAAAGACCTGCCATGGTTTCGCACATCTCGGATGCAATGTATTTGGGTGCACCTTCCATGTTAAGAGCAGTAGGACGGCCTTGCTCGAAAGTAACACTGTCAAGTTCAATATGACCTAATTCACCTCGGCAATTTACGCCGGTATTGTTGATTATCATAGCGTTGGGTTGATACTGTCTAATCATGCCGTAAAGGGCATCTTCTTCCCAGTCGGCTTCCTTTTTGTTCCATTTGCCGTCAAACCAAATTCCTCCGATTTCACCGTAGTTGGTGCAAAGGAGTTTTACGCTTTCACGCAAGTACTTTAAATATTCGGGGAAGTTCTCTTCGTAGGACTTTTCACGCCAGTCAAGTAAAGTGTGATAGAAAAAGGGGATAATGTCGGCCTCGCGGCAGGCATCAACAAACTCCTTTACCAAATCTCTGCCGCATGAATGAGGTGCGTCGTAGTCGTTAAGACCTTTAGTATCATAAAGAGAATAGCCGTCGTGATGGCGGGTGGTAAGTGTTATGTAACGGCAACCTGCCTTTTTGGCTGTTGCAACAAGATTTTCAGCCCAGTCTTTTTTTGGATTAAACTCTTTAGCCATCGGTTCATATTCTTCGTCGGGAACGTGAAGTATACGCTTCGCCCATTCGCCTTTTCCGAGAATACTGTAGAGTCCGAAATGCACGAACATACCGAAACCTAATTTTTCAAAATCCAAAATACGTTGTTCAATAATCATAATAAAATTCCTTTCGAAAATTACAGTTATAAAGATAAGCATCCTTTTAGAAAAATGTACCACAAAACGCCCCGAATTGCAACTAAAATTTAACAGTTTTTAAAATAATACTTGACAACTTGGTATTATCGTGTTAGTATATTACTACGCTAAAGTGCCAAGGGGTGCTAAATTAGAATAAAATTTATTGAAGAGGGTACATATTATGAAAAAATTTGCAAAAATTCTTTGTCTTATGCTCGCACTTGTTTTCTGTGTGATGTCATTTGCCGCCTGCGGTGAAGAGTCAATCGTTGTCGGGTACACTATTTATGAGCCTATGAACTATAAAGATGCCGACGGTAATCTTATCGGTTTCGATACAGAACTTGCCGAAAAAGTTTTCGGTAACTTAGGTTACAAGGTTATTTTTAAAGAAATCAAATGGGAAAATAAATATACTGACCTTAATTCAGGTACTATAGACTGTATTTGGAACGGTTTTACCTGTAACACTGCCGATAAAGAAGACGGTGTTCAACGTGCCGAAAAGGTAGATTTTACTTACAGATACATGGAAAATGAGCAGGCTGTTGTTGTTAAAACTACATCTGCCATTGCTGCCGCTACCGACCTTAACGGTAAAATCGGTATTGCCGAAAGCGGTTCTGCCGGCGAAACTTATGCAAAAGGTTTTGAAGGTGCAGAGATTAAGGTTGTTACCAAACAAACCGACGGTCTTTTGGCTGTTAATTCCGGCACTGCTGAGTTTGCGGTTGTTGACGTTCAACTTGCAAAAAGTTACTGCGGTAAGGGTGACTATGCCGACCTTAAAATCGTTGACGGTTTAAATAGCGACCTTGAGTACTATGCAATCGGTTTCAAAAAGGGCAGTGACCTTACCGAAAAGGTAAATGCCGAACTTGAAAAGTTAGGCGAAGACGGAACTTTAATGACTTTGGCTGAAAAGTACGGTCTCGGCAATTCCGTTGTTACTGATTTTACCAATCAAAAGGTAGTTGCGGCGACCGCACAGTAACAGCATTAAAAACTAAAGTTTATCAAACTATGCTGACGGAAATTTTTTCCGTCAGCAAAAGTTATGTATAGAGATTTTGGAGTTATAACCTATGAGTTTTCTTGAAATTACATCTTTTTTGGCAAACGGATTTGTTTTTTCGCTTATAATCTTTACCGTAACCCTTATCTTAGGCATACCGTTAGGTCTTCCCATAGCGTTTTGTTCAATGAGCCGTTTTAAACCCGTAAAGTTTATAGCCAAAACGGTTGTTTGGATAGTAAGAGGTATTCCTCTTATGCTGCAGATTTTTATAATTTACTATGTGCCGGGGTTGCTTTTTGATACGCCGATTTTTGCCAATATAGACCGATACATAATAGGCAACTTCACTGTTCCGTCTGACGGACTTTTAAGAATGTTAATGATAAATGCGGGCGGACTTGTTTCGGTGCTAATTGCGTTTACAGTAAATTACGCTTGCTATTTTTCAGAGATTTACCGCGGCGGTATTGAGAGCATACAAAAAGGCCAGTATGAAGCGGGTTATGTTTTGGGACTGACAAAATCGCAGGTTTTCAAAAAAATAGTTTTAAAGCAGGTCGTAAAACGAATTGTACCGCCAATGTCAAATGAAATAATCACACTTATTAAGGATACGGCACTTGCAAACTGTATTATGATACCCGAAATTATAAAGCAAGCACAGGAACTTGCCGCAACTAAAGCACTTGTATGGCCTCTTTTTTATACTGGTGTGTTTTATCTTTTGTTTGTAGGTTTGCTTACAGTTCTTTTGGGTAAACTTGAAAAGAAATTAAGTTATTTCAGAGATTAAGGAGGGCAGTACGATGGCTTTGCTTGAAGTAAAAGGTCTTACTAAAAGTTTCGGTAAAACCGAAGTTTTAAAAGGCATTGATTTTTCGCTTGAAAAAGGACAGGTACTGTCCATAATCGGCTCGTCTGGCAGCGGTAAAACCACACTGCTTCGTTGTCTGAATTCGCTTGAATTTGCCGACGGCGGTTACTTTACGGTTGACGGAAAGATAATTTTTGATGCTAATGAGCATTCCCGCACAACCGATGCTGAACTTCGTGAACGCAGGCTTCATTTCGGTCTTGTTTTTCAGTCATTTAATTTGTTTCCGCAGTATACGGTGCTCGAAAATATAACGCTTGCACCCAATTTGCTTAAAAAAGGTACGGTTGAAGAAAATAAAAAAAGAGCGATGGATTTAATAGAAAGCGTCGGTCTTTTAGGCAAGGAAAACAGTTATCCGTGCGAACTGTCAGGCGGTCAGCAACAGCGTGTTGCCATAGCAAGAGCATTGGCACTCGACCCTGAAATTTTGTGTTTTGACGAGCCTACTTCGGCACTCGATCCCGAACTTACGGGCGAGGTTTTAAAGGTTATCCGCTCGCTCGCTGACGGGCACATGACCATGATAGTGGTTACACACGAAATGGGCTTTGCAAAAGATGTTTCGGATACCGTAATTTTCATGGACGATGGTGTTATAAATGAAATGGGAACGCCTAAAGAGGTGTTTGACAATCCCAAATCAGAACGTCTTAAAGCATTTTTAACTTCATATTAAAAACTTACAACTAAAATCCCCTGCCGACTAAAGTCAATCGGCGGGGGATTTTTGAAAGGATGTTCCGTTAAGTTACTTGTTAAGAGATTTTGCGTTCCAAATTTTCTTTGCATAATCGTCTATCGAACGGTCGGCAGAGAAGATACCTGCGTTGGCAATGTTGATAAGCGACATTTTATTCCAACGGTTCTTATCGAGGTAAAGTTCGGTTGCTTTGTTTTGAGCGGCACAGTAATCTTCGAAGTCGGCAAATGCCATGTAGAAGTCAATGTTTTTAAGTGCTCTTACAAGGTCGGGGAACTGTACACCGCCTATACCGTTTGCAATAAAGTCAACCGCACGGCGAAGTTTGGGATTGTTATTGTAGTATTCATGCGGGTTATACTGATTGCGAAGTGACAGTACTTCGGGTGTTTTCATACCGAAGATGATAATATTATCATCACCGACAGCCTCATGAATTTCAACGTTTGCACCGTCTTCTGTACCGAGTGTGATAGCACCGTTAAGCATAAGTTTCATGTTACCGGTACCGCTGGCTTCGGTAGAAGCGAGGGAAATCTGCTCGGAAATGTCGGCAGAGGGAATCATAAGTTCTGCCAAGGAAACTCTGTAGTCTTCAACGAACAGAATACGAATTTTATCCTTAACAACGGGGTCAGCGGCAATAACCTTGCCGAGAGCCTGAATCATTTGGATTATTTGTTTTGCAAGGTGGTAACCCGGAGCGGCTTTGGCACCGAAGATGTAGGTCTTAGGTGTAAACTCTGCATTCGGATTTTCCTTGATGTAAAGGTAATCAGAAATGATGTGCAATGCGTTAAGGTGCTGTCTTTTATACTCATGCAGACGTTTCACCTGCATGTCAAAAATTGAATCGGGGTCTAAACTTACACCGTATTCAGTCTTCACATGATTGCTGAAACGAAGTTTATTTGCACGCTTTACGGCGGACAACTTCTCAAGTACCGCCTTATCATCTTTAAACTTTTCAAACTCTTTTAAAGCGGCATTGTCAAGAATGAACTTGTCGCCGATACATTCGGTAATGAGTTTTGTGAGTTCGGGGTTGGACTGACAGAGCCAACGGCGGAACGCAATACCGTTTGTAACGTTGGTAAACTTTTCGGGTGTTACACGGTAGTAGTCGTTGAATAATGTGTCTTTGAGAATGTCACTGTGAAGTCTTGAAACACCGTTTACACTGTGGCAGGTAGCAACGCAAAGGTTAGCCATTTTAACAACGCCGCCCTCAATAACTGCGGTGCGGGCAACATAGCCGCTGTCGTGGGTTGCATTCCACATTTTTTCTCTGAAACGGTTGTCGATTTCGGTAACAATCTGGAATATACGGGGCAAAAGTCCGCGGAAGAGGTCAATCTGCCAACATTCCAAAGCCTCACGCATAATGGTGTGGTTGGTGTATGCGGTGGTACGGCAAACGATGTCCCAAGCCTTATCCCAACTGTATCCGCACTCGTCAAGCAAATATCTCATAAGTTCGGGGATAACGAGGGCAGGATGGGTATCATTTATGTGAATAGCCGCCTTTTCGGGCAGGTTGTCAAGTGTTCCGTATTTGCGGAGATGTCTTTGTAAAATATCCTGAATAGATGCAGAAACAAGGAAATACTGCTGACGAAGACGAAGCGATTTGCCTTCGGGGTGATTGTCTTCAGGGTATAAAACCTTGCTTATAACCTCACTCATAGCCTGCCTTTCAAGAGCACGAACATAGTCGCCCGAATTAAACGCCGCCATATCAATAGTAGGCGTTTCCGAACTCCACAAACGGAGAACATTAACACTCTTTCCGTCGGCACCGGCAACCATAAGGTCATACGGTACGGCACGAACAGCGGTGTAATCCTCAGTCCAAACGCTGTGATGTTGGCCGTCCCAGGATTCTTTTACATTTCCGCCAAACTGAACCTCAACTGCCGAAGCGTCGCGTTTGACAAGCCAAACGCTGCCGCCGGGCAGCCAGAAGTCGGGCATTTCGGTTTGCCAACCGTCAACGAATTTTTGACGGAAAATGCCGAATTCATACTTAATGCAGTAACCCATAGCAGGATAACCGCTTGAGGTGAGTCCGTCTAAGAAGCAGGCTGCAAGACGGCCAAGACCGCCGTTGCCAAGACCTGCGTCAGGCTCTAACTCGAAAAGGTTATCGAGTTTTACACCGTATTTTGCAAGTGCTTTTTCAAATGTTGAGGTTACGCCCAAGTTGTAAAGATTGTTCTTGAGCGAACGACCCATAAGAAACTCCATTGAAAGGTAGTAAACCATCTTGCTCTCATTTTTAGATGTGTCTTCTCTGAAAGCCGCACGTCTTTTGGACATAATATCAAGAACGGCTAAGACGGTTGCTTTGTAATAAAGTTCGTCAGATGCCTGTTCGGGTGAAACACCGAAATTGTGTTTCAGTTTTTCGCCGATAAGTTCGTGAATTTCTTTAATAGTATACATCAAAAACCCTCTTTTCTATAAAAATAAAAATTTACGAAATATACATTGATTATTATTTGGAATTATATTATTATAATAATATAAAATGTCTGATAATGCAATAGGTATTACAAAATTTTAACCTTTATTTTTTATGCAATTTTGATAAAACTTTTTATTTTGCATGAGCAAAAGGGGACAAAGTTGTACATATTGTACAAAAACAAGTTAAATTTAAAGATGTAATGTCTTTATAAATTCCGAAAAGTACCGAAAGGAGCATTAAAAAATGGGTGAAAACGGCAATTTTACGGAAAACAACGGAAATAATCCGCAAAATCCATATTATGAAAATCCCTATTATAGGGCAACACCTCAACCGCCTGTAAATTACGGCATAATGCCTAATTGGAACGCTTATAGCAACTGTGATGAAACCGAATATTTTAAAAGAACGCTTCGCAAAGTGGGTAACGGTATCGGTCTGCAACTGATTTTATTTTTCGTAATTTCGGTTGTTGTATCATTTGTTGTGGGCATTTTTGCAGGAGTTGCTACGGCAATTACTAATGTAAATTATTTGGCTGATGTTAATTTTATGCTGGTTTTAAATTCGCTTATATCGATTATAGGTATGGTTTTACCGGCTTTTCTTACGGAGTTTATAACTAAAATAAAAATTCGTGATGTTGTGCCCATAGCATTGCCGTCGGCGGTTAAAACCCTTGCGGTTGTCATGCTGGGACTGGGTGTTGCTTCACTCAGTAATATTGCCTCGTCAATTTTCGGCAGTATTTATTATTCTGTTTTCGGTCAGCAAACGATACAAAACGATATGGAATACGGCAGTGGACTTTTCTCACTTATAATTTCGGTCATAACGGTCGCCGTTATACCTGCAGTTGTCGAAGAATTTGCATTTAGAGGTGTTATTTTAGGCACACTCAGAAAATATATAAGCGACGGTGCAGCAATATTTGTTTCAACCTTGTTTTTCTCTATTATTCACGGTAACTTGGTACAGATACCGTTCGCCTTTGGTTTGGGCTTCATTTTGGCATATGTTACCGTTTATACAAAATCGCTGTTGCCCGCGGTTATCATTCACTTTATAAATAATACAATGTCAGTAGTACTGTCTTTTGTAGTGGCGGATATGAGTCCTGTTGCAGGTGCGGTAGTAACCTATCTCTATTTGGCACTTTTGTTGCTCATCGGCATTTGCGGATTGATACTGCTTTTGGCAACCGATAAATCGGCATTCAAACTGCCTAAAAATAATGCTTACAGGTCAAAAGAAAAGGTTAAATGGCTATTCGGCTCGCCTGCTGTTATAGTTTTTATAGTTATATGTGCAATAGAGGTTGTAATAATTCAACTTACGCCGTATTTGACCAAGTTCTTTGAACAGTTGACACAGTATGCTGGATAAGTATATGGAGCAGGCTATATTGCTTGCAAAAAAAGCGGGTGCCAAAGGTGAAGTGCCGGTGGGTGCCGTAATAGTTAAAAACGGTGAGATTATTGCCAAGGGATATAACCGCCGTGAAACGGCTAAAAATGTTTTGGGACACGCCGAAATAGAGGCTATAAATAATGCTTGCGAGGCTTTAGGCACATGGAGGCTGAATGACTGCGAACTTTATGTCACTTTAGAGCCTTGTCCCATGTGTGCAGGGGCGATTATAAACGCAAGAATTAAAAAGGTGGTTTTCGGTGCGTTTGACCGCAAAATGGGTGCGTGCGACTCGGTAACCAATATGTTTGCAATGCCTTTTGGTGTGGATATTGAACTTTTTGCCGGTATAAAAGAACGTGAATGTGCAAAGGTTTTGACCGATTTTTTTGATAATGTCAGAAAAGGGTGATTTTGTGCCGTTAGTGGACAGTGTTACATATATTAAAGAGCCCGACAGTCTGCAGTGCGGACAGGCAGTTCTTGCAATGCTACTCGGCAAAACGGTTGATGAGATTATCGAAACGGTCGGTACAGAAAGAGAAACAAAACTTAAAGATATGTTTTGTTGTTTAGACCTTTACGGGGTAAAATACAGCGGTGACAGGGTGCAGGTTGAAAGCAAATCGGAATTGCCCGAAATTTGTTTTTTAAGTCTTGAAACACCGAGGTGTTGGCATTGGTCATTGTATTTTAAGGGTATGTTCTATGACCCCGAACACGGTGTTATGAATGATTTTCCCGAATGTAACAGAAAGTATTATTGGAGGATATTTTAATGTATATAATGTCGGTTGATGTAGGTACGGCAAGAACGGGCGTGGCACTAAGTGACGAGTCGGAAAACTTTGCTTTTCCCAAAGGTGTTATTACCGAGTACAACCGCGACCGCCTCATAGAAAAATTAACCGCCAAGGCTAAGGAACTCGGTGCAGAAATGATTGTGGTGGGTTATCCTAAAAATATGGACGGAAGTTTGGGTTTTAAGGCAAAAGAGTGTGCCGAGGCGGCCGAGAAATTAAAGGCCGCTACGGGTTTGCCGGTAGAACTTTGGGACGAGCGTTGCACAACGGTCAGTGCTCATACTGCTCTTAATTACACCGATACAAGGGGCAAAAGGCGTAAAGAAATAGTTGATGCGGTTGCCGCAACTATAATTTTAGAGGATTTTTTAAGACGTAGAAAAGTAAAAATATAAAATGCACTTGTAAACTTCTCGGTGTTGTGATAAAATATGTAAGATTTTTAAAGTTGGAGGGAACTTTATGTCCGGACATTCCAAATGGAGTACAATTAAAAGAAAGAAAGAAAAGACCGACCAAGCGAGAGCAAAGGTCTTTACAAGAATAGGCAGAGAACTTGCCATGGTAGTTCGTGCAGGCGGTCCTGACCCTAATGTCAATGCTAAACTGCGTGATGTTATTTCCAAAGCCAAGGCAAATAACGTTCCTAACGATAATATTGAGCGTATTATTAAAAAGGCGGCAGGCGAGCAGGGCGGTGCCGAGTACGAGAGCCTTATGTATGAGGGTTACGGTCCTTCGGGTGTTGCCGTTATCGTTGAAACTTTAACCGATAACAGAAACCGTACCGCTGGCGAAATGCGTCATTATTTCGATAAATGCGGCGGTAATTTAGGTCAATCAGGCTCGGTTACCTTTATGTTCGAGCACAAAGGTCTTATTGTTATCGACGGTGAAGGTTTAGATGAAGATAAGGTTATGGAAGACGCTTTGGAAGCAGGTGCCGAAGATTTTACTTTTGACGGTGAAATTTTCGAGATTTCTACCGATGTCAACTCGGTAGGGGCAGTCAGTGATGCATTGAGCGAAAAAGGTTATAAGTTTTTGTCGGCAGAGCCGGCATATGTACCGTCAACCCTTACCGCTATTGAAGACGAAGAATTGGTAGCAAAAATGGAAAAATTGATTTCCATGCTTGACGAAAACGATGATGTTCAAAATGTGTGGCATAACTGGGATGCCCCTGCTGACGAGTCGTAACGTAAGATTATTATAATTACTCTTGCATTTCAAAAAGAAATGTGATAAAGTAAATATGTAAATAAAGTTTACGGAGGTGTGTAAAATGGCATACAAAATTTCTGACAAGTGCATCCAATGCGGTGCTTGTGCAGGCAACTGTCCTTGTGAGGCTATTTCGGAAGGTGACACCATGTTTGTTATCGACCCCGAAAAGTGCGTAGACTGTGGTGCTTGTGCTGACGCTTGCCCTGTTGAGGCTATTGCTGCTGAATAAGTATAAAAGAACATAAAAACGCCCCAAGAATTTTCTTGGGGCGTTTTTTATTGTTTTAAGGCACCCTGCTTTTGTGACAGGTCAAATAAATTATCTGTCCGTGACGGCTTAGGGTGTTTAAAAGTTTCAGTGAGTTTTCCAACCTTTCATCATCTAAATTAACAAACGGGTCGTCTAAAATAAGCGGCGGTTTTTCGCCTTCGTAAAGGGCGTCAATCAATGCCAACCTCATACAGATGTCAAGCATATCTTTGTAACCTGTGCTGAAGTAGTCTTTTTCTTTTAAACCGCCGCGGTCGAGCATAATTTGCAGATTTCCGTCAACCAAGAACTCACCTATACCCGACGAGATTTCTTCGGTGTACCGCATAAAACTTTCTTTTAAATTGACTAAATATTTTCCTGAAAGGTTTTCGCGTGCCAATGTGAGCATAGAGATAGTGCTTTCCAAAATAAGCAAATTGCGGTCACAGTCAGCCTTTTCTTGGATTGCTGTTTGCAAATCAATCTCGAGGTCGTATAGACGGTCATCTACACCTAACATCATATTTATTCTCTGCTCTAACGACGCAATTTCAAAAGAAAACGTATCAATTTTCGTCACAAGGTCGGTTTCTTTTGCTTCAAGAGTTTCCTTGCTGTCGGTGACGGTCAAAGAGATGTTGGATAGAGGTATTGGGGTGTTATCAAGTTGTGATTTCAGTGTTGAAATTAAATCGCCGCAACGTGCAAATTCGCGTTGGTCGTCATGCATGTTTTGCAAACTGCTGCGAATGTCGAAAGGAATTTCACCTAAAGTATCGAGCAGGAAATCCTGCAAGGTTTCCTTTGTTGCGTCAAGTTTTTCTTTTGCGTCTTTAAGATTTTCGCTTGTGGCATTTACGCTGTTTTTAAACATTTCATAGTCGCGGTAATTTGCGGAAATTGTTTCAATCACCGTTTCGGGACTGTCATCGGAATATTTTAATGTGAACGCCTTTGCCTTTGCAATTTCATTTTTAGCGATAGTTTCAAACTCTTCACATTGTGCTGAAATACTGCTTTTTTGCAAGTCCTTTGCCGACCTGCTACGCAATAGAAAAACGGTAAAAATGGCGGTAAATACTAATCCTACACCGAGAAATGTTCCGCCTAAAACAAGGCTTTTCAGCATAAGTGCGGAACCGATAATTGCTAAAATACCTGTTATGGCAACACTGATTTTAAGAGGGGTGTTGCTTTTTTTAGTGTCACCGCCGTGGTTTAACTGCCTTTTAAGTGTTTCGGCACTAACTAAAGATTTTTCAGCAGTTTTAAGGGCGTTTTTGCAATTTTCAATTTCTGAAAATTTAGGTATATTGCCACCGAAAAATTCTATCGCCGAATTAAAACTTCGTTTTTCGGCAGTGTCTTGGCTTAAAGTTTCAATCTTGTGTTCTAAACTGTGAAGTGAGTCAGCCAAGCCGAACGCTGAGGAAATATTTGTTTCGTTCGGCACTCCGTTTTTGTATTTCGCTCTGATTTTTTCTATGGTATCATTAGCCGACTGTAACCTTAGTTCCAAATCTTTTCGCCGTTCATTTTGCAGAGTAAAGGTTTCGGCGTCGCTAATTGTTTTAAGGTCTTTGCGTACCTTGTCAAGACTTCGTGTTAACTCTTTTCGTTCGTTTTTGAGCTTTGAAACCTTTTGCTCAACCGCCTTTAAACTGTCGGCTTCGATTTTTGCGTCGGCAATTTGCGATTTAAGTTTTAAAATTTCTTTTTCCAAATCGGCAATTCTGCCAGCACCGTTCTTTTTGCGGAAATATCCTTTTTTTCTTTCCAAAATTGCCATTGCTGAGTCAAAATTGCCCAAATCGTCACTGTTTTCAATCAGTCCCGTAAGTTTTGCGTTAAGGCTTACGGTCATTTCGGCAGTGGTAGTGTTTTGCGGTATAAAACAACTTCGTTCGAAACTGTCGGCATCAATTTGAAAAAGTTCGGCACCAATGTTTTCCGAATAATCGGCAGACTCTTTGCCGTTCGACAGATTGAAAAGTTTAAAGGTATCACCTTTGGCTTTACTGCCGAAGTAACGCTCAATGCGGTAGTTTTTGCCGTTTGCCGAAAAATCAACACTTCCGCCGTAAATACCGCCCTGCCAAGGGGTATACTTTATGCGTTCGTTGTCGTTAATACCTTTTTTTGCGGTTGCTGTCAGTCCGTAAAAGGCAGCCTTTAAAAAGGCGGCAAGAGTGGTTTTCCCGAAACCGTTATCCTCTTTAATTACGGTCAACCCGTCTTGAAAATTTAAGTCAAAGTTACTAAGCGTGCCGAAATTTTCAATGTGGCAGGATAAAAGTTTCATTATAAAACCTCCCTTCCCGATAGTGCTGCCAAACCGCATTCTATTATGCGGTCTAAAAGGCTTTCGTCGGCATTTTCTTTGGCAAGTCTTATAAATTCACCTTTAAGTGAAATATCATGCAGATAGTCTTCATAGTTTATGGCAAGCGTGGTTTCATCGGCAATTTTTGCGAAGTAAAATTTGTGTTTTAGGTGTTCTGAAAATAGGTCTAAGTCTTTTGCCGCACCTTCGGGCAAAGCACCCGTAAATACTATTTTAACCATTGCAGAACTGTCGATGTCCGAGGTCATATCATCGATTTTTCGCAACATATCGGCGGTGTTTATAAGACCGCCTATGTCACATTCTCTTATAATGATATCGCGGTGCGAACATTTTACAAAGTTCTTTGTAAAAGAGTTTTTGTCAATATCGAGCACTACAAAACCTTTGTCGCCGTATTCGTCAAAACCTCTGCCCGCAAGACATCCCGAATAGCACCAAGTACCTCTAAGGTCAAGTGTGCCCGAAGTATAGGTGTGGTAGTGGCCGAGTGCTAAATAGTCGATACCTTTGTCGCGAAGCAGGGTTTCGTTGACCGATTGTTCGCCAGAAGACTGCCCCAAACCGCCGTGCAAAGTTACAATATTAAATCTATTTGTGTCTAAAATCAAGGTGTTATAGATACTGCGGCAATTGTCACTGTTAAGTTCGACACCTGAAATGGTCACATTTTCGTACGAGTATGAAGTGAATTTATCGGTGAAAAACTTTAAATTTTCGGGTACATCGGCGGATTTTAGTGATTTTCCCGCATCATGGTTGCCGGCAAGATATAAAAAGTCGGTGCCTTTAGCGTCGGCAATTTTGCCGAGAACGGTATCCCTTGTCGAGGGTGCCATACTGTTGCTGTCGAAAAGGTCGCCCGCAATAATTACGGCAGTTACCCCGTTTTCTTTTGCAAAATCAACCATATCGCAAAAGGATAATAGTATTTCGCTTTTTCGTTGTTTTGATTTGTTTGACGGCAAATACGACTCGATTTTAGAGTCAAGATGTATGTCCGCACAGTGAATAATTTTCATTTTACATTCCTTTTTTTGCAGATTTCGTTTAATGGACACTGCTCGCAGTAGGCACGTCTTGCAGTACAAACCGCTCTGCCGTGAAGTACGGTGCGGTGGCAAAAATCGTTGGATTTATCAGGGGGCAAAAGTTTTCGCATAGCAATTTCCACCGCTTTAGGCTCGGTGTTTGAAACTAAGCCTAATCGGTTGCAAAGCCTTATAAAATGGGTATCGGTGACAACAGCGGGTTTGCCGTAAATATCGCCTACAACCAAGTTTGCGGTTTTCCTTCCCACACCGGGGAGTTTTATTAAATCGTCGATATTGTCGGGTACGGTACCGCCGAAATCCTCGCAAAGCATTTTAGCGATGCCAACAAGGTCTTTGGCTTTGGTTTTGTACAGTCCGCAGGTTTTAATAAGTTCTTCCACGTCTTTTATATCGGCTTTGGACATTTTTTCGGCGGTGGGGAACGCTTTAAACAAAGCAGGTGTCACTATGTTTACCCTTGCATCGGTACACTGTGCCGAGAGCCTTGTTGCAATAAGCAGTTGAAAGGCATCTTCATATGTAAGTGAACAGATAGCGTCGGGGTATGCCTTTTCAAGCAGGTTTACCGCCTCTAATGCAATCTGTTTTTTGCTTAAATTTTTCATTTCTTTTCGGGTCTCCATCTTATTTCAAATCCCGGTCCCCAGTCGCTTACATCAAATGAGTCTTTTTCTTTTAAAATAGTTACTCTTTGTAAGTACGAGCAGTGTTGGAACACATTGGGACCTACAGCGGTAAGTGATGAGGGCAGGGTGACAAAATCAATGTTCATGCAACTTTCAAAAGCCAATTCGCCTATATAGGTTAAGTTGTTGCCGAACTTCAATTCGGTGATGTTCATACAGTTTGAAAATGTGCCTTTTCCGATTGTTTTAAGTGAATCGGGGAAGGTTACACTTCTAAAAGCCAAGCATCGTGCAAAAGCATAATCGCCGAGTGTTTCAAGTCCTTCGGGGAAGTTGGACAGTGACAAACGGGTACAACCGTCAAAAGCGTTATTGCCGATTTTTTTGACATTTGCAGAAATCTCAAAAGAAGGCAGATTTTCACAGTTTTTAAACATATCGGCGGGAATTTCGGTCAGCGATGTCGGTAAAACAGCCGAGGTTAATTTTTTGCAATCGGCAAAACAACCTTCTAAATTTGATATTCCCTCGGGGATAACTGCTGTAGTTACGGCGGTGCCCGAAAAAGCGTTATGTTCTATGGTTTTAATGCTTTCGTTTAGGGTTATTTCGCTTAAATTTTCACAAGCAAGAAAGGCGTTTTCACAAACCTTTTCAAGTGAGCCGCCTGCAGTAAAAGAGATGAGTCCTAAACACTGTGAAAAGGCGTTATTTTGTATTATTTTAGTATTTTCGGGTAGTTTTATTTTGGTTAATGACTCGCATTTTGCGAAAGCATAAGGACCGATATTTTCTAAGGTTTCGGGCAAATCGGCAAAGGTCATATTACTGCATTCGTAAAATGCATTTTCGCCGATTGTTTTAAGACTTTGAGGCAATACTACTTCGCCTAAGTTTTTACAGTGCATAAAAGCACCAATACCTATATCGGTGATGTTATTTGATAAGGTGATATTTTTAAGGTTTGAGCAGTAGGCAAAAGCCTCTTTGCCTATTGTGGTTATACTGTCGGGCAGTGTCACTGAAGTTAAAGTCAAAACACCGCCGAAAAGACCTTCACCTAAAGCGGTTACGGGTTTGCCCGAAAGTTTTTTAGGCACGGTAATATCACCGCCCGAACCGCCGTAAAGGGTCAGTTCAACGTGGGATTTATAGACTAAGTAATTATATTCACCGTTAGATTTGAGTTTCGGCTGGTCATTGCAACCGCAGACCGAAAAAAGCAACAGTAAATAACTTAAAATAAGTAAAAATGCCGAAACTTTTTTTGATTTACCTGCCATAAATTCACCTTCTTATTGCAATTATTTTAATTCTGCTACGGTAACTCCGTCTTCACCTTCGCCGTAAACACCCGAACGAAAATTTTTAACGCTTTGGTTATTTTTAAGATATTCTCTGACCGCTTTTTTGAGGGCACCCGTGCCTTTGCCGTGGATAATCCAAACGGTCGAAAGTCCCGCCATTACAGAATTATCTATAAATCGGTCAAGTTCAAGTGCCGCCTCGTCGCCCGTAAAACCTCTTATGTCAATTTCGGTACTTGCGGTGCGAACGGTTTTTTCAGGTGCGGCAGTTTTCCTTACAGTGCGACTTTTGGGCGGTTTTGCCTTATGCTTTTCAACAAGCCTTAAATCGCTTACGGAAATTTTGGTTTTCATAATGCCCGCTAAAATAAGTATCTGTTCGCCCGACTGGTCTTCTAAAACTTCTGCCTCGGTTTTAAGGTGTGCGATTATTACACGGTCGCCTTTTTTAAGCGGACGGGGTAAAGTATATGAGTTGTTGTCGCTCTCCAGTATTGGGTCGGCGGTGTCATGCATTTTAGATGTTCCGCCCTTTACCGCAGCACGGGCACGGCGGATACGTTCTTCGGCAGAGTCGTTGCTTTTTCTCAGTGTTTCCAATTCCGCCAACATTTTTTCGGCCTCGGCCCTTGTTCTCGAAATTATAATCTCTGCCTGTTCTTTTGCATTTTCCAAAGCCTTTGCTTTTAAGTTTTCGGCCTCTTGCAGTTTTTTGCTTTGCTGGGACTTAAGCCGTTCTATTTCACCCTTTAGCCTTGCCGTTTCGTTGCGGTTTTTTTCTGCCTCTTTTACAGTGTCTTCAAGTTTGCCGACTATTCGCTCCAACCGAGTGTTTTCCTCGGTTACAAGCGATTTTGCCGTTTCGACAATTTGTTCGCTAAGACCGAGCCTTCTTGAAATGGCAAAAGCGTTAGAACGCCCGGGCAATCCTACGATAAGTTTATAGGTGGGTTTAAGGGTAGCGACATCAAATTCGCAACTCGCATTGCAGACACCGTCAGTTTCAAGGGCAAACGATTTAAGTTCGGCGTAGTGGGTTGTGGCAGCGATTTTCGCACCTTTTTCGCGTAGACTTAAGAGTATTGCGGTGGCAAGTGCGGCACCCTCTACGGGGTCGGTACCTGCACCCAGTTCGTCAATAAGCACAAGCGAATTTTTGTCCGCCAAATTTAAAATGGATACTATTTTTGTCATGTGAGCCGAAAAGGTTGATAAAGACTGCTCAATGCTTTGCTCGTCGCCGATGTCGGCGAGAATATTGTTAAAAACTGAAATTTCACTGCCGTCGGAAACCGGTATCATCATACCGCACATGGTCATTAGAGTCAGCAATCCTACGGTTTTTATGGTTACTGTTTTACCGCCTGTGTTAGGACCTGTTATGATAAGCGTGTCAAAGTCCGTACCTAAGGGTATGGTTACAGGCACAACGGTTTTGCGGTCAAGTAACGGGTGGCGTGCGTTTTTAAGATGAATTCTGCCGCAGTCGTTAAGACTCGGTTTACACGCCATCATATCAAATGCCAGTGAAGCCTTGGCAAATATGAGTGACAGTTCGCATACCGCATAAAATGAATTTTTAATATTAGGGGCAAAGCCTGTGGCGTCGCGGGAAAGTTCGGCTAAAATGCGGTCGATTTCCTCTTTTTCTTTTATAAAAAGTTCCCTTATTTGGTTGTTGATTTCAACAACCGCCATAGGCTCAATAAATAGTGTTGCACCCGACGACGAGGTGTCATGCAACAATCCGGGCACTTCCGCACGGTATTCCGCCTTTACGGGGATACAGTACCTGCCGTCACGCTGGGTGATGATTGCCTCTTGCAAAAATTTTGACGAATTAGAAGACCTGACAGTTTTTTCAAGGCGGTCACGCACATTTAGTTCCGCCGAATGTATTTTACGGCGTATGTTTTTGAGTTCCAAAGAGGCGTTATCGTCCATTTCGTCATCGGTTTTTATTGAGGCGAAAATTCTTTCCTCAAAATATTTATTTGGTGTTAGCAAAGAAAAGAAACCGTCAATATGCGGTGAGTCACTGTTTTCACAGTGGGTACGCCAATCGCAAAGCGACCGTACCGTACGTAACACTTCACCGATGTCAAGCAGTTCACGCATGGTAAGAACACCGCCTGCCTCGGCTCGGGCAAGGGCGTTGGACATATCTTTGGCACTTCCAAACGACGGCGAGCCGAAACTTGCAATAAGTTTATAGGCATCATCGGTTTGACCGAGCAGTTCTTTGACATCACCTATAGCGGTCTTAGGCTCTAAATTCAAAGCCATTTCCTTTGCCGCCTCAATGCGGGTTTTCTTGGCCAAAAGTTTTAATATTTTGTCAAGTTCTAAGGTTTCTTTGTGTAACGTAGTGTTCATTTATAGGTCCTTTACAGCCGTAGTCGTGTTGTGAAAAAAGTCGAGGGTTTTAAATTTATGCCCTGTTTGAGCCAACAAAAACCGTTCGGTCACATGGCTTAAATATTTTGCGTGTTCTATGGGCAGTGAAAATGAGTACAATCTGCCAAAATCAGAGTATACAATGTGTCTTGCAGCAGCAAGTGTTGTCTTGCCGAGTTCGGAAAAATCACCGCTTATATTGGGTTTACAGGCACTGCACACCATGTCACCGCCGTTTATATCCAAAAATAAGGGAAAGTTTTGGTCAGAGCCGCACTCCCTGCAACCGACAAGGTCGGGCATGAAACCCGAAATTGCCATGAGTTTCAGTTCGGTAATAGCCTTTATTGAGTATACGTCAAGTTTATCGTTGGCTAAAAAGTGAAGTGAGTTTAGTGCTAACCGTAAAAATTCTTCGTCTTCAACGCCATACGGCACCAAAACCGAAAAAAGTTCGCATATGTACTGGGCAAGACTGTACTTTTCAACGTCGGTGCGAAGTCCGAAAAATACTTCGTTGGTTTCCGACTCGGTAATCCTCGAAACACCTTTGTTTTCGGTCACTGTAAGATTTGAAAAGGTCAGCAGAGCCGTTGCGGTACCGTTGCGGCTTTTGGGTTTTCTTGCACCGCTGACAAAAGCACTCATAAGTCCTTTGTGTCTGGTTAAAACCACAACCGCTCGGTCGCTTTCGCCGACATTAGTGGTTTTTATTATCAGTCCGTCGGTTGTGAATTTCACCGCCATACTCCTTTTCGTTTAAACTTCTTAAATTCTTATAAGCGAGATAATCTGAAACTTTACCTGTTTTAAAAAACAAATCCCAAGCATTTATTTCGTTCATAAAAACACACACCTTTCCACAAAGATATTTTGCGGAAAAGAAAAGGTTTAATTATTAGAAATTATTTACAAATCATTTTTCCGACAGACCGAACGAACGGATAAGACCGTCGCGGTTACGCCAATCTTCCTTAACCTTTACCCAAAGTTTAAGATTGCATTTGCAACCGAAAAATTTTTCGATATCGGCCCTTGACTCGGTGCCGATACGCTTTAGCATACTCCCGCCTTTGCCGATAATTATGCCTTTGTGGGACTCTTTTTCGCAGTATATAATGGCTTCCGTTTCGATAATCGGCTCACCGCTTACGGTATCCCGTTCAAAAAATCTTTCAAGTCCCACTGCGGTGCCGTGGGGGATTTCTTTATCAAGAAGACGGAGTATTTTTTCACGTATAAGTTCGGTTACCATTATACTGTCGGCTTGGTCGGTGGTTTGGTCGGCATCAAAAAAGTGGGGTGACGGCCTTAAAAATTTCATCTGCTCGGCTATAAGTTCCTCTATTCCGTCACCGCTTACGGCAGAAACGGGCACAACCGCCTCAAAATCGTAAAGATTTTTGTATGCACTGATAGTTAAAAGCAGGTCGGTTTTATCGCCTACCAAATCTATTTTATTGACCGCCAAAATTGTTTTAAGGTTGCGTTTTTTGATTTCTTCAATTAAAGCAACCTCGGCTTTCGGCATATCGTCGGGATTTAGTTTGAAGTTGGGTTTTGCTTCAACTACCAAAGTGACCGCCTCAACATCGGAAAGTCCGGTAGATACTGCGGTCATCATTTTTTCGCCCAGTTTATTTTTAGGCTTATGAAACCCCGGTGTGTCAATGTAGATAATTTGGTCGTTATCTCGGTTTAAAACCCCCATAATTCTTGTGCGGGTAGTCTGCGGTTTGCTTGACACAATGGCGATTTTTTGCCCGATTATTTTATTAAGTAAAGATGATTTTCCTACATTCGGCCGACCGACAACGGCAATAAAAGCCGAACGTTGTTCATTTTGTTTTTCCATATGTATTTTCCTTAATCTATAAATGCAACTTCGCGGGAAAGTCCCATTTTAAGCAGCACGTCTTCCTCTTTTTCTCTCATAATGGTTGCCTCAATACCGCCGTTTACATGGTCAAACCCCAGTAAATGCAGTACTGAGTGTACCGTCAAAAATGCCATTTCTCTTTGCAAAGAGTGGCCGTATTCTTTTGCCTGCCTTACGGCGGTTTCAACCGAAATTACGACATCACCCAACATTTTTGCACCCGTTTCGGGATTAGAGTCCCAAACACCGTCTTCGCCTAAAGGAAAGGACAAAACATCGGTGGCAGAATCGATGTTTCGAAACTCCGAGTTGATTTTTCTTATTTCTTCATCATCGACAAATGTGACGCTTATTTCGGCAGAACTCAAAAATCCTTCGCCGTTTAAAACGCCTGCACAGGCTCGGCGTACAATCATTCTAATACCTGTGGGAATTTTTTCTTTTTTCTGCTTATTTGTGATTATGACCTTTAACTTGTCCATTATTTTTCCTCTCCTCATATTTTTCGTAAGCCTTAATTATTTTTTGAACCAAACGGTGGCGGACAACATCCCGTTCGCCAAAATGTGAAATGGCAATATCGTCAATGTCACTAAGGATATTAATTACCTCTTTAAGACCTGACTTCTTGCCGTCGGGCAGGTCGATTTGGGTAATATCGCCCGTAACAACGGCTTTGGAATTAAACCCTAATCTTGTTAAAAACATCTTCATTTGCTCGCTTGTGGTGTTTTGAGCCTCGTCGAGTATAATGAAACTGTCGTCTAAAGTTCTGCCACGCATATAGGCTAACGGTGCCACTTCAATATCGCCGCGTTCTTGACATTTGTTAAAATTTTCCGCACCTAACATATCAAAAAGAGCGTCGTACAAAGGTCTTAAATAAGGGTCAACCTTTTGTTGCAGGTCACCGGGTAAAAAGCCTAACTTTTCACCCGCCTCAACGGCAGGTCGGGTTAAAATTATGCGGTTGACCTCTTTGGCTCTGAACGCCTCAACCGCCATGGCGACCGCAAGGTAGGTTTTGCCCGTTCCCGCAGGTCCCACGCCGATTGTTACGGTATTATCCCTAATTGCCTCCACATACCGTTTTTGACCTATGGTTTTGGGTTTTATGGGCTTGCCTTTTGAGGTTATGCAAATGCAATCGGTATCGGCAAGTTTTATTATGCCTTTTTCGTCACCATCAGCCGCCAAGGTTAAGCAGTAGTGGATACTTTGTTCGGTTAAGGTTTCACCCTTAGCGATAAGTGTCAAAAGTCCGTCAATAGTTCTCGCTGCCTTGTCAACATTTTCGGTGTCACCCGAAATTTTAATCTCGCCTGAGCGAAAGGTAACCGTTACCGACAGTTGCTCTTCTATGATTTTAATGTTTTGGTCAAGGTTGCCAAACAGTCCCACAACGTGTTCCACACGTTCAATATTGATAATCCGTTCCGCCAAATATTTCACTTACCTTTATGAAAATATACTTATATATATTTTACATTATTTGTCCTCATAAATCAACAAAAAATCCTTTTTTGCAATATTTTCTCGGCAAATGTATTCAGCATGGGCAGTAACACCGTCAATGCCTTCCGAAACGGACACATCAAAAGATAAAATTTCAATATCTTTAAAATATTGTTGCTCTTGTTTTTTGAGCATTTTTCTTGCCAAATCTTCCGCTTCGGCTTTGCTTAATGTGAATTCTGTTTGTTTTGTTTCGTAAAATTTTGCCGTAGTCAAATAAATGGGCAGATACATGCCGTTTTTTTTATAAACGGCGGTGGCTTTTTCAACCTCATATTCATTCTTTTCCGAGCCCAAATACAGCGGAATGTCAAGCCCGAAAAAGGTTAAAACCTTCTTTTCTTTATAAGCACCAGTACGCTTGGTTATCACCTGTTTAAAGTCGGCTTTACATTCTAAAATTTTCACTGTTTGGGCATACACCTTGCCCGCCGACGCACCTATGGAACTTGTGCCGTCTTTGTATTCTGTGACACCTGAAACGAGCAGGTCGCCCGCCGTTACCGTTTGACCGACTTTAACGGCAACACTTCCTTTTTGAACTTCGTGCCCTAAAATTATTCCGTCACAAGCGGCAACAAGGTTGCAGGGCGTGTTGTCGGTCTTTTCGGTGTCAATACTTTCGGAAATATTAACCGTTGCTCGTACACCTTCAATGTTAATTGAACACCACGCAATGCCGTCAACCTTTAGAGCAAGTTTTGTACGAAGTGTTTTTTCGTCAATGGTACTTTTTTTTATACCCTCGGATAGCCCCAAATCAAAAAGTGCCGATTTTATTTCGCTTGACGGAATATTTGTGTTGCCCGCAATGTCAATATTCCAAATATATCCCGACATAATAAAAAGCACTGCGAAAAAAAGTATAATCCCTATGGGAAATCCTAATCGCAGACGGTATCTTTTTACAATAAAGGGCAGTCCGTGACGGCTTTTGACCCGCACTTTCGCGTGGGATTTGCCGCGGTACTGCCTCATTTTAAGATAATTTCTCGCCGACATAAAGGCGGTTATGCTGTGTTTATGCCGCCTCATTCCCCAAACACTGACACCGTTTACTGCAAGTTGATTAAAAAGCCGTTCGGGGAACTCACCGCCCACTGTAAATCCCACATAACCCAATAAAAATCTGAGTGCCTTTATAAGCATTTTATCACCTCACCGAAAATTCTACCGAATGTACAGTGCCTTTGATTAACGCCGAACTGTCAGTGAGTTCGACTATTCGAAGGCCGGTACCCGAAAATAAAATTTCACCGCCTGCAATCCTCAGTTTTATTAGATTTTCGTAGTAGTCTATAACCCCCAAACAACCGTCAACCGATACTTCTTTGTTACCGCATATGTGGGTTATTGGTCCCGCTATTTCGGCGGGTGTGTTTTTGCAAAAAAGTTTCAGTTTGTTTTTATTTTCGGTTAAACCTGTTTTAAGTTTCCTCGACATAAAGTACCCCTTACAAAGATATTGTACTTTAAAATATGCCGAGCAGTAAAAATAAATACCCCGCCGTTATCTTGGTGAGGTATATTGTGTAAATTTTAAGTAACAATACTAAAGAGGTGTAAAAAATGGATATAAATGAAAAACAATATTCAAAAATGGTTAAAAATTTGGCACCCGCATCGCCCTTGATAAAGGACATTTTGGCGTCGTTTTTTGTCGGCGGTTTTATATGTGCCTTAGGACAGGTGTTGCTTATCGGGTACGAAATGTCGTCGCTGTCGCTTAATAATGCTAAAAGCATGGTTTCGGTAACCATTATTTTTATAGCGGCAGTGCTTACAGGGTTTGGAATTTTCGATAAAATTGCAAAATTTTCGGGTGCAGGCACGTTAGTCCCAATAACGGGCTTTGCAAATTCAATAGTTTCCCCCGCAATAGAATATAAGGCAGAGGGTTTTGTATTGGGCGTGGGAGCAAATATGTTTAAAATCGCAGGTCCCGTATTAGTATACGGCATCACCGCAAGTGCAGTTTACGGGGTTGTTTATTATATAATGGGTTTATTTTAATAGCGGGCAACCAAAGGTCGCCCGCTATTATCAATAATTTATTATAAATCTTTTTCGTGGATTACAACGTGGTTTTCTTTTAAAATATCTTGAAGTTTTGAAACCGAAAGGGTACAAAAATCGTCGGTTATAGCGGCGGCTGTGCCTGCGGCTTCGCCTGTTACGGCACAGCAGGGTATAACACGCATAATATCCCACATACTTTCGGTGACACTTGTACATCGACCGGCAAATATGAGATTTTTCATCTCTTTTGAATACAAAGTTCTAAAAGGCACTTCATAAACAGGACCGCGTTTACGCCAGTCGGAAACAAGACCTACAGAATCCTCAAAATATTTGTGCATTTCGGTGTCATGCAGCACATATTCACCGACAATTTTACGTGTCATTCTTATTTGCGGTATGGTTGCTATGGCAGTGGGTATCAAATCAGGGTCTTTTTCGCGTTTCTTTAAGATATTAGCAAGTACGTTTTTGTGCGAAAGAACGGTCATTTCGGAAAGTTCTTTGCCGTTAAGACCTGAAAAACGCTGTTTAATTAAATGGTTTTCCTTGTGGGTTTTATCCTTTTGGTCGTCGGGAATATCGGCGGCACCCAACATAGTTAGGTTGTAACCGTTTTTGCCTAACCCGTAGTACCAAGCGGCAAGCACGTTACCCTGCTTAAAGGTTTCGGTCGGTAACCCTGAAAAGAGAGCAATATCACAGTCGCCTGTTGCGTCAACCACCGATTTAACCGAAATTGCCTGCCTGCCCGATTTGTTTTCAATTATAACGTTTTTAATTTTATCCTTTTCTTTTGAAACACCTGTGGCATATGTCCCGTATAGGATTTCCACGCCTTCCTTTATAAGCAGTTGTTCAACCAAAACGGCAAAAAGAGAGGGGTTGTACTGAACCTCAAAACGGTCGTCATTTTCGGTGCGTTTTGATTTATCGTCGCTGTCTAACCAATTTTCGGGATATTTGTCTTCGGCACCTAAAGAAATAGAAAGCCTTAGTAATTCTTCTGCAATGCCAAACGAAACCTGCTTGCCCAATCCGTCGCATAACGGCAAATATATTGTAATAAGTCCCGAAGTTCCGAGTCCGCCTAAAATGTAGTTTTTCTCAAGCAAAATAACCTTTTTGCCCTGCCTTGCGGCTGCCAATGCGGCTGAAATGCCCGCAAATCCGCCTCCGCATACTAAAACGTCACAAGACTCTGTAATGGGAGTTTTCAAAATTTCTTTTATAATCATAAGTACACCTCTGATAAAGTGGTCATATATAATTATATCTATAAGATTTACAGATAGCAAGTGTTAAAATAAAAAATGCCTCGGGTAAAACCCGAAGCATTTTTATGGTTATAAGGGATTATTAATAATAGTTATCATATATACCGTAAGTATAATTGCCGTCATATGTTTCATTACTATAATCGTCGTATATACCTATGTAACTGTTAAGGTTAAGACCGGCAATGCCGCCGCCAAGCATAGATATAATAATGACAACAACGCCGATAACGCCGACAACTGTACCGATTGCACCGAGAATGATACTTGATACACTAAGACCGCCTTTACAGCCTTTGGATTTTGCAACAATACCTAAAATAAGAGCAATTACACTGGGAAGGAATGTTCCGCAGCAACAGGTTAAACCAAGGATACCCAAAATCAAGCCGGCGATAGCGGCACCCTTGCCGGGTTGTTTGGCAGGTTGATTTAAAGGTTGTGATACAACAGGTTGAGCAGGAGTTTGAACAACAGGCTCAACTGCAGGAGTTTCAGCAGCTGGGGCAGCGTTTAAAGCGGCACCGCAACTTGCACAAAAGACAGCACCTTCTACATTTTCAGAACCGCATTTAGGACAAAACATTATATAAAACCCTCTTTCTATTCATTATAATTAAATAATATAATATTCGACAAATTTTGTCAATAAGTATTTCAGCATGTAAAAAACTCGGTGATTTGTTTTATAAATTAATTGTTTAATTCGAATTGAAATAATTGACTTACTTTTAACAATGTGATATCATACTATGGCAAAAATTGCTTGCAAGGGGTTATAAGCCGGTGCTTGCAAATTATTTATATTGAGATAGAGGTGCCATTATGAAAAAAGTTTTATCATTTTTACTTGTCGTTTTGATGTTCGGCGTTATGACCGCCTGCGGAGGAAATGACAGAAATTTGAAAGCAGAGTCGCTTAACGGATATGTTGTACGTGGCCATAAGGCGAGCGAAAATGCCAAGGTTGAGTTTGTCCAAAATGATATAGACCCGAAAGAAATTTACGACAATTTGACCTACACTCCCGAAATGTTCTACGGAAGTTATAAAATCGGAGACAAAGAAGCGGAAACAAAATATTCCGAAGAGTCGCAATACATGGTGTATAACGACGGTGAAAAGGATATGTTACTTACGTCAATTCCTTTTAAAATCGAAGCGGGACATAATACATGGCTACATAAAATCAATTATATAGAAGACCATAACTGGTTGTGTGCATATTATTATCAAAAATCTGAGGAAGGTGCCAAATCCTACCTCACATACATTTATTGTGCGTATACTGTCGATGGCAAAACACTTACTCTTAAACCCATTAAAAATTTGAATGTTGATACCGAAAACAATAAAATCACCTACGAGTTTTCCGATTACGTTTGGGAATATGAGTTCTCGTTTAGGGGAAGAGCTTTGACCCTTGCAAAAGACGGTAAAAGTGTAACTATAAATGCAGGCCTTGACCCTTACGGCGAAGAACTGTATCTTTTCGCAGAAGGTTATCTTTCACCTGACTCAAAAGCGGCTGACGGTATAGACCAATTTGAAATAATATATGAATCGCCGTCGGATAATCGTTTGTTTGTAGAGTCTATTTCGGGTGAGGGTAATTGGACTTCGGTTGCAAAGTTGGAAGAAAACGGAAGAATGACACTTACCGTGCCTTGGGAATCCGGCACGAAAACCTATCAGTATGTATATTTCCTGTGCTACAACGATGGTTTGATTTTGGCAGATAAGGATAATGTATATTACTATAATGACAGTTATACCGACCGCAAAAAGTTAGATGTTAATAAGTATTTGAGCGAAGACCAAACAGGTAAACTTGACAGTCTTACCGAAAATCAGTTAGATGCCATTATTGAGAAAAAAGAAAACTTAATGGAAGATTTGGCAAAGGCGTTTACCGATGCGGGTATTACGGTTACTGTTGACTCTAAAACCGGCGAACTTGCAATGGATTCTTCGGTACTTTTCGGCGGTGATTCCGCAGAACTGACCGCTGACGGTAAAGCATTCTTGAATAAATTTGTAAATGTTTATACTACCACTGTTTTCTCTGAAAAATATACAGGCTTTGTTCAAAAGACAATGGTAGAAGGTCATACTGCACCGCTTAGTACCAGTACATATGAAAGCGGACTGCCCCTTTCAAAAAAACGAGCAGAAAACGTCAAGAATTACTGTGTTTCTTCAGAAACCGGTGTTGATACTTCAAAATTAGCCGCCGCCTTAGAGTCGGTGGGTTATTCCAACAGCAAGCCGATTTACAATACCGACGGCAGTGTTAACATGACCGCTTCCCGCCGAGTATCGTTTAGATTTATAATAAATCTTGATATTTAAAATAATAGCAAAAATAAAAAATGCTTCGGGTTTTACCCGAAGCATTTTTTTACTTATAAGTAGTTTTTAATAATAGTAGTAACTGCTGCCCATACTTTCCATTAAACCACCAAACATACCGGTAGCAAAACCAACAATACTTCCGACGATGCCGAAAATAATACCAACAGCACCTAAAATGATACCGATAGTAGCCATACCGCTCTTATAGCCTTTAGATCTGGCAATAATGCCGAGTACAATGGCGAGAATGCTGGTGATACCGCCACAGCAACAAACCATACCAACAATACCTAAAATTAAACTTGCAATAGCAAGACCTTTTCCGGCAGGTTTTTCAGGCTGTGCTGCAACGACAGGTTGAGCAGGAGTTTGAACAACAGGCTCAACTACAGGAGTTTCAGCGGCAGGGGCAGCGTTTAAAGCAACGCCGCAACTTGCACAAAAGACAGCACCTTCTACATTTTCAGAACCGCATTTAGGACAAAACATGGTAAAATACCTTCTTTCAATTTGTTATAAATAAATAATATATTATTCGACAAATTTTGTCAATAAATATTTCTTAAAACACAAAAAATCAACATTGAAGATATACTTAAAGCAAAAGAAGTGTATAAAAATTTAGGGTTTTTGGGCCATTCCCATTTTCCCCAAAACAAAAGAATGGATACAAGTACCCAAAAAATACCGGCAATAAGGATAACAGGCTGATAATGAAAAGCCGAAACAAAATCAAACCGCAACAGTGACAAACACATTCTGGTTATTCCGCAACCGGGACAATCCAACCCGGTAAGTAAATGAAAATAGCAAGGTATTGTGATTCCGGTGATTTTTGTAAAGAGGAAATAAGCAAATCCCAAAACAAAAATGCTTGTATATATTTTTATAATTGTTTTTCGCAAAATATTCCCTCCTTTAATTGTTTAAAAACAGTATATCGCCGAAATCTGTTATTTTCAAGTGATTTTACATAAAAACTTTTAGGCTGTAAAAAATAAAAGAAATGTAAAAGGAGTTTTTAAAATGGCAAAACGGGTAGGAAATCGAACGGTAATATTTGAAAATGATATATATATCGGTTCATTTGCCTCGGCGGTAGGACCAAAAGAAAAGGAGGGTCCGTTAGGCGGACTGTTTGACCGAGAGTTTGATGACGAATTTTTGGGTGAAAAATCGTTTGAAAAAGCAGAAAGTCGATTGCAAAAAATTGCCGTTACGGTAGCACTGGAAAAAGCGGGTGTAAAAAAAGAAGATATTGACGTAATTTATGCGGGTGACCTGCTTAATCAGTGTATAGGAAGTGCCTATGGATTAAGAGAATTGGAAATCCCGTTTATCGGTCTTTACGGTGCGTGTTCTACCATGTCTTTGGGACTTATAAATGCCGCGATTTCTATTGAAAGCGGAGCGGCAGAAAGAACTGTAGCGGTGACCTCATCACATTTTTGCAGTAGCGAACGGCAATTTCGCTTTCCGCTTGAATACGGCGGACAACGCCCGCCGACATCCCAGTGGACTGTGACGGGAGCAGGTGCGGTGATGTTAAATAAGACCCTTAAGGGCCCGAAAATAAAGGCGGCAACCATAGGTAAAATTGTCGATAAAAATGTCACCGATATGAACAATATGGGTGCCGCCATGGCCCCTGCTGCTGCAGATACTCTGATTAGGTATTTTGATGACACAAAAACATGCCCTGAGGACTATGATTTAATTTACACAGGCGACCTCGGATACATTGGAACGCAGTGCCTTTACGAACTGATGGATAGGGAAGGTGTTGATATAAAATGCCGTCATAATGACTGCGGTTTAATGATTTATGATAGAAAAGCCCAAGACGTTCATTCGGGCGGTTCGGGTTGCGGGTGCAGTGCAAGTGTGCTTTGCTCATATGTAATGCATAGAATGGAAGAAGGACAATTAAATAACATCATTTTTATGTCTACGGGTGCATTGATGTCGCCGACCTCGAGTTTTCAAGGCGAAAGTATCCCGGGAATAGCACATTTGTTGAATATAAAAAACGATAATGAGCAGTAATAAATTATACAAGTAACACCGCTATTCACTTCATAGCGGTGTTACTTGTTTTTCTTATTTCTCAATAACAACTTTCAAATATTTCTTTTATCTCGTCAAAGCCCAAGTCAATATATGATTTTACAACCCTTTGTTTTTTGAAGGTACATAGTTCGCTTAAGGTTTCAATGCAATTAAAAGGAATGTCAAATTCGCGAAGTTTAAACGGCATATTAAGGGACTTAAAATACTTTTCCATTTCTTCAATACCCGTTAAAGCCGCATTTTGGTCGTTTTCTTCGCAAACACCCCAAACATTTCTTGAAAACTGAGCAAAGCGGGACACGTTGTGTTTATAAATGTATCTGCAAAAAGCGGGGAACAAAACGGCAAGTCCCGCACCGTGGGCAACATTACTGTATTCACCGCTTAAGGCGTGTTCTAATTGGTGAACGGGCAGTGCGTTTTGTCTGCCGCAACCGGTCAAACCGTTGTGCGATAGACTTGACGCCCACATAACCGTGGCTCTTGCGTTATAATCTTTCGGGTTTTCCATAAGAACTTTTCCCGACTCTATAATTGACCTTAGCAGACTTTCGGCAATCGAATCGGTCAAGGGAGTGTCGGGAACATTTATAAAATAACGCTCCATAGTATGAGCCATCATGTCGACTATTCCGCAGGCCGTTTGGTATTTGCTTACAGTATAGGTCAGTTCGGGGTTGCATATTGCAAATTTAGGACGGTTAAAATCACTGCCGTATCCTCGTTTCATATTAAGTTGCTCGTTGGATATAACGGCAGAGTTGCTCATTTCACTGCCTGCGGCAGCAATGGTTAAAACACAGCCGACCGGCAACCCGTCTTTGGGGGTTGCTTTGCCCAACGCAAAATCCCATACATCGCCGTCATATTTTGTACCTGTTGCGGTATATTTGCAGGAGTCAATGACACTCCCGCCGCCGACGGCGAGTATCATTTCAACCTTTTCGCTTCTTGCAACCTTAATGGCATTTCGGACAAATTTTAAATCGGGATTGGGTTTAACGCCTCCCATTTCCACGACCTCAATACCGCTTGATGTAAGCGACCCTATGATTTCATCATAAAGTCCTGTGACTTTAATGCTGGATTTTCCGTATTGTAGCATTATTTTTTTATACCCGTAGGACTTGATAATTTCGCCCACAGATTTGTGGGTGTCTTTCCCGAAAAATACCTTTGTAGGTGTGTAGTAGGTGAAATCTAACATAATAATCTCCGTTTTCTTTTCCTCTATTATAAATAAATACTCTGTATATAAATAGTTTACAGGTACATTATAATATAAACTCCTTATTTTTACAAGTGAAACCAAAGTACAACTTTGTCTTTACTTTGCGGGGGAAAAGTGGTAAAATGATTATATATATGCGAAGGAGTGGGCTCATGTATAAAGCAGATGATAAAAGATATGAAAAAATGAAGTATGTGCCGCTCGGCTCGTCGGGACTTTATCTGCCGAGAGTATCTTTGGGACTTTGGCATAATTTCGGTTCTATCGACAATTACGATAATATGAAGGAAATGTGTTTTACTGCGTTTGACAACGGCATTACACATTTTGACCTTGCTAATAATTACGGGCCTGAGCCCGGCAGTGCTGAAATCAATTTCGGCAAGATTTTAAAGGAAGAAATGTCGCAGTACCGCGACCAAATGCTTATAAGTACCAAAGCGGGTTACTATATGTGGGAAGGTCCTTACGGTGACGGCGGCAGCCGAAAGTATCTCATTTCGAGTTTAGACCAAAGCCTTAAAAGAATGGGACTCCAGTATGTTGATATTTTTTATCACCACCGCATGACACCCAACACTCCGTTAGAGGAAACTATGGAAGCGTTGGCTCAGATTGTCCGTTCGGGCAAGGCACTATATGTGGGTCTTTCAAATTATGACGGCGAAACCATGGAAAAAGCCGCAGGACTTTTAAACGAACTTCATATGCCGTTTGTAATAAACCAAAACAAGTATAATATTTTTGACCGAGGACCCATAAAGAACGGACTGCTTGACAGTGCCGCCAAAAACGGCAAGGGTGTAATTTGTTTCAGCCCGCTTGCACAAGGTCTGCTTACCGACCGCTATTTAAAAGGAATTCCAGAAAACAGCCGTGCAAAGCGTGATTTCTTCCTCAAAAAATCGTCAATTACCGAAGAGAAACTTAAAGTTATTTCGTCACTGAATGAAATCGCAGGAAAAAGAGGGCAGAGTTTGGCGGGTATGGCACTTTCTTGGGTGCTCAATAATCCGTCGGTCAGCGGTGTGCTTATCGGTGCGTCGAGCAAAACCCAGATACTCGACTGTCTTAAATGCTTGGATAATTTGGAATTTGATTACGAAATATTAAAAGAAATTGACAGAATTGTTTATTTAAAGGGATAGAGGACTGAAAAGTAATGACAGTTTGTGAACTACAACAGGAAATTTTACGCTTGAAAAAGGAAAAGAATATCTGCATTTTGGCACACAGTTATCAAAATCACGATATAACCGAGATTGCCGATTTTACGGGTGACTCGTTTCAGTTAAGTGTTAAGGCGACCGAGGTGCCCGAAAAAACCGTTTTGATGTGTGGTGTGCGTTTTATGGCCGAAACCGTAAAACTTTTATCGCCTGAAAAAAAGGTAATATTATCGGCACCCTCGGCGGGTTGCCCTATGGCTGAGCAGATGAGCCGTGAATTTATTGAAAGTGAAAAGGCGAAATACCCCGACTGTACGGTGGTAGCCTACATAAATACAACGGCAGAACTTAAAACGGTTTGCGATGTTTGTGTTACTTCGTCGTCGGCACTTAAAATTGTCGGCTCGATAGACAGTGAAAATATACTTTTTATTCCCGATTGTAATTTGGGCTCTTTTGTGGCTAAGAATTATCCCGATAAAAATATAAGACTTCTAAATGGCGGGTGTCCTGTGCACGCGTCGGTTACGGTTGACGAAGTATTAAATGCAAAAAAGGAACACCCCAATGCACTGTTATTAGTCCACCCCGAATGTAAGCCTGAGGTTACATGCCTTGCCGATTATGCAGGCTCGACAGCGGGAATTATGGATTTTGCCGTAAACAGTGATAAAGATGAGTTTATAATTGGCACCGAAATAAGCATAGTTGAGCATTTGTCCTTCATGTGCTCTGAAAAAAGATTTTATCCTCTTTCTAAAAAACTTATTTGTAATGATATGAAACTGACCACACTTTATGATGTTTATAATGCACTTAAAGGTGTCGGCGGTGAGGAGGTCGAACTTTCTGCCAAAGTGATGGGAAAAGCAAGAAAATGCATCGACAAAATGGTGGAATTGGGTTAAAATGAACGATAAAGTACTTATAGCCATGTCGGGCGGTGTTGACTCGGCGGTTGCCGCCCTGCTTGTAAAAAATCAAGGGTATGACTGTCTTGCCGCCACGATGAAACTTTTTGACAGTAATATTCCTTTACTTAGCGAAGAACATTCCTGCTGTTCAAAAAAGGACATAGAAGATGCCAAAACGGTTGCCGATACTTTGTCTATAGAACATAGAGTTTATAATTTCGCAGGCAGGTTCGGTGAGCAGGTTATTGACCGATTTGTGTCGGCTTACGAAAACGGTGCAACGCCCAATCCGTGTATTGACTGCAACCGATACCTAAAGTTTGAAACCTTGTTTTCGGAAGGCAAAAATTTGGGTTGTAACTATGTGGCGACGGGGCATTATGCACGAATTGATACTTTAAACGGCAGAAAAGTTTTAAAAAAGGCGGTTGACGGCTCAAAAGACCAAAGTTATGTTTTGTGGTCGCTTACTGAAGAGCAGTTAAACCATGTAATGTTTCCGCTCGGCGGTTTAAACAAACTGCAAGTGCGTGAAATCGCCCAAGAAAACGGGTTTATAAACGCCAAAAAGAAGGATAGTCAAGACATTTGCTTTGTAAAAAACGGATGTTATGCCGATTTTATTTCGGAATACAGAGGCAAAGACTATCCTTGCGGTAATTTTGTTGATTTAAACGGCAATGTTTTGGGCGAACATAAAGGGATTATTCGTTACACTGTCGGTCAACGAAAAGGACTGGGTGTGGCATTTGGCGAGCCTATGTATGTAGTGAAGGTCGACAAGGAGCAAAATAAGGTAGTGCTCGGTAAAAATGAAGATTTGTTCAAAAGAGGCCTAATCGCCGAAAATATAAATTTAATGACGGTTGATTTTATTGACGGTGAAGCGGAACTTAAAGCAAAGGTGCGTTATAGTCATAAAGAACAGCCCTGCACCGTCACCCAAATAGGTGACACATTAAAGGTTATATTTCATGAGCCGCAAAGGGCGATTACCAAAGGTCAGTCGGTTGTTTTATATGACGGTGATATTGTGGTCGGCGGCGGAATTATTGATAAATGTTTTTAAGATGCATTGTGCCGAATTTTAATAAAATTTTAATTTTTAATTTAGGTGTTGTAAAATACCTTAAAATATAATAAAATAACGGTTAGTAAATTGCCGTACAAAGTACGGCGGAACGGAGTTTTTATGAGTTTTAATCAACTTGACAAACCGAAAGCAGGCGAAATGACCGCCGTAATGCACACCAATTTGGGTGATATTTCCATAAGACTTTTCCCCGATAAAGCACCCAAAACGGTTGAGAATTTCACTACCCACGCTAAAAACGGCTACTATGACGGTCTTATTTTCCATCGCGTTATTAAGGATTTTATGATTCAAGGCGGTGACCCGACCGGTACAGGCTGCGGCGGTGAAAGTATTTGGGGCAGACCGTTCAGCGACGAGTTCGACCCCGATTTGCACAATATTAACGGTGCTCTTTCCATGGCAAATGCAGGACCCTCTACTAACGGAAGTCAGTTCTTTATAGTTGAGGCATCGGAAGTGCCTGACGGCATGATAGACCAAATGAAAGACCTTACCGACCGCGGTTTCCCTTCGCACTGCATTGAAAATTATGAGAAATTGGGCGGTACACCTTGGCTTGACTTTAAACATTCGGTATTCGGTCAGGTTTATGACGGTATGGATACCGTAAAGAAAATTGCCTCGGTTAAGACCGGTGCAGGCGATAAACCTTTAGAAGATGTTAAAATTCTTTCAATAGAAATAAACATTATTTAAGGAGTATTTTATGAAAAGAATAATTGCTTTAGTTTTATGTCTTATAGCAGTCGTCGGTCTTTGTTCATGCGGCAAAGGTGACAGTTCCGAATTAGAGTCAAGCCCTCATACTATTACTTTTAAGCCGGAAAAGCCGATGTATTCGGCGGTGGGTGAGAACGGCTCACGTACAGAGGATGAGGTCGGCTTCCAACTTGCAGCACCGAATGTCGGCGAAACAGTAGCGGTTTTTGAAACCACAATGGGCGATATAGTTATCCGCTTGTTTGACCAAAGTGCACCCATAACCGTTACCAACTTTAAAGGTCTTATTGAAAATAAATATTATGACGGTATTTCTTTCCACCGAGTAGTCGACGGATTTATGATTCAAGGCGGCGACCCCACTGCAACCGGTATGGAAGGCAGCAGTGTTTGGGGTGACGATTTTGAAGACGAATTTAATGCCAATCTTTTAAATCTTCGCGGCTCGCTTTCTATGGCGAATTCGGGTGCCAACACTAACGGCAGTCAGTTTTTTATTAATCAAAGTAAAACAAGTCAAAGTAAGTCTGAACTTGACTATGATACGTTGTATAAAGCGTACTATGAAGGTAGTAAGGATGACCTTGTAGACCAGTATAATCAAGGTGTTGAACTTTATGGTGCCGCTTTTACCGCAGAGTATCCGGACGCAGAATCGTATGTTAAATCATTTTTGGAGGATTATATAGGTAATAATTTGCTTATAAGCACTAAAGTGCCCGATGAGGTTTGGGAACTTTACAGGAGTATCGGCGGTAATATCACCCTTGACGGTGCGTGGAAAAACGGCAGAGGGCATTCGGTTTTCGGTCAGGTTGTAGTAGGCATTGCCGTTGTCGACAGTATAGCCGCCGTAGAAACTGATGAGGATGACAAACCTCTCACCGATGTTATTATCAAAAAGGCATATTTAACTGCATTTACCGAAGAAATGAAAATAAAAGCAGACGCCGAAAATCTTTCGACTGCTGCCCAGAATTAAACTGTATTACTTTAATTTTAAATGTAAACATATACCCATTTGTTTTGGTTTTAAACGATTTGGTTAGATGCTTTATTTAAAAACAATATAAATTATTTAAACGAGGTGCAAATATGTCCAACTATATTAGATACACTTATCCTAAGTTAAAAAGATTTTGTGAAGACTGTTTCTCAAAGTTCGGTTTTACCGCCGATGAAAGCAAAATCATTACCGATGTTTTACTGCTTTCCGACCTTTACGGTATAGAGTCACACGGTATGCAACGTTTGGTACGTTACCACAAAGGTATCGAAAAGGGTTTGATTAAGGTCGATGCCAAACCCGAAGTTGTTTTTGAAACCCCTGTTTCGGCTGTTATCGAAGGCCATGACGGTATGGGACAACTTATCGGCCACAAGGCTATGAATATTGCTATTGAAAAAGCAAAGACAACCGGTATGGCTATCGTTACCGTTCGTAATTCAAATCATTACGGTATTGCCGGATATTATGCAAAAATGGCTTGCGATGCGGGTTTGATAGGTATGTCATTTACAAACAGTGAGGCTATCATGGTGCCTACTTTCGGCCGTCTTGCTATGCTCGGCAGTAACCCTATAGCAATTTCCATGCCTGCAGAACCTTACGATTTCTTCTTTGACGCTTCGACCACAGTTGTAACAAGAGGAAAACTTGAAATTTACAATAAACTTGAAAAACCGTTGCCCGACGGTTGGGCACTTGATGCTACAGGTCACGGCTCAAGCGACGCGTCGGATGTACTTAAGAATATCGTTGCCAAAAACGGCGGCGGAATTATGCCTTTGGGCGGCGAAACCGAGCAACTCGGCAGCCATAAAGGTTACGGTTACGGTATGTTCTGTGAAATTTTCACTTCTATTCTTTCTATGGGACTCACTTCAAACCACACCCATGTGGGCGGAAAAGGCGGCACTTGTCACGGATTTATCGCGATAGACCCCAATGTTTTCGGTAACGCCGAGGAAATCAAAGAGCATCTTTCAACCTTCCTTAAAGAACTTCGCGAGTCGCCGAAGTCAGAGGGACAGACAAGAATTTACACTCACGGTGAAAAGGAAATTTTTGCCAAAGCCGACCGTCTTGAAAACGGAATTGACGTTAATATTAACACGGTTGCCGAAATGTTTGAAATGTGTAAATATGTAGGACTTGACCCCACAGAATATTTAGGCGATGTAGATTTTAAAAACGCCAGAACAAGTTCTTATAAATAAGGAGAATATTATGGATATTAAAGCAGAAGCCTTACAAAAACACTATGAGTGGCAGGGCAAAATCGAGGTAACGGCGAGAGCAAAGGTCACTAACCGCGAACAGTTGTCACTTGCATACACCCCCGGTGTTGCAGAGCCTTGTCTTAAAATTCAAGAAGATTATAACAAATCGTTTGAACTGACCAGACGTTGGAATATGGTCGCAGTAATTACCGATGGTACCGCTGTTTTGGGATTGGGTGATATTGGCCCCGAGGCAGGCATGCCGGTTATGGAAGGTAAATGTGTACTGTTTAAAGAGTTTGCCGATGTTGATGCATTTCCTCTTTGCCTTCGCACTAAAGATGTTGATGAACTTGTCCGCACAATCTACCTTTTGTCGGGTAGTTTCGGCGGTATAAATCTTGAGGATATTTCGGCACCCCGTTGCTTTGAAATTGAAAGAAAACTTAAAGAAATCTGTGATATTCCCGTTTTCCATGATGACCAACACGGTACAGCCGTCGTTGTCGGTGCCGCTTTGCTCAATGCATTAAGACTGACCGGCAAGAAAATTGACGAGATTAAGTGTGTTATTAACGGTGCAGGTTCGGCAGGTATTGCAATCGGTAAGCATTTGTTAAAACTCGGTGTTAAAAATCTTACCATGGTAGACCGTTTCGGTATCATTTGCGAGGGTGACGAGCAACTTAATGATGCTCATAAGGAAATGAGTCTTGTTACCAACCGCGAGCATAAAACCGGCAATCTTGCCGATGCTTTAAAAGGTGCCGACGTATTTATCGGTGTTTCAGCACCTAATATTGTGTCCGAGGAAATGATAAAGTCCATGAACAGTGACGCTATCGTATTCCCCATGGCAAACCCCGTTCCCGAAATCATGCCCGATAAGGCTAAGGCGGCAGGTGCAAGGGTTGTCGGCACAGGCCGTTCCGATTTCCCCAACCAGATAAACAATGTTATGGCATTCCCCGGTATTTTCCGCGGTGCTTTGGATGTAAGGGCTTCCGATATAAACGAGGAAATGCAGATGGCGGCATCGCTTGCCATTGCTTCGCTTGTTTCCGATGAAGAATTAAATGAGGATTACATCATGCCGTTTGCCTTTGACGAAAGAATAGGTAAAACTGTTGCTGAAAAGGTTGCCGAAGCAGCCATTAAAACCGGTGTTGCAAGAATCACAAAATAAAAAGAAAACCTGAGCACTGCTCAGGTTTTCTTTTTTACTTTTTAATTATTTTTCGGGTTTTAATGCTCTTTCCAACCAAATGCAACCGATGTCCATAGCGTTGTAAAGACCTTGCTTTTCACTCTTTTTAACAATGCGGTCTTTAGGACTTGCGTCGGGGTCATTAAGCATTAATGTAACGGCAACTTTATCGGGGACTTCATTTCCGTCAACCGTAGCGGTTGAGTTGATTTTAAGCATTATAATATATTTTTCCTCGGGATTG
>JAZNLA010000041.1:0-2952 GCA_045578845.1 Acutalibacteraceae bacterium | reverse complement strand
GCACGAGCCTCATTCATCATTTCGTTATAGGATTTAAGTTCTCCACCAACCAAGGTTTTAAAACTTTGGGATATATCTTTTCCTATGTGCTTTGACTGAATAGTGCTTCCTTTTACAAGACCTAACATTTCGAGTTCTTTGCCGCTGATGTAATCAGTATTTACTAAGATCATCTTCTTCACCTTTCTTTATTTCATTTATTCTTTCCATGCAAGCTTTAAGCATAACAGCAATAAAAGCAAGTGGAATAATACCTAAAAGCCATTTCCAAATGCCGTCTATTAATGCTATTAAAATACCAAAGTAAACAACATAATATAATACCATGATTATCGAAACAACAATCGGTGCAATCAGTTTTTTCTTATGTTCTTTCATATCAATACCACGAAATTATTTCAACTTTTGCAGTTTCAAGGTATTGGCAATAACGATAAGCTGCACTCCTTTTTCAAGCGGGAGCGCAGGATCAACCGTTGTGCTGATTTTATCACCGTTTCGTATTGCAACAACGTTAACAGAATATTTTTTACGAAGGCTGAGTTCTATCAGCGTTTTCCCAACCCATTCATCTCTCACGTCTATTTCTACCATAGACACTTCATCGGAAAGTTCTATCATTTCTGAAAACCCAGATGTAAGCAAATTTTTAGAAAGTCGGGTTCCTGATTCTTTTTCGGGAAAAATCACCTTGTCGGCACCCACACGGCTTAAAATCTTTTGGTGCATTTCATTACCGCATTTAACGATAACGGTGGGCACACCTGCTTCCTTGCAGAGCGTTACCGCCAAAACGCTTGCTTCAAGATTACTTGCCATTGCAACGATAACAACATCGATATTGGAAATACCGAGCCTTTTAATCGTCTCCGGCTCAGTAATATCGGCGCATTTACAAACGGGTATAGTTTCAATTGCATTATTGACATTGTTTTGGTCGATATCAACAGCCAGAACTTCTGCACCGTTATTTACAAGCTCTTCTGCAACAGCTTTTCCGTATCTACCGAGACCTAATACGGCATAGGTTTTATTGATACTCATATAATTTATCCCTTCTTATCCCACACTGATTTCTTCGATTGGGTTTCTTACGATATTTTGATTATCCTTGTTTCTCTTAAAGGCAACGGCAAGTGATATTGGGCCAACTCTGCCAAGGTACATTGTTATGATAATAATGAGTTTACCGATGCTATCGAGGGATACCGTAAGATTTCTTGTGAGACCTACGGTTGCGGTAGCACTAACCGTTTCATAAACAATATCGAGTGCATTTGCATCTGTTACGGCAGAAAGCAGAACCGTTGAAGTAAACATAATGATAAACGACATACAGGTAACGGCAACCGCTTTGCTGACCGCCTGTTTTGTAAGCCGTCTGCCAAACACCTCGGTATCCTCTTTATTACGAATAGAGGCAATCGCCGCCACAATAATAACGGCAAAGGTAACGGTTTTGATTCCTCCGGCTGTGCCAACGGGTGAGCCGCCGATAAACATCAAAAGCAAACATACGATAGCACTTGCATTTGTAAGATTCTCTTGCGGCACTGTCGCAAAGCCGGCGGTTCTCGTTGTAACCGACTGAAACAAGGACATTTCCATTTTTTGAAGCAAGGTATAATCTTTAATTGTTTGCGGATTGTTATATTCAAACGCAAAAATGAAGGCTGCACCCACAAAAATCAAAATTAAGGTTGCTGTGATAGCGATTTTACTGTGCAGGGTAAGATCTCTGAAAAATCGCACTTTCTTCGTTCGTGCCTTTTTCAGCACCCTGAGTACATCCCACCTAACGATATAGCCGATACCGCCCAAGATAATTAAGGCACACGTAACAACATTGATGACAGGATTAAGTGCATAATCGCAAAGACTGTTTTCGGCAATAATATCAATACCCGCATTGCAAAAGGCAGAAACGGAAGTGAATACCGATATCCATATTCCTTTTGCACCGAACCGGGGGATAAAAACCGTCATATAAAGCAGAGCGCCGATCCCTTCGATAATGAACGTTCCTGCCACGACCTTTTTTACAAACCGAACAAGCCCCGACAGGGAGTTCAGATTAAACGCATCCTGCAAGAGCAATCTGTCGCCGAGCCCCATTTTCTTGTGCAGAAGGATCATCAGCTCCGACATAATGGTGATAACGCCAAGACCGCCGATCTGAATTAATATCAAAATCACGATCTGCCCGAAAACGCTCCAAGAGGAAACGGTCGGTGTTACCACCAAGCCCGTAACGCAGGTGGAGGTGGTTGCGGTGAAAAGCGCATCTAAAAACGGAGTTGATTTTCCATCGGCAGCGCTTATGGGAAGCGAAAGCAACAATGCGCCTATCAAAATCACGATCAAAAAACTCAGCAATATGATATGTGTTGTAGACACCAGAGACCGTTGTTTTTTCATAAATTCATCATACACCCTAACTTTATAATACAAAAACAAAATAGAACCGACTTCCTCTGCAGACAGCTGGTTCCATTTACGTCTGTTGTTTCAATCATTATAGCACGCGTTATTATTCCGGTCAAGTTTTGCCGGAATCTTATAAAACATATATAATGCTTTTTCATTCAATCCACGTATATCCGCCTAAAAAGCAAATTCAAATAAATAACCGGACAAGTCTATAACTCATCCGGCTTTGTGACAGTTTGAATGTTTAGTTTTTGCTACTCAGATCAATGGATTTCTGACGCATATTTAGAATGTTATTCTGTTCCTTTCTAAAACCGCCCAAAAACCCGATTTTGACACCGATGCGTCGGGTGGGGCAAACCAGCGAAAACCCAGTCTTTATGCGCCTTTCAGGCGGTTTGCCCTATTATAACACAATCCTCAATTCTTCTGACAATTCCTGTTGCTTTCATAATATAAAAAACTCCTTGTTTTACAAATTTGTAATTTTAGTATCTGTAAGACAAGGAGTTTTATACTATT
>JAZNLA010000040.1:0-53053 GCA_045578845.1 Acutalibacteraceae bacterium | reverse complement strand
ATTACAGGTATTTTACTCGCTCTTTTTGTTGTATTAAAAGGTAAGTATAAATTAAGATTTATACCTGTGATTGCAAGTATTTCAGGAATTTTTTATTTAATTATTTGCGATTTACTTGATATTATATTTTATAAGAGTTTTCCATTTATAAGTGGTTTTAGATATATAGTTGATGATTTAAGATATGGTCGTTATAGTTTTAAGGATTTATTTGTTAATAGTGGCTTAAATAGTGACATGATGTCGCTGATATTTGCTATTTCTCTTGCAATTTTATCAATCGGTGGATTTATGTTTGCAAATCGTATTTCTTCGATTATCGGTGCCGCTTTGGGCATTATTACATGCATATTGAATTTTTTTATTGTTTTCATCAATAATTTTGTAATTTATTTTGAATATGGTTTTTATTTTAATTTAATTACACTGTTTTCTTACCGTCTAATGTGGATTTCTATTTTTGCATCTTTGCTAATATGCAGTTTAATTTGTGCAGGTCAAAAGGATTTAATGAAATAATGTTTTTTAGATTATAAAAGGTGTGATACGAATGCAAAGGTTTTTTGAAAAGTACGAAACTCTATGTTGCATATTGCTTATAGTTTTATATGTTATGATAAACTCGTTTTCTTTGCAAAATTTCGGGGTAGAAAGTTTAGAGTCGGTAGTTATAAACACCTTATTTTCTGTGCTTTTGATTTTACTTTCAATCGCTTTGAAACGTGTAAAATATTACGGTTTAAAAAGGGCGGGGAACGATAAACGCTATCTCTTTTTTATACCGCTCATACCTATTGCGACAGTGAATTTGTGGGGCGGAATAGCGGTAAATAACACTAATTTGGAAATATTTTATTATATACTTACCATGATAAATATTGGTTTTATTGAGGAGATTATATTCCGAGGTTTTCTTTTTAAAATGATGGAAAAGGGCAATCTTAAGATTGCCATAACCGTCAACGCACTGACATTTGGTGTAGGTCATATTGTAAATCTATTTAACGGTGCCGATTTGGTGCCTACTTTGTTGCAGATTTTTTACGCTACGGCAGTAGGATTTTTATTTGTGTGCATATTCTACAGGTCAAAATCAATAATTCCTTGTATTATAACACATATTTTTGTCAATGCTACTTCGGTTTTTGCAGTTGAAAACAGTGTATTGACCTTCGTTACGCCGATTGTCACAGTTATTATATCGGTTGTTTATGCTGTGTATATTTTGAAACTTAAAAATACCGAAAGTAAAACATAAGAAATTATAAGTGAAAAATTTACAAAAAAATATCGAAAATCGGCACATCTTTGTACCTCTAAATTGTTGACAAAGTGGATAACTTTTGATATACTATCTTTGTTATTTCACGCAACTGACGGAACTGATGTGATAAAACACATGTGGAACGTGAAATCATATGTGCCGACCGTCTGGGCAGACCTTCATTTTGCGGAAGAGTTCTGTCCTTTTTTACTTTTTAGGAGGTATTATAATGAAAAAAATAGGTATTATTATGGGTAGTGACAGTGACCTTCCCGTAGTAGAAAAAGCAATCAATACTCTTGACACTTACGGTGTTCCTTATGAGGTTCACGTTTTTTCAGCACACAGAACACCTGACGAGGCTGCAGATTTTGCCATGAATGCCCGTCAAAATGGTTTTGGTGCCATTATTGCCGCAGCAGGTAAAGCGGCACATCTTGCGGGTGCTCTTGCAGCACGGACAACCTTACCTGTTGTGGGAATCCCTGTAAAATCAAGTAATTTAGACGGTGTTGATGCGTTACTGTCAACTGTTCAGATGCCTTCGGGTATACCCGTTGCAACTGTTGCTATTGACGGTGCTGTCAATGCCGCCTTGCTTTGTATTGAAATGCTGTCGGTTTCTGACGAAGTCCTTGCCGAAAAACTTAATAACGCCCGCAAAGAGGCTACCGAAACCGTACTTTCAAAAAACAAGGCTATAGAAGATAAGTTTAATAAATAATTATTTTAAAGGGGACATTTAAAATGGAAAAGAAATTAATTTACACAGGAAAAACAAAAAATGTTTATGCACTTCCTACCGGTAACTATGAACTGTTATTTAAAGACGATTGCACCGGTAAAGACGGTGTTTTTGACCCCGGTGAAAACAGTGTAGGTCTTACTATTGACGGCGTTGGCGATGTTAACCTTCGTATGTCAATTTACTTCTTTGAAAAGGTTAATGCCGCGGGCATTAAAACTCACTATGTAAGTGCTGACCTTGAAAAAACCACCATGGAAGTTCTTCCTGCAAAGCCTTTCGGTAAAGGTCTTGAAGTTATTTGCCGTTATAAAGCAGTAGGAAGTTTCTTACGCCGTTACAGTGATTATATTGAAGAAGGTGCTGACCTTCCCGCATATGTAGAAACTACATTTAAAAATGACGAAAAGGGCGACCCGCTCGTAACTAAAGACGGTCTTATTGACCTTGGTGTTATGACTGCTAAGCAGTATGATGATATTAAAGATATGACTCAAAAAATCACCGCTATCGTTGCTGATGACCTCAAGGAAAAAGGTCTTGTACTTTATGACATTAAGTTTGAGTTTGGTTATGATGCAGACGGTAATGTTATGCTTATTGACGAAATTGCATCGGGCAATATGCGTGTTTATAAAGACGGTGAGTATATTGACCCAATGACCTTGTCAAAACTTTTCTTTGCATAAAATTATTATTTAAAAAGGACGTTTATATCCATGGGTGGATTTTTTGGAATAGTTTCAAACAGCGATTGTTTGACCGACGTTTTTTTTGGTGTTGATTATCACTCACACCTAGGCACCAAACGCGGCGGACTTGCCGCTTACGATAAGGAAATCGGTCTGCAAAGAAAAATACACAATATTGAAAATTCGCCGTTTAGAACTAAATTTGAACATGACTTAGAGGAAATGCATGGAACATCGGCTATAGGCTGTATCAGTGATACTTTTCCTCAGCCTATGCTTATCCGTTCGGGACTCGGTACCTATGCAATTTGCACTATCGGTATCATAAACAATCAAGAACAACTTATTTCCGATTATTTTTCCTCGGTCGGCGGACATTTTGATGCCATGACAGGCGGTAAAGTAAATTCAACCGAACTGCTTGCGGCTTTGATTGACCAAAAGTCAAACTTCGCCGAGGGTATTAAGTTTGCACAAAGTGTTATTGACGGCACTGCTTCAATTTTAATTTTAAAGGACAACGGCAATATTATTGCCGCACGTGACCGTTTGGGAAGATTGCCCGTTGTAATCGGTAAAAACGAAAGCGGTTACGCCGTTTCTTTCGAGGCTTTTGCCTATCATAAACTAGGGTTTGATGACGAAAGGGAATTGGGACCGGGCGAAATTGTTGAATTATCACCGACCGATATGACCGTTTTGGAGCCCGCCGGCAAGGAAATGAAAATATGCTCGTTTCTTTGGAGTTATTACGGCTATCCTACTGCAAGTTATGAGGGCGTAAGTGTTGAAATGATGCGTTGCCGTAACGGTTCTATAATGGCCGAAAACGACAAGAAAAGCGGTAATTTGCATGATATTGATTATATCGGCGGTGTTCCAGATTCGGGCACACCTCATGCTATAGGTTATGCAAACGGCAGTAGAATTCCTTTTGCTCGTGCATTTATCAAATATACACCTACATGGTCACGCAGTTTTATTTCGCCTAAACAGTCGGAAAGACGCAAAGTGGCAAAAATGAAACTTATCCCCGTGCATGACCTTATAAAGGATAAAAAACTTCTCTTTGTTGATGACTCAATAGTCCGCGGCACCCAACTTAAAGAAACGGTTGATTTTCTTTATGAAAACGGTGCTAAGGAAGTGCATATGCGGTCGGCTTGTCCGCCTATTATGTACAGTTGTAAATACTTAAACTTCTCAAGAGCGACAAGCGAGATGGAACTTATTGCTCGTCGCACCATTTTGGAACTTGAGGGTGAAGAAGGATTTAATCATATTGAAGAGTATAGTGATGCCGCTACCGAACGCGGTAAAAATTTACGCAAAGCGATTTGCGAAAACTTTAACTTTGCATCACTTGAATTCCAATCTCTTGAGGGCATAATTAAAGCAATCGGCATTGAGCCTTGCAAACTTTGTACCTATTGTTGGAACGGTAAAGAATAAACTTTAAGGAGTAAATTATGAGTAACATTTCCAAATCCGACAGTTACGCAGCGGCAGGCGTTGATATTACTGCCGGCTATCGTTCGGTAGAACTTATGAAAAAGCATATTAACCGCACCAAAAATGAAGGTTGCCTTGACGATGTCGGCGGTTTCGGCGGTTGTTTTGGTTTAAATCTTGACGGTATAAAAGAGCCTGTTTTGGTTTCGGGTACCGACGGTGTCGGAACTAAAATCAAACTTGCCATGTTGCTTGATAAACACGATACTATTGGTATTGACTGTGTTGCAATGTGTGCCAATGATATTATCTGCTGCGGTGCAAAACCGTTGTTTTTCCTTGATTACATTGCTTGCGGTAAAAACTATCCCGAAAAGATTGCCGAAATCGTAGGCGGTGTTGCCGAAGGATGTGTTCAGGCAGGTTGTGCTTTAATCGGCGGAGAAACCGCAGAACATCCCGGTCTTATGCCCGAAGAAGATTATGACCTTGCAGGCTACTGCACCGGCGTGGTTGATAAATCAAAAATTCTTGATAAAAATACCGTAGCCGACGGCGATATTGTTATTGCTCTTGCTTCTACCGGTGTTCATTCTAACGGTTTTTCGCTTGTAAGAAAGGTGTTTGACATTGAAAACGCCGACCTTACTGCACCGGTCGCGGAACTTGGCGGAAAATCGCTCGGCGAAACCTTGCTTACTCCTACTAAAATGTATGTCAAGTCTATGCTTGCATTATTTAAAGAGGTTAATGTTAAAGCAGTGTCGCATATTACAGGCGGCGGTTTTTATGAAAACATTCCGAGAGCTTTACCCGACGGTAAAAGCGTAAAGGTTGATAAAAGTGCTCTTAAAATTCTTCCTATTTTTGAGTACATTGCTAAAGTTGGCAACATTCCCGAACGCGATATGTTTAATACATTCAACATGGGCGTTGGTATGAGTGTTACCGTTGCTAAAGAGGATGCCGAAAAAGCGGTTGAAATCCTTAAATTGAACGGCGAAGACGCTTATATTATCGGCGAAGTTGTTTCGTCCGACGAGGGTGTTATTATATGTTAAGTAAGGCTAAAATAGCCGTATTTGTATCTGGCGGCGGCACTAATCTGCAGGCTTTAATTGATGCCGAAGGCTCAACAATAAAAAGCGGTGAAATTGCCGTTGTTGTATCTTCAAAAGACGGCGTTTTTGCTCTAACAAGGGCAAAAAAAGCGGGCATTCCCACCGCCGTAGTAGAGAAAAAGCAATGCAAAACTCAAGAAGAATTTGAAGGTAAAATCATTGATGTTTTAAATGAATATAATATTGATTTTATTATTCTTGCAGGCTTTATGAGCATTTTAAGTGCCGATTTTACCAAAAAGTATATTGACCGCATTATAAATGTTCATCCGTCGCTTATTCCGTCATTTTGCGGCAAAGGTTTTTACGGACTTAAAGTGCATGAAGCGGCTCTTAATTACGGTGTTAAGGTTACGGGTGCTACTGTGCATTTTGTAAATGAAATACCCGACGGCGGAAAAATAATTCTGCAAAAAGCGGTTGAAATTTTAGATGGTGATACACCCGAAGTTTTGCAAAAAAGGGTCATGGAAGAGGCAGAGTGGAAATTATTGCCCCGTGCCGCTGAAATTGTAGCCAAAAAAATTGTGGAGGAAATGTAAAATGGCTTTATTTGATTTAAAGACTTTACTTAGTGAAAATACATATCCCGGCAGAGGTATTGTTATCGGCAAATCTGCCGACGGAAAATCGGCTTTAATTGCTTATTTTATCATGGGCCGCAGTGTTAACAGCCGCAACCGTATATTTGAAATGCATGAAAAAGGTATGCGTACTAAGGCTTTTGATGAGTCGAAACTTACCGACCCGCACCTTATTATTTATAATCCCTATTTAAAGGCAAAAAACGGCTTGGTTGACATTATTACTAACGGCGACCAAACCGATACAATTTACGATTACGTTGAGGGTGACTCGGGAGTAGCCCATGGATTTGAAGACGCCCTTCGCATTCGTGAGTTTGAAGATGATGAGCCTAACTTCACACCCCGTATTTCGGGTATTCTCTATTACTGCTTTAAGAGGAACACTTTTGTTTATAAAATGTCTATCTTAAAAAGTAATAACGGAAATCCTAATGCTTGTCAGAGATATTTTTATGAATATATGCCGCTTGACGGTATAGGTCATTTTATCCATACCTATAAATGTGACGGCAATCCAATTCCGTCATTTATGGGTGAGCCGGAAGAGGTTTGTATGCCTAACACTGCTAAAGAACTTGCCGATATTTGTTGGGAAAACCTGAACCGGGACAACAAGGTTTCGCTTTTTGTACGCCAAATCCCGCTTGACGGCAGTGAGCCTACCGAAATTATCATAAACAAGAATGTTTAAGGAGTTAAAAATGAAAGAGTTTGAACTTAAATACGGTTGTAACCCCAACCAAAAACCTTCTAAAATTTTTATGCATGACGGAACAGAACTTCCTATTGAAATTCTTAACGGCAGACCGGGTTATATCAATTTTCTTGATGCGTTTAACTCATGGCAATTAGTAAAGGAACTTAAAACCGCTTTGGGTCTTCCCGCCGTAACCTCGTTTAAACACGTAAGTCCTACTTCGGCTGCAATCGGTCTTCCTTTGAATGAAAGGTTAAAAAAAGCCTGTTTTGTTGACGATATTGAAGGACTTGACGATTCACCTTTGGCTTGTGCTTACGCAAGGGCAAGAGGTACCGACCGTATGTGTTCATTCGGCGATTGGGTGGCACTTTCAGATGTTTGTGATGTTACCACCGCTTTACTCATTAAACGTGAAGTGTCCGATGGTGTTATTGCACCCGGATATGAGCCTGAGGCTTTGGAAATTCTTAAATCCAAAAGAAAAGGCAGTTATAATATAGTTAAAATAGACCCCGATTATGTACCCGCCGAAATCGAACACAAACAGGTTTACGGTATTACATTTGAACAGGGCAGAAATAATTTTAAAATAGACCGTGAATTGCTCTCGGACATAGTTACCAAAAATAAGGAACTTCCCGACAGTGCCGCAAGGGACCTTATAATTTCGCTTATTACCCTTAAATATACCCAGTCTAACTCGGTATGTTTCGCCGTTGACGGACAGGCTATCGGTGTCGGTGCAGGTCAGCAGTCACGTGTTCACTGCACACGTCTTGCAGGCGGCAAGGCCGATACTTGGTTCTTGCGTCAGCATGATAAGGTTTTAAACCTGCCGTTTAAAGCAGAACTCGGCAGACCTGATCGCGATAATGTTATTGACGGTTATATTAACCAAAATGAAGAAGATGTTACTGCAGATGGCATTTGGGAAAGATACTTTACCACTAAGCCGGAGCCGTTTACTAAAGATGAACAGAGAGCATACCTTGATAAGATTTCGGGTGTTGCTTTGGGCTCTGACGCTTTCTTCCCGTTTGACGATAATATTGAAAGAGCCAAAAAGAGCGGCGTTTCGTATATTGCCGAGCCGGGCGGCTCAATCAGAGATGATGTTGTTATAGACTGTGCTGATAAATACGGCATGGTAGTGGCATTTACCAAAATGAGATTGTTCCACCACTAATATTTAGGAGAGTTTAATAGTGAAAGTTATGGTAGTCGGCGGAGGCGGTAGAGAACACGCCATTATCCGCAAATTAAAGGAAAATACCGATATTACTGAACTTTATGCAGTACCGGGTAACGGCGGCATGGAAAAGGATGCCAAATTAGTTCCTATAGGTGCTAAGGACCTTGATAAGATAACGGAATTTGCAGTGGAAAAGGGCATAGATTTTGCCGTTGTAGCACCTGATGACCCGCTTGTTTTGGGTTTGGTTGATAAACTAAATGAAAATGGTATCAAGTGTTTCGGTCCTACTAAAGATGCCGCCATTATCGAAGGAAGTAAGGTTTTTTCCAAAAACCTTATGAAAAAATATAATATTCCTACTGCTATGTACGAAACCTTTACAGATAAAAATAAGGCTTTGGAATATCTTAAAACTGCCAAACTTCCTATTGTAATTAAGGCTGATGGTTTGGCACTTGGTAAAGGCGTTATTATTGCCGAAACACTAGCCGTGGCAGAGGATGCCGTAAGGTCTATAATTGAAGATAAAATTTTCGGCGACAGCGGTAACAGTCTTGTTATTGAAGAATTTTTAATAGGTCCTGAAGTATCGGTCCTTGCCTTTACCGACGGTAAAACGGTTGTTCCCATGGTTTCTTCAATGGACCATAAGAGGGCACTAGACGGTGACAAAGGACTTAATACCGGCGGTATGGGTACCGTTGCACCTAACCCGTATTACACCGAAGATATAGCAAAGGAATGTATGGAAACTATTTTCTTACCTACCGTAAATGCTATGAACTTGGAAAACCGTACTTTTAAGGGTTGTCTTTATTTTGGACTTATGCTTACCGAAAACGGACCTAAGGTTATTGAATACAACTGCCGTTTCGGTGACCCCGAAACACAAGTGGTTCTTCCGCTTTTAAAAACAGACCTGCTTACCGTTATGCAGGCGGTAGCCGACGAACGTCTTAGTGAAATAGATGTCGAATTTTCAGAGAATAACGCCTGTTGTGTAGTTTTGGCGTCAAACGGCTATCCTGCTAAATATGAAACAGGCTTTGAAATAACAAAACCCGACGTTTTAAAACATAATGCTGATGTTTATGTTGCAGGTGCAAAATCAGAAGACGGTAAATTACTTACCGCTGGCGGCAGAGTTTTGGGTGTTACCGCTATAGGTGAAACACTTGAAGTCGCCGTAAAGAACGCCTACGAGGCGGCAGAAGATGTTAAATTCCAAAATGCTTACTGCCGTAAAGACATAGGTCAAAGGGCATTAGCCGCTTTAAGGTGAAAGGAAGTTTGAAATGGTTTTTAGAATTTTTGTTGAAAAGCGTAAAGGTCTTGACAATGAGGCAAGAGCACTTAAAAATGATATTCGTTCTTTCCTTGGCGTAAAGGCATTACAAGAACTTCGCATTATTAACCGTTATGATGTTGAAAACATTGATAAAGAATTGTTCGACTATACTGTTGGCACCGTATTTTCCGAGCCGCAACTTGATGTTGTTACTGATACTCTCGATGTTTCGGGATATACCTGTTTTGCGGTTGAGTTTTTGCCCGGTCAGTTTGACCAAAGAGCTGACAGTGCTTCTCAGTGTATAAGACTTATTTCCTGCGGCGACCGTCCTGATGTCAGAACTGCCAAAGTTTATATGTTAAAGGGCGAACTTACTGCAGAAGATTTGGAAAAAATTAAGAAGTATGTCATTAACCCCGTAGAAAGCCGCGAGGCAGGTATGGGCACATACGAAACCCTTAAAATCAAACATGAAATTCCTACTTCGGTCAGCACCGTAGACGGATTTCTCAAAATGGAAGAGGAAGACCTTGAAAAAATGGTTGCAAATTTAGGTCTTGCTATGGATACCGATGACCTGCGTTTTTGCCGCGATTATTTTCGTACCGAGCAACGTGATCCGACCTTGACCGAAATTCGCATGATTGATACATATTGGTCAGACCACTGCCGTCACACTACATTCCTTACCACTATTGACAGCGTTAAGTTTGAGGATGAACTTTTACAAAAGGCTTATGACGAGTATATAAATGCAAGAAAATCTTTGGGCAGAACTAAACCGATTAACCTTATGGATATTGCAACAATCGGTACAAGATTGCTTAAAAGTCAAGGCAAGTTGCCTAAACTTGATGAGTCGGAAGAGATTAACGCCTGCACTGTAAAAATCAAGGTTGATACCGAAGACGGCAGTGAAGATTGGCTGTTGCTCTTTAAGAATGAAACTCACAACCACCCGACCGAAATTGAGCCGTTCGGCGGTGCCGCTACATGTATCGGCGGTGCTATCCGCGACCCGTTATCGGGTAGGTCTTATGTATATGCCGCAATGCGAGTTACAGGTGCGGCTGACCCCTTAAAACCCGTAAATAAAACCTTGCCCGGTAAGTTACCGCAGAAAAAGTTGGTAACAACTGCCGCTGCAGGTTATTCTTCATACGGTAACCAAATCGGTCTTGCTACCGGTCAGGTTGACGAGATTTATCATGACGGCTATGCCGCAAAACGCCTTGAAATAGGTGCAGTTATTGCGGCTGCACCGGCTAAGAATGTACGCCGCGAAGTTCCTGCACCCGGTGATATCGTTATATTGCTTGGCGGAAGAACAGGTCGTGACGGTTGCGGCGGTGCTACAGGTTCTTCAAAATCGCACACATTAAGTTCTATTGAAACCTGCGGTTCTGAAGTACAAAAAGGTAATGCCCCCGAAGAAAGAAAGTTGCAAAGATTATTCCGTAATGCCGAAGCCTCACGCCTTATAAAGCGTTGTAATGACTTTGGTGCAGGCGGTGTTTCGGTTGCTATCGGCGAACTTGCCGACGGTCTTAAAATTGACCTTAATGCAGTACCTAAAAAATACGAAGGACTTGACGGCACTGAAATTGCCATTTCCGAGTCGCAAGAAAGAATGGCTGTTGTTGTTGAGGCTAAAGATGTTAAGCGGTTTACTGAAATTGCCGAGTCCGAAAACCTTGAAGCAACCGTTGTTGCCGAGGTTACTGCCGAGCCAAGACTTAAAATGAATTGGAACGGCAAGTATATTGTTGATTTATCGCGTGAATTCCTTAATTCAAACGGTGCGGAAAAGCATATCGACATTACACCTGCTGCCGCTACAGTAGTTAAAAAGGAACTACCTAAAGATTTTGAAAGCGGTATTAAAGACCTTGCCGGCGACCTTAATATCTGTTCAAAACGCGGCCTTTCCGAGCGATTTGACTCTACAATCGGTGCAGGTACTGTTCTTATGCCGTTTGGCGGTAAACATCAACTTACACCTATTCAGGCTATGGTTAATAAAATTTCGGTTGAGAAAAAGCATACCGACGATTGCTCGGTAATGGCTTGGGGATATAATCCCTTTATAACCGAAAAAAGTCCTTACCATGGTGCTTATTTGGCTGTAACTGAGTCAATTTGTAAACTTATTGCTACAGGTGCATCTTTTGAAGATGTTTATCTTACTTTCCAAGAATATTTTGAAAAGCCCATGCAAGACGGTAAGCGTTGGGGCAAACCTATGGCGGCACTCCTCGGTGCTTTTATGGCACAAAAAGAACTCGGTGTTGCATCTATTGGCGGTAAAGACTCAATGAGCGGAAGTTTTGAAAAACTTGACGTTCCGCCTACCTTGGTTTCCTTTGCCGTTACTACCGATAAGATTAAGAACATTGTTTCACCCGAATTCAAAAAGGTAGGCAATACTCTCATAAAAGTTTCGACAGAGTTTGATGAAAACGGTATTCCTAAAACAAAGTCACTGCTTAAAACCTTTGATACCGTTACTGAAATTCTCCGTTCGGGCAGAGCGGTTGCCTGCTATACACCGACCATGGGTGGTATTGCCGAAGCAGTGCTTAAAATGTGTCTTGGCAATTCGCTTGGCTTTAAGTTCAGCGACGGTATGGATTTAAGTATTTTCGGTTATGACTATTGCTCATTCTTGCTTGAAGTTAACAAAGTTAAAGAGAACGAAACGGTTGTCGGTACTGTTACCGATGACGGTAAAATCACCATGGGTGAAATTTCTGTCGAACTTAAAGAGTTGCAGGATATCTACGAAAATAAATTAGAGCCTGTATATTCCTGCAATATAGAGCAGAAAACCGATGAGTTGAAGAAGTTTAGTTATGAGGCTGAATCTTACCCTGCACCCGCCGTTAAATGTGCTAAACCTAAGGTTGTTATACCTGTATTCCCGGGTACTAATTGCGAATATGACAGTGCTAAAGTATTTGCCGACGCAGGTGCCAAGCCTAATATTATCGTTATAAATAATCTTACCGCCGACGGAATTGCACGTTCGGTAGAAAAGGTGTCAAATGCTATAAACGAGTCGCAAATCGTCTTCTTGCCCGGTGGATTCTCGGGCGGTGACGAGCCTGACGGTTCGGGTAAATTTATTACTGCTTTCTTCCGTAACGAGGAAGTTAAAATTGCTGTTGCAGAACTTCTTGACAAACGTGACGGACTTATGGCAGGTATTTGTAACGGCTTCCAGGCACTTATTAAGTTAGGTTTGGTTCCTTACGGTAAAATTATTGATACTGATGAAAACTGCCCGACACTTACCTATAATACTATCGGCAGACACCAGTCAAGGCTTGTAAGAACAAGGATTTCTTCCAATAAATCTCCTTGGCTGTCGGCAACAAAAGTAGGGGATATTTATACAGTTCCCATTTCGCATGGCGAAGGCAGATTTTTAAGCAGCACTGACCTTATTATGAAATTAGCAGAAAACGGTCAGATTGCAACTCAGTATGTTGATTTGAACGGCGATGTAACTTCGGATATTCGTTTTAATCCCAACAATTCCGCATTTGCCATTGAGGGTATCACTTCACCTGACGGCAGAGTTTTCGGTAAAATGGGTCATTCCGAAAGAATCGGTGCAGGTCTTTATAAAAACGTTGATGGTAACTTTGATATCGGTATGTTTGCCTCGGCGGTTAAATATTTTAAATAAGGGGTAGTCACTGTATGAAAACTGATATTGAAATTGCTCAGTCGGTCAAAATGCAACCCATAACCGAAATTGCAAAGGGTGCAGGGGTAGATGATAAGTACCTTGAACAGTACGGTAAGTATAAAGCAAAGGTTGACTATAATCTACTTGACGAATGTAAATTATCAGACGGTAAACTTATTCTTGTAACCGCAATTACACCTACACCTGCAGGTGAAGGTAAAACGACTACAACTATAGGTCTTGCTGACGGCATGAGAAGAATAGGTAAAAACGTTGTTGTCGCACTTCGTGAGCCGTCTTTAGGACCGGTCTTTGGTATTAAGGGCGGTGCCGCAGGCGGCGGTTACGCACAGGTTGTACCTATGGAAGATATTAACCTGCACTTTACAGGCGACTTTCACGCCATAGGTGCCGCTAATAACCTTCTTGCCGCAATGCTTGATAACCACATTTATCAGGGCAACGCTTTAAATATTGACCCGAGAAGAATTACTTGGAAACGTTGCGTTGATATGAATGACCGTCAGTTAAGGTGTGTTACAGATGGTCTTGGCGGCAGGGTAAACGGCGTGCCGCGTGAGGACGGTTATGATATAACCGTTGCTTCCGAAATTATGGCGGTTTTCTGCCTGTCTTCATCTATTTCAGACCTTAAAGAACGTCTTTCTAAAATCATTGTAGGCTACACATATGATGAAAAGCCCGTAACCGCAGGAGATTTAAAGGCTGTCGGTGCTATGGCGGCTTTGCTTAAAGATGCGATCAAGCCTAACCTTGTTCAGACATTAGAAGGTACTCCTGCGTTTGTTCACGGCGGTCCTTTTGCTAATATTGCTCACGGTTGTAACTCGGTTATGGCAACAAAAATGGCAATGAAACTCGGCGATTATGCCATTACCGAAGCAGGTTTCGGTGCCGACCTCGGTGCTGAGAAATTCCTTGATATTAAGTGCCGTATGGCAGGGCTTACTCCATCTGCCGTTGTAGTTGTCGCTACTGTAAGAGCACTTAAAATGCATGGCGGACTTGCAAAAACCGAACTTGGCACTGAAAATTTGGAAGCACTTGAAAAAGGTATTCCTAACCTTCTTCGTCATGTTTCCAATATTAAAAATGTTTATAAATTGCCGTCGGTAGTTGCCGTTAACAGATTCCCGACCGACACAGACGCCGAAATTGAACTTATTATAAATAAGTGTAAAGAACTCGGTGTAAACGTTGTACTTTCAAATGTTTGGGCAGAGGGCGGTAAAGGCGGAGAAGAATTAGCAAAAGAGGTTGTACGTCTTTGCGAAGAAGAAAAGGGTGACTTTACCTATTCTTACTCTTTAGACGGTGATATTGCAAGCAAAATTGAGGCGGTTGTCAAAAAGGTATACGGCGGTAAAGGAGTTAATATTTTACCGACTGCTAAAAAGCAGATTGCTGCATTAGAAGCTTTAGGTTTTGATAAATGTCCTATATGTATTGCTAAAACGCAGTATTCTTTCTCTGATGACCAAACTAAACTCGGTGCCCCCGAAGGCTTTGAAGTTACCGTTAAAAATGTTAAGGTTTCGGCAGGTGCAGGATTTGTTGTAGTGTTAACCGGTGATATTATGACCATGCCGGGATTACCTAAAGTTCCTGCCGCTGAAAGAATTGATGTTGATGATACAGGTAAATTAAGCGGATTGTTTTAAATTAAAGCAGGCGTAAAAAACGCCTGCTTGTTTTTTTGATATTGCCAGATAAAATGTTGACTTTAACGGTAATTTATGTTACCATTAGTAAAGTATTTATAAAGGAGAATATTTATGAAAAAGATTTTAGCATTAGGTTTAGCATTTATTATGTTATTTGCTTTTGCAGCATGCGGTGGCTCTGGTGATGCTGATAATAGTTCTGTGTCGGGTGATAATGTTGCACCTACATCGCTTAAGTTTGATGCGGAAAGTTATACTGTTAAATTAGGAGATTACTATATGATTTCCGATAATCTTACCGTTGAGCCCAAAGGTGCAAAGGTAGTTTATTCGGTTTCTGATACTTCTGTTGCAAGTGTTTCTAAGAAAGGTGAAGTTAACGGCCTTAAAAGTGGTGATGTAATTCTAACTGTTGCTTCTGAAGACGGTTCTGTTAAGGCAACCTGCAATGTTTCTGTTGTTGGCGTAGGTACAGTTCAGGCTTACAATGAAGAAACTAATGATGGAAAGGGTATATGTAATAAGCGTACCGGTACTCCTCAAACTGCTTCTGACAATAATGCTGCTATTATAATTATTCCTAAAAATCTTGCAGCGGGTACAGATATGAAGGGTGCCGTCGAGTTTAATTATGGTGAAAAAAACGAAGATGGATATTACTATGCCAAATATGACGGTTACTATGTTGCAAAAACTAATGATAATTGTAATTTCAAAATTGATGATATTCCTGAAGGGGATTATGTAGTACTTATCGCCTCCGGTTGGGATTATACATCTCTTAAAAATTATGATGGTATTGATGTTGAAGGAAATCTTAAATCTTCGCTTTTGAAAAATTATTTCACTGATGCTGAACTTGCTACTATGGCTGCATCCGAAAGACTCAGCAAACATGAATTTGTTGTAAAAGAAATAACTGTTAAAGCCAATGAAGTAACATATGTACCCCATGAATTTGCAATAGACTAATATTATATAATTAGTTTTTAGAGTTTAAAATAAAATCCCTGAGTTTCTCAGGGATTTTTTATATTCAAATACGACTGATTTAGTAAGCGGTTTAACAGAAATATTAAATAACTAATATTGATTAAATCAACCGATAAATATTGACATTAACGGCAGTTTATGTTACCATTTAAAAGATAAATCACAAAGGAGAACATTTATGAAAAAGATTTTAGCATTAGGTTTAGCATTTATTATGTTGTTTGCTTTTGCAGCATGCGGTGGCTCTGGTGATGCTGATAATAGTTCTGTGTCGGGTGATAATGTTGCACCTACATCACTTAAGTTTGATGCGGAAAGTTATACTGTTAAATTAGGAGATTACTATATGATTTCCGATAATCTTACCGTTGAGCCTAAAGGTGCAAAGGTAGTTTATTCGGTTTCTGATACTTCTGTTGCAAGTATTTCTAAAAAAGGTGAATTGAGCGGTCATAAAGGCGGTGAAACCACTGTTACTGCCGCATCTGAAGACGGTTCTGTTAAGGTCACCTGTAAAGTTTCTGTTATTGGCTTTGGTGCAGTTCAAGGCTATAGCGAAGAAACCGGCAAAGGTATTTGCAATAAGCCTACCGATAGACCGCAAGCGATATCTGATAATAATGCGGTTATCGTAGTTATTTCTAAAAATCTCGCAGCCGGTACAGATATGAAAGGTGCTGTTGAGTTTAATTTCGGCGAAAAGAATGACGAAGGATATTATTTTGCAAAATATGACGGTTACTATGTTGCAAAAACAAATGATAATTGTGACTTTAAAATCACTGATGTTCCCGAAGGTGATTACGTAGCACTTATTGTTTCAAGTTGGGATTATACCGATTATAAGAGTTATGACGGTATTGATGTAGCAGCAATGCTTAAATCATCGCTTTTGAAAGACTATTTTACCGATGCCGAATTTAATACAATGGCTGCATCGGATAGACTCAAAAAACATGAATTTGTTATCCAAGAAATTAGTGTTAAAGCAAATGAGGTAACATATTTACCCCATGAATTTGCTGTTAATTAACATGTACTTAAAATTTTTCGACTAAATGTTGTATAACTATTGACATTTATGTCAAAATAAGGTATATTTTAATTACAAAATCTATTAAGGAGGTATTACATATGAATAAACCTATGGACAAAATGGTGTTTGCTATTCTCACTCTTTTATTTCATGCTTACGGAGTTAACTGCTTCTTACAAGGAGATACTAAGACCGGTATTATAAGAATCGTTCTTTCTCTTGTTACTTGTGGTCTCTGTGGTACAATTTTCGGAATTATGGGAATTATTCTTGCAATCAAAGTTTTCCAAATGTCTGATGAAGAGTATCAAGCAGCATATGGTACCATTGATATGGGCTTCCCTGCAATGGCAACTGCAAAGGCTGAATAATTTAATTTACAAATAAAATCCCCGAGTATAACTCGGGGATTTTTTATGCTTTTATTAAATTCTGAAAATCAAATCACCGTAAGAGGGAACTGGCCAGTAGGCATCTGAGGTAATTTTTTCTGCCTCATCAACAGCGGCACGAAGTTCTTCCATGGTAGGAATAACCTCTAAATTGAATACATCGGCTTGTTCTTTGCCCAGTAGTTTACTTGCCTTTTGGTCTGCTGCTTCAAGTTCTGCGACCTTTTGGAATACAGTCTTGTTAAGTTCTGATAATTTTTTCAGAGTATACTCTTCAGGGTCACATGGTATATCCTTGCTGACTGCTTTTTTAGAAAGGATAGTATCTGCAAGTGTTGCAGTGTAGGCGGTAATGGCAGGTATGTAATCCTTTCTGACCATATCAATGGCAGTTAGTGCTTCAATATTGAGCGTTTTTGAATAGTTTTCAAGTTGAATTTCATATCTTGACTTGATTTCGGCTTCAGTATAAACCTTATGTTTTACAAAAACATCAATATTTTTTTGCTTAATCATTTCGGGCAGGGCATCTATAGTTGTGACAAGGTTTAATAGACCGCGTTTCTCGGCCTCAGCCTTCCATTCATCTGAATAACCGTTACCGTTGAAAATAATACGTTTATGGTCTTTAATGGTGCGTTTAACAATCTCATTAACAGCGGCGTTAAGGTCATCGGACTTTTCAAGTTGGTCGGCGAAGTTTGACAGTTCTTCAGCAACAATGGTGTTAAGTACAATATTAGGGTCGGCAACCGAGGCGGTTGAGCCTAACATTCTGAATTCAAACTTATTGCCTGTAAACGCAAAGGGTGATGTACGGTTGCGGTCGGTGTTGTCTTTTGGGAAAGCGGGAAGTACATCAACGCCGAGTTGCATTTTTGTTGCAGCAGCATCTTTATGTGAAACACCCGACTCAATCGCTTCTAAAATTTCCTGTAATTCGTCACCTAAGAAAATTGAAACAATTGCAGGAGGTGCTTCGTGAGCACCTAAGCGGTGGTCATTTGCGGCAGAAGCAACCGAAACTCGCATGAGTGCTTGATAGTTGTCAACCGCTTTAATAACGGCGGCAAGGAAAAGCAAAAATTGAGCGTTCTCAGAAGGAGTTTTTCCGGGGTCAAGCAGATTAGTGCCGTTATCGGTAGACAGCGACCAGTTATTGTGCTTACCGCTTCCGTTAACACCTTCAAAAGGTTTTTCGTGCAATAAACAAACAAGGTCATGTCTTTTGGCAACCTTTTTCATAATTTCCATGGTAAGTTGGTTGTGGTCGGTTGCAATATTTGTTGTTGTGAATATAGGTGCCAATTCATGCTGTGCGGGTGCGGCCTCATTGTGTTCGGTCTTGGAAAGAACACCGAGTTTCCAAAGTTCCTCGTCAAGTTCTTTCATGTAAGCGGCAACTCTCGGTTTTAATGCACCGAAGTAATGGTCGCCTAAATCTTGACCTTTTGGTGCAGGGGCACCGAAAAGAGTGCGGCCGCAATAAATTAAATCTTTTCTTTGGTCGTAATATTCTTTATCTATAAGGAAATATTCCTGTTCGGCACCAACGGTGGTTACTACACGTTTTGCTGATGTGTTGCCGAATAAACGGAGAATTCTAAGAGCTTCAACACTGATTGCCTCCATAGAGCGAAGTAAAGGTGTTTTTTTATCTAAAGCCTCACCTGTAAATGAACAAAAGGCGGTAGGAATACAAAGTGTGTTATCCTTAACAAATGCACATGATGTCGGGTCCCAAGCAGTATATCCTCTTGCTTCACAGGTATCTCTAAGTCCGCCAGAGGGGAAAGAGGAAGCATCAGGCTCACCCTTGATAAGTTCTTTGCCCGAAAATTCCATGATAATATGTCCGTCATCGGTAGGAGTTATAAAACTATCGTGTTTTTCAGCGGTTATACCGGTCATAGGTTGGAACCAATGGGTATAGTGGGTTGCACCTTTTTCAATAGCCCAATCTCTCATAGCATTTGCTATAGTGTTTGCAACCGAAATATCCAAAGGCTTTCCGTCATGAATGGTTTTCTTTAACGCTCTGTAAATTTCTTTGGGAAGTTTTTCTTTCATTACAGATTCGCTAAATACATTACTGCCGAATATATCAGTAATTCTCATATGTTTTCTCCTTACACTATGTTATCTTTACAACAAAAAATACTGCTTTAGAGGTATAATTTTCCCCATTGCAGTTTACCTTAAAAATTATACCACTTAAAGGTTAAAAGTCAATGTTTTAAAAATAAAAACTAATAAAATTCGCTAAAATAATAAAAGTATTTTAATTTATTAGTCGTTCACATCATTATATTCTGTTTTTTATGTATTTATAGCACTTTTTAGTTAATAAAATAAGTAAATATATCCTTTATACGGGGTTGATTCGCATATCACGCTTAATATTATTAGTTATATTTATTATCATTAAAATAAAACTCTGCCTATTTATACAGACAGAGTTTTTGTTTTACATCTTATATTTTTTCATTACAAAGGTAATTGCTTTACTTACAGCAGTGCCTACAATAAGTGCTATAAGTAATTCGCACAAAGAATTTAAACTAATGGCACTCAGCAATATTACCTTTACCGTTGTTCCTGCAAGTATTGTGTTGCGGTAAACTAAATAGTAACTTGTTAAGAATAGAGAAGTGTTAATCACAACTGCACTGATACTTGCAACGGCGTGACTGATGATTTTTGTTTTGTCGATTTTCTGTAGACTTTTAAATATCCAACCTACCACAAAACCCATAATTATACGCGGTAATAAGCATACAACAGTGTATCCTAAAGGATTGTCATTAAATAAAGGACCTGCCATTGGGTCAATCATACCGCCGATACCGAATGCTTGTAAGAAACTGGTTAAACCGAATAGTCCGCCTAAAATCGCACCGCAAGAAGGGCCTAACGTGATTGCACCGAATATTACCGGTAAGAAAATAAGCGTGATGTTGAACGCACCGGTTGGAATGTATCCTATAGGTGTGAAGTTCATCACCATGAGAAGTGCAGCAAATAGTGCTAACAGTGTCAGTTTGAATAATTTTTTCTTTTTCATTTTTTCCTCCTGCTGTTGTTCGTTAGACACGATACAACGCATAAAAAATTATCTTAAATCGGTAAATAATGCCTGAATTCCAAACGGTAATTCGGTTTACCGAATTTAGAACAAATTATTTGTTTTTTTCGTATATTATTTTAAGTCCGTCTAAAAGAAGATTGTCATCGAGCAAAATTTCATGTTCACAAAAACCTATAACTTCAGGTGCCAGACCGCCTGTTGCAACAACGGTTGCTTTAAGACCTAATTCTTTTTCCATGCGTTTAATTATACCGTCAATCATTGACGCCGCACCGATAACAAGACCGGATTTCATACAATCGGCGGTATTTGTACCAATAACATGACGAGGTGCTTCAATGTTTACAAGCGGAAGTTGTGCGGTTTTTGATGTTAAAGCGTCTAGAGTGAGTTTTATTCCCGCCGCAATAGAACCGCCTAAAAATTCACCGTCTTTGCCTAAAACACTGATTGTAGTAGCAGTGCCGAGGTCAATAATTATTGTTGGTGTAGGGTATTTAGTCAACGCTCCGACTGCACCGGCGGCAAGGTCTGCACCGAGTTGTGCAGGATTGTCGATTTTTATATTAAGACCGGTTTTAACACCGGGGCAAAGTGACATCGGCTTAATGCCGAAAAGTTTTTCTATAGCCTTTTCGACGGCGTTGCCTACTGTAGGTACAACAGAACATATGGCAGCATCGGTTATACATTCGTTTTTAATACCGTATATATGCAAAACATCGCTGATTTCAATAGCATATTGGTCGGCAGTACGCCTTGTGTCGGTGTTCAGTCTTGCTGTGACCTTAAGTATATCATCGTCATATACGCCTATTGTTAAATTTGTATTACCTATATCAACACAGATAAGCATTTAAAATCTCCTTACATAAAAACAAAGAAGTATATCAAAAGTATTATACCGATAATTATACGGTAGTATCCAAAAGGTTTGAAGTTGCGTTTTTTTACATAGTCCATGAGGAATTTTATGGCACCCAAAGAAACCGCAAAAGCGACAGCCATACCGACTAAAAGAACGGCAATTTCGGTTGCACCTATAGTGGTTTCGCCGCCTAAAACGTCAAGTCCGTATTTTACACCTTTAAGTAAACTTGCACCGAACATTACGGGTATTGCCAAGAAGAAGGAAAACTCTGCCGCAACGGTTCTTGAACAACCAAGCAGCATTGCACCGATGATTGTAACACCCGAGCGGGAAGTACCGGGGATAAGTGCCAATAACTGTACTGCACCGATAATCAGTGCAGTTACATATGACATATCGGAAATACTGTTAATTTTCGGCTCTTTGCGAGGTACAGATTCTATAATTAAGAATACAATACCGTATATAATCAACATGGCGGCAACGGTAGGGAAATTGTAGAAAATACTGTCTAATATATTGTCAAACGGTAATCCGACAATAGCCGCAGGTAAGCAGGCAATTATGACCTTAATCCACATTTCCCATGTATTTTTTTTAGCGGTTAAATCCTTTTTGCTAGAAAACGGGTTGAGTTTACCGAAAAATGCAACAATAACGGCAAGTATGGCTCCTAATTGTATTACAACACGGAACATTTCCATGAAATTCACATCTGTGTTTTGCCAAAACAGTTTTTCAAATAAAATGAGGTGACCGGTACTGCTGACAGGCAACCATTCGGTTATACCTTCAATAATACCGTAAATTACTGTTTTTATTATTTCCAATACGGTTTCCCACATATAAATACCACCTATCTTTAACTAATTTATTTTATAACAATTATTGTTATTTGTCAAATAATATATATTAAGTTATGTAACAAAAATTGCCAATTGGAATATTATATAAGGAAAGTCAGGCATACTAATCGAACATATTTTTCCGCCCGACTGAAAATTTATATTAGGAGGATTATTTATGGCAGATATTAAACAAAATTGTCCTACCGGTTCTTGTGATTTTAAAGAGGCAGTGTGTATAGATGCCGGCAGGGTATACGATTCGTGCTGCGACCGCGATTGCGTAACCGATATGAGGTGTTATTTTTCACCTCAAGACCAACAACTTATTAATAGTGCCGTGAGCGTTAAAATTCGTTGTGCCGAAGTACTTGATGTGGCTATAGAGGTTGAGCCTGTAACGTTTAACCGCGGATTTTATTCATTAGACCTTACATTCTTTTTCCTTGTAGATATTGATGTCTACACTGCACCTCATACATGTCCTGCAACGGTACACGGTGTGGCTTTTTATAATAAAAAGGCTATTCTTTACGGCAGTGAGGGCAGTGTGAAAACATTTACAAATGAATACGTTGCCGATGATAATTGCGGTAGACGTTCCATAAGCGGCGGCAACAGTCCTAAATGTGTTGTTCAGGCGGTCGACCCTGTGGCACTTTCGGCAAAACTTTGCAGTGGTAAATGCAGATGTGATTTACCGGGTTATATCCCGTCAAGTGTTACTGCTTGCATAGGCGGTGCTATTGATACACAAAGCGGCACCGATGACCAAAGTGTTTATGTAACATTAGGTTTATTTACTATTGTACAACTTATTCGCAATGTTCAGATGTTAGTACCCGTTTACGATTTTTGTATTCCTGAAAAACAGTGTAATGATTCGACCGACAGTCCTTGTGAAGTGTTCCGTAAGATTAAGTTTCCTACCGATGATTTTTTTCCACCCCGTCCTTGTGATGCCGACGGTGACTGCGGTTGCGGTTCGTCAGAAGAATAGTATGTATAAAACATTTTCGCCGAGGGTATATCCCTCGGTTTTATTATTATACATAATTTTTGTATATTTTTTTAATTTGCCGAAAACATCGATTTTTGTAGATAAATCATCAAAAAATTTTTGAATTTTGAAAATTCGGTAGTTATTTGTGCAATATATACAAAATTTTACAAAAAATAATTACGACATAAATGGAAATATACTAAAAAAACAGTTGAAAAATTTACAATTTGTGGTAAAATTATAATAGGAATGAAAAAAGGGGTCTTTTTATGGATATAAATAACTTCAGTTTGGGTAAATGTACCGATGCTTATAGGTTTTTAGGCTCACATAACGAAAACGGCAAAACTGTTTTTAGAGTATGGGCACCAAATGTCGAAGAAATAAGTGTTGTCGGTGATTTTTGCGATTGGGACGAAAACTGTTATCATATGTTCCATATAGGCGGAGGAATTTTTGAAGCAATAATTGATGAAATTCCGGAATATTCTGCTTATAAATACAGTATAAAATCTAAGGACGGTATTCGTCGCCTTAAAAGTGACCCTTATGCATATCATTTCGAAACGGCACCTAATAACGCATCGAAGACCTATGATATTGAAGGTTTCGAGTGGCACGATGAAAAATGGGTTAATAATCGAAGAAACGGTGATGTTTACGCAAATGCCGTAAATATATATGAAGTTCATGCCGGATCATGGAAACGTTATGCTGACGGCAACTGCTTTAATTATAAAGATTTTGGCAGAGAACTTGCAGAGTATGTCAAAGAAATGGGTTACACACATGTTGAACTCTTGCCGGTGATGGAGCACCCGTTTGACGGTTCTTGGGGGTATCAGGTGACAGGATACTTTGCCCCTACATCTCGTTACGGTACACCTAAAGATTTTATGGAATTTGTTGATATTATGCACGAAGCAGGTATCGGTGTGATTTTAGACTGGGTACCTGCTCACTTTCCGAAGGACGAGTTTGGGTTGTACCACTTTGACGGCGGTCCGTGTTATGAATATCCCGACCCGAAAAAGGGTGAGCATAAAGAATGGGGCACCTGCGTATTTGATTACGGCAGGGGTGAGGTAATAAGTTTTCTTGTTTCAAACGCAATGTTTTGGCATGATAAGTATCACATTGATGGAATAAGAGTTGATGCGGTTGCATCAATGTTGTACCTGGATTACAACCGTCGTGACGGTGAATGGATACCCAATAAATACGGCGGTCATGAAAATTTAGAGGCTATTGAGTTTTTTCATACTCTTAATAACGCCGTGTTTGAAAAGCACCCGGGTACCATGATTATTGCCGAAGAGTCTACGGCTTGGCCGATGGTTACAAAGCCCGTATTTTCGGGCGGTTTGGGTTTTAACTTTAAATGGAATATGGGTTGGATGAATGATATGTTGAGATACATGTCACTTGACCCGATTAACCGCAAATACCATCATGACTCTTTAACATTCTCGTTTTTTTATGCTTTTTCGGAAAATTTTATTTTGCCCATGTCGCACGATGAGGTTGTTCACGGTAAGTGTTCTATGATAAACAAGATGCCGGGTGACTATTCGATGAAGTTTGACGGTCTGCGTGCCTTCTATGCTTTTATGATGGCACACCCGGGCAAAAAACTTCTGTTTATGGGCTCAGAATTTGCACAGTTTATTGAATGGAATTATAAACAAGAACTCGATTGGTTGCTTTTGCAGTATGATAAGCATCAAAGGATGCAGAATTATGTTAAAACTTTAAATAATTTCTATAAAAATACTGCACCGATGTGGCAGGTTGATTATTCGTGGGAAGGATTTTCTTGGATTTCCAATGATGACCGCGACCAAAGTATCATTTCTTTCAGAAGAATTGATAAAGAAGGTAATGAAATTATTTGCGTCTTTAATTTTGTCCCTGTTGCAAGAGAAAATTATAAAATAGGGGCACCTGATCACGGAGTATATTCAGTGGTGCTGAATACCGATAACCAAGAGTTCGGCGGTAATAATATCTATGATACGGTAGAATATAAAACCGAACTTACGCCCATGCACGGATACGAACAGTCGATGGCACTTAATATTCCGCCGCTTTCGGCTTTGTATTTGAAGTTAAAAAGAAAATTTCCGGCAAAACAAATCTCAAAAACAAAGGTAAGGAGTGACCTTCAGTGAAAAAAACAGAATGTGTCGCCATGCTGCTTGCAGGCGGACAAGGCAGTCGTTTAGGTGTTTTAACTCAACTGATTGCAAAACCGGCAGTGCCGTACGGTGGAAAGTACAGGATTATTGATTTTCCGCTTTCTAACTGCACTAATTCAGGTATTGATACGGTGGGTGTGCTTACACAGTATCAACCGCTTGAACTGAACGATTATATCGGCTCGGGTAAGCCGTGGGACCTTGACCGTTCTGACGGCGGCGTGCATATATTACCGCCTTACCAGAACAATAAGGGCGGCGACTGGTACAAAGGCACCGCTAACGCTATTTATCAAAATATTTCGTTTATTAAGCGTTACGATCCCGAGTATGTGTTGATTTTGTCGGGTGACCATATATACAAGATGGACTACAGTCTTATGATTGAGCAACATAAAGATACATGTGCAGATTGTACTATTGCGGTTATTGAAGTTCCTATGGAAGAGGCATCGCGTTTTGGTATCATGAATGCCAACGAAGACGGAACAATTTACGAGTTTGAAGAAAAACCACAAAATCCTAAGAGCAATTTAGCATCTATGGGTATTTATATCTTCTCATGGGATAAACTTAAAAAATATCTCGAAGAAGATGAGGCAGACCCGACATCTTCCAATGACTTCGGTAAAAATATTATTCCGAATATGTTAAAAGATAATCAAAAAATGGTTTTATATCGTTTTAACGATTATTGGAAAGATGTAGGTACTATTGATTCGCTTTGGGAAGCAAACTTAGACCTGCTTGACCCGAAAATCAAACTTGATTTGTCTGACCCTAACTGGAGAATTTATTCAAGAACACCTGCAGCACCGCCGCAGTATATTGCCGAAACAGCAAAGGTACAAAATTCACTTATTACCGAAGGCTGTAATGTTTACGGTACTGTTGATTTTTCGATTTTATTTGATAATGTAACCATTGAGGAAGGTGCGATTGTTAAAGATTCTCTTGTAATGCCCGGTGCCACTATTAAAAAAGGTGCGTCTGTTCAGTACGCAATTGTTGCCGAGGATGTAGTTGTCGGCGAAAATGCAAAAATAGGTGAGCGACCTGAAGATGTTTCTGACCTTTCTAAGTGGGGCGTTGCGGTTGTCGGTGCAGGACTTAATATATGTGACGGTGGAGTTGTTAAGGCCGGCGTTATGATTAGAGAAGACGTAAGGAAGGGTGAATAATAATGAGAAAAAATAATATTGTCGGAATTTTATTCCCCAATGCACATGATGAACTTTTGGCTGAAATGACCGAAAAAAGGTCTATGGGTTCTGTGCCGTTTTTCGGACGTTATCGCATTATAGATTTTTCTCTCTCGAATCTCGTTAATGCAGGTATATCTAAGGTCGGTATTGTTACAAAATCAAATTATCAGTCGCTTATGGACCATATAGGGACCGGTAAAGCATGGGATTTAGACCGTAAAAACGGTGGCCTTTTCTTCCTTCCGCCTTATTCTAATACCGATGCTAAGGTATATAAAGGTCACTTAGACGGACTTTCGGGTGCTATGGGTTTCCTTAAACACTGTACTGAACAGTATGTTGTGCTGTGTGACGGTGATGTTATTACAAACTTTAATTTAAGTGATATGATTGAACGCCATATTGACAGCGGTGCCGATGTGACTATTGCTTATAAACGCGGTAAAATGCCGGTCAATCATCATGATGTAATGTCATTCGATTTGGACGGCGACAAGATTACCGATATTTCTTTCGCTTCGTCTGATGAGGCTGACTGCATTTTTAGTCTTGATATAATTGTAATGTCACGTGAAAAACTCATTGATATTGTTAAATACGGTTTTGAACACAATCTTACAAGTCTTTCAAGAGATATTTTTCACCATACATTTAAAACTTATGATATGCGTGGCTATGAGGTTAAAGAATACGCCTCAGTTATGGACGGACGGGACAGTTATGTTAGGGCAACAACCGAAATTCTAAACTGTCCTAAAGTAAGAACAGAACTTTTCTGCAAGGAGCGTCCTGTATTTACAAAAACCAGAGATGATATGCCGACCATTTACGGACTTGAAAGTCTTGTTAAAAATTCAATTATTGCCGATGGCTGCGTAATTGAAGGTACTGTACGTAACAGCGTTCTTTTCAGAGGTGTCAAGGTTGAAAAGGGTGCAGTGGTTGAAAATTCAATAGTTATGCAGGACTCGGTTATCGGCGAAGGTGCAGATATTGAATATGTCACACTTGATAAACGTGTGACAGTAGGTGATGGTAAAACACTTAAAGGTACGGAAATTTATCCCATTTATGTCCGTAAAAATTCCGAAGTTTAATTCTTTGAAAGGAAAACAGTAAAATGAAGGTTTTATATGCAACAAGTGAAGCATATCCATTTGCTATGTCCGGCGGTCTTGCCGATGTTGCCGGTGCGTTACCTAAAGCACTTAGAAAGCGTTTAATCGGCTGCCGCGTTGTAATGCCTTTATATGAATGTATAAGTGATGAACTTAGACAGTCTATGAAGTATATTACAAGCATTACCGTTCCTGTTTCGTGGCGTAGACAATATTGCGGTATATTTGAAGCAAAACAAGACGGTGTTATTTATTATTTTATTGATAATCAGTACTATTTTAAGCGAAACGGTCTTTACGGGCACTATGATGACGCTGAAAGATTTGCATTTTTCTCAAGGGCAGTGCTTGAAATAATACCTTATATTGATTTTGTGCCCGATATTATTCATTGTAATGATTGGCAGACGGCTATGATTCCTGTCTATTTAGACAGTATGTACCGTTTTGCTGACCCGTATAGAAATATTAGAACTGTTTTTACGATTCATAATATTCAGTATCAAGGTAAGTACGGTAAAGAACTTATAGGTGATGTTTTAGGTCTGCCGGGTGAAGCGGCTCATTTGGTTGAGTATGACGATTGTGTTAATCTTATGAAGGGCGCTATCGAGTGTGCCGATAGGGTTACTACCGTCAGTCCGACCTATTCAAATGAAATTAAAGACCCTTGGTTTGCTCATGGCCTTGATAGAATTATGCGTGACCGTGCTTTTAAACTTTCGGGCATTGTCAACGGTATTGATGTTGATGTTTATAATCCTGAAACCGACAAAAATATTTGGAAAAATTACAGTACCAAGGATATTTCGGGTAAAGCCGTTAATAAGGCAGAATTGCAAGAAATGGCAGGTTTGCCTGTGAATCCTGATATTCCTGTTATAGGTATTGTTTCACGTTTGGTAACTCATAAAGGGCTTGACCTTGTAAAATTTGTGTTTGAAGAAATTTTGTCTTATGATGTTCAGGTTGTAATTTTAGGCAGTGGTGAGTGGGAGTTTGAAACATTTTTCCACGCTATGACACAGTCACATGGCGATAGGGTTTCGCTAAGACTTGGTTTTATACCTGACTACGCACGTAAAGTTTATGCAGGTGCCGATATATTCTTAATGCCATCTAAGAGTGAGCCTTGCGGTCTTTCGCAAATGATTGCACTTCGTTACGGTACAATTCCCGTTGTTCGTGAAACAGGCGGTCTTAAAGATACTGTTGTTGACAGCGGTGACAATGAGGGTAACGGCTTCACATTCTGCTCTTATAATGCATCTGATATGGCATATGCAATAAGACGTGCCGTTGAGGGATATAAAAATAAAGAAGGTTGGAATATTCTTGTTAAGCGTGCCATGGAATGTGACAACAGTTGGGGTAGGTCAGCCAATACCTATATTAAACTTTATAAAGAAATTTTAGGATAAGGATTTTAAAATGGTAAAACACATTATTTTATGGAAACTTAAGGACGGTATCGACAAGCAAAAAGTAAAGTCAGATGCCAAAAGAGGCCTTGAGTCTTTAAAGGGTAAAATCAATGGACTTGTTTCGGTAACTGTAAATATTGAGGGACTTCCTACATCAAATGCGGATATGATGCTTGATACTACATTTACCGATGAATTGGCATTAAAAGAATATGCAATTCACCCTGAACACGTTAAGATTGCCAATACTTACATCAGACCTTTCACCGAAATTAGACTTTGTCTTGATTACGAAGTATAACAAGTGAACGGTATAAAAAAACCGCTTTGCAGTTGCAAAGCGGTTTTTGTTTTATAAAATTTAAGCGTTTTCTTCTTCGAATTTTTTGAGGAAGTTAACAAGTTTTTCGACGCCTTCGTACGGCATAGCGTTATATATAGATGCACGCATACCGCCGACCGAACGGTGGCCTTTAAGGTTAGACATACCGTTAGCAGTACTTTCCTTAACAAATTTGGCATTAAGTTCGTCATCTTCAGCACGGAACGTTACGTTCATCATCGAACGGCAGTAAGGTTTGACCGGGTTTTTAAAAAGTTTACTGGTTTCGAGATAATCGTAAAGAATTTTTGCCTTCTTTTCGTTCATTTCTTTCATAACTGAAAGACCGCCGATTTCTTTAATCCATTCAAGAACGAGTTTGCAGATGTAAATAGGCCAGCAGGGAGGTGTGTTGTACATAGACTCATTGTCAGCCATAACCTTGTAACTGCAAACTGTAGGAACGGTAGCATCAAGTTCTTCGCTGAGAAGGTCTTCACGAACGATTACGATAGTAAGACCTGCAGGTGCAACATTTTTCTGAGCACCGGCATATATAAGACCGAACTTTGAAACATCAATCGGTTCTGACAAAATGCAAGAACTCATATCGGCTACGAGGGGAACATCGCCTGTATCGGGTATGTAGTCCCACTTAGTACCGAAAATGGTGTTATTGAAACAGATGTGAACATAATCGGCATTAGGTGTGAGTTTGAGTTCTTCCTGACGGGGGATACGTGTGAAGTTTTCATCCTTGGTTGTAGCGGCAAGATTGATTTTGTCACTGTATTTTAATGCCTCTTTATAGGCTTTTCCGGAAAATTGACCGGTTACAATGTAGTCGGCAACTCCGGTTTTAAGCAGGTTCATGGGAACGCTTGCAAACTGAAGCGAAGCACCGCCCTGTAAAAAGAGCACTTTGTAGTTTTCGGGAATGTTCATTACTTCACGGAGAAGTTTTTCGGCATCCTTAATGATAACATCGTAAACCTTGGAACGATGACTCATTTCCATAACGCTCATGCCGGAATCTTGATAGTTAAGAAGTTCATCTCTTGACTTTTCAAGTACCGAAACGGGAAGCATAGAAGGACCTGCTGAAAAATTGTAAATACGGTTATACATATTTTAATCCTTTCTGCCGACTTTTAAATATGGAAGTTTAATAAAAGTTCGGCTGTAAAATAGATAAGATGCCGTTTTTTGTGACGGCAACTTTGAAATATATGCGAAAGAACGGTAATTTTCGATTAAAATAATTAACAAATTGAGAGACTGTTAAAAAAATAACGAAGTTTTGCCGTATAACGCTGCGAATATTATACAATTTTGTGACATTTTTGTCAATCATATTTCTGAAAATTCATAAAAAATCTTTTACAGATATTTTTCAAAGTAATTAGTAACAATTTTGTTGCTTGTAAAACTTAAATTTTGGTGATACAATTAAAAATAAATATAATGTCGAATTATATTCTTTTATTTGTTTTGGGGGTGTAGTTGTTGGGAAGTTATAATGTAACGGTTATTATTCCGTCGCTTAATCCTGACGAAAAACTGCTTAATACTGTGTGTGAACTTGAAGAAAACGGTTTTGACGATATAATTATTGTTGACGATGGCAGTGATAAAGAATATATGCATAATTTCCCGAATCCGGAGCAACACCCAAGTTGTACTATTATTCATCATAGACGTAACCGCGGTAAGGGTGATGCATTAAAGTCGGCGTTTAAATATTTTCTTAATTTCAGAAGCACGGGTAATTTTGGTGTTATAACTATTGATGCTGATGGACAGCATCTTACTAAAGATATTATTAACTGCACCAAAAAAATGCTTGAAACAGGTCAAATTGTCCTTGGTTACCGTGATTTTTCTAAACCTGACGTTCCACTGAGAAGTCGTTTCGGTAATAAGACAACCCGTATGGTTTTAAGACTGTTTTGCGGTTTAAAGATTACCGATACTCAAACGGGTCTTCGAGCAATACCTAAAAAGCATTTAGCCGAAATGTTGAAAATTCAAGGCTCAAGATATGAATATGAAACCAATATGCTGCTTGAGTTTAAAAGGCAGGATATTCCGTTTTGTGAAGTTCCGATTGATACCGTATACTTAAATGATAACGAAACATCGCATTTCAGACCTTTGGTGGATTCTTTCAGAATCTATAAATTGATGTTTAAGTTTTTGTTTAGTTCGGTTTTCAGTTCGGTTGTTGAACTGTTACTGTTTTACCTTGGTATTAAGTTTTTCTTTAGCGGTAATCCGCATGAAATACTGTTTGCAACCGCTGTTGCAAGGGTTTGTTCGTCTATGGTTAATTTTTTGGTTAACCGCAATACAGTGTTTAATAAAGCCAATAACTTTTGGAGGTCTTTGTTACGCTATATAGTTTTGGCTGTCCCTGTTTTGTTAACTTCGGCATACTCGGTTAAGGGGCTCACATTATTATTACATATAGAAAATGAAGTGTTGACAACCTTATTAAAATTGGTTGTTGATGTTATACTTTTTATTTTAAGTTTCCGTATTCAGCAAAATTGGGTATTTGCACCTGTTAAAAAAATGAATAAAGATACTAATACTAAATCTAAACTTCGTCCTGCTGTAGTTGTACGACGTGTTTTTGGCTGTATAGGCTCAGGGTTGCTGTATATATTAATTACAGTAATTGTTTTGGTATCGGTTATTGCCAACGGACCAAGTCCCACATTGCGTGATGCGTTAGTGTTATCGGCAAAGCAGGCTAGTGCTACTAAATGGATTCCCGGACTTTTTCTTTCGCAAGAAGAGGTCGACACAATTGTTGAAAACAGTTTTGTTGACAGTAAACTTACTATTGATATGGACAATTACGGCGGTGAAACCGTTACCGACGACGAGTGGTCAAAGGCTATCGACGGTATAAAGTATATTCCTGCAAGTTATAATAATTTCAAAGCATATATTATGCTTGTGCGTGACCCGTCAAAGGTTTATGTAGGTACCTCGTCTGATAATTTTGCGTCGGCTTCTGAGGGTATGCGAATTTTTGCAATGGCAAAAAAAGAAGATGCGGTGGCTATGATAAACGGCGGTGAATTTGCAGACGCAGGCGGTGTAGGTAACGGTGCAAGACCAATGGGACTTACATATTCAAACGGTAAATGTGTGTGGAATGATGGTGCAAAAAGAACATTTATCGGCATTGATAAAAATAATAAACTTGTAGTTTCTGAAGGTATGACCAAGCAAAAGGCAGATGAATTGAATATCAGAGATGCCGTATCATTCCAAAACGGTAATGTGCTTATAAATTCCGATGAAACCGGTGTTCATATTCTTTATAAAGAGGGTAACACAGGTGCAGCACAAAGGACTGCTATCGGTCAACGTGCTGACGGCACATTTGTTTTTGTTGTTACTGATGGCAGAACTGCAAGCAGTATCGGTGCTACGTATAATGATGTTATTGATATAATGGTCAGTTACGGAGTGGTAAATGCCGCAATGCTTGACGGCGGCTCTTCTGCAATGATGTACTATGAAAACTATTTTGATAAGTATAATGTTGATAAATCGACACTTGACCAATATCAGTTGCAAGGCTTAACAAACAGGTATAAAGCATTTACGCCGCCGAGAAGAATACCGACCTACTTCTGCGTTGCGAGGTGACATATATGAAGCGTAAAATGTCTAAATTCATGAAAATTTATATAAGCGTAATGGTATTGCTTTTAATATTGCTTATTGTTGCGGTATTCGTACTTACAAGCGTGCTTAAATCATATGAATCTACTAGACCTAAGTATGAGGCAGAACGTGTATTCAATGAATATTTCAAGAAAATGAATATATCGGGACTTATGCTTGATGCAAATGAAGAGGTCGCTTTGTTTGAAAGCGGAGATGATGTAAATTCTTCGATTGCCGAACTTTATAATCCTGAAACATTGAAGTGTTTTGCCGTTACGGCAGATGATAATAATACCGCTAAATATGCTGTTACTGCTGACGGAAAATTGATTGCTTATTTTACACTACGCGAACTCGATGAGGTAAAGTACGGTTTTAAAAATTACAAATTGAGTTCTGCACAGTTGTTGTTTGACGGATATGGTGATATAACAATTCGTGTGCCGACGGGATATTTGCCGTTTGTTAATTCGGTTGCAGTTCCCGATGTTTATAAAACCGGCAGTAATATTGAAAGTGACTCATGTAAGTATATGCCAGAGGGCACATCAGGGATTAAATATGATGAATATAAAATTGACGGACTTTTAAAAGAACCGATTGTCACTGCAAAAGCACCTAATATGAATGAAGTTGCAGTAACATATGACTTGGTGCAAGATGTTTTCACGGCGTCGGTATTATTTAGCCAAGAACTTGAAGATACATATAAAGTAAATATGATTTCTGCCGCAAGGGCATATACCGCTTATATGTCTAATGACGGTAGTTTTGCTGCCGTTTCTAAATATCTTGACAAAAGTTCTGATATATACCAAAAGGTCAGAACAAGTGAAGTTAATTGGGTTAGAAAACATGAAGGCTTCGATATTACCGATGAAAAAGCCTTTGAGTTTTATGGTTACAGTGATGAAGTTTTTTCTTGCAGAGTGACCTTGAAAGAAACTTTGTATAGGGCAGGCAAAGCCAATCATATAGAAAATATTGATTTGATTTTCTATGTACGCGTATCTGACGGCAAACCGCTTATTTATGATATTGTCACTAATAATTAGGGGATTTATATGAATATATTTGAATTGAAAATTCTTGATTTTATCGCCGATACATTTCAATGCGGTTTTTTAGATCTGTTTATGCCGCTTATTACTAAACTCGGTGATGCAGGCATATTTTGGATTGCGGTCGCAGTAGTTTTTTTGATTTTTAAGAAAACACGTAAAACCGGAATCATGATGGGTGTTGCCCTTGTTTTAGGTCTGCTTGTAGGAAACCTTTTCCTAAAACCGGTTGTGGGCAGAGTAAGACCGTATGATATGCCGGGTGTAGATGTCGAACTGTTGGTCGAAAGACTTCATGATAAATCTTTTCCTTCGGGTCATACACTCGCATGTTTCGAAGCGGCAACGGTGCTTTTAATACGTGATAAGCGTTTCGGTATTCCGGCTATTGTTATTGCAATATTAGTTGCACTTTCAAGACTTTATTTATATGTTCATTATCCCACCGATGTGCTTGTGGGTGCGGTTTTAGGTATTACATTCGGTGTACTTGCTTGCTATATTGTGAACAAAGTGCACAGTTTGTATAAATCTAAAAAAATAGGTCAATAAATATCAGAGGTGTTCTTTTTGAAAAGCGTTTTGCTGATTGTTAACCCTGTTTCGGGTAAAATGAAAGCAAGAAATTCATTGTTAAGTGTTGTTAAAACTCTGCAAAGCAGCGGAATGTATGTAACTGTGGCAGTTACCGAACGCAGAGGCCATGCTTCATCGCTTGCCGCAAAAGCAAAGGAAAACGGTCATGAAATGGTCATTTGTTTGGGCGGTGACGGTACATTAAATGAAACTATAACCGGTCTTTTAAGTTCTGGCAATAACCTGCCGCTTGGTTATATTCCTGCTGGAAGTACAAACGATTTTGCTACCGGTATGAAGATTTCTTTAAAACCTTCAAAAGCGGCTTTAACCATTGCTAACGGCGGAATTAAAAATCTTGATATAGGTCATTTTAATCAAAATAAATACTTTACTTATGTTGCCGCTTTTGGTGCGTTTACCGCTACATCATACAATGTTTCGCAGGATATTAAGAATATTTACGGAAGATTGGCTTATTTTCTCGGCGGTGTTAAAGAAATCGGTAAACTTCGCAGTTATCATATGAAAATAGTGACCGACCATGAAGAAATTGAAGATGATTTTATTTTCGGTGCAGTAACTAATTCGACTTCTGTGGCGGGTATTGTTAAACTTGACGATTCTTTTGTTGATTTAAGCGACGGTAAGTTTGAACTTGCACTTATAAAAGTGCCTAAAAGTATATCAGAACTTAATAAAATTATTCACGCTCTTACAACATCAAAATTTGATAACGGTGGAATAGAGTTTTATAAAACAAGCAGTGTGAAATTCTATTCTAATGACGATATTGACTGGACATTAGACGGCGAGTTTGCAAAAGGCGAGTCGGTCGTAAATATAGAAAATATTCATAATGCAGTCACCTTTGTTCTTTAAAATTTTTTAGTTTTATATAGTTAGAGTTGAAATTTAATTATATTTTTAGTATAATATTTATACTACGATCTTGAAATGTTTTTTGGGGGAATTTTTATGAAAAAATCCACAAGAAATATTATTATTGCAACTACTTCTGCGGCCATGGTCGCGGCTGGTGCAGTAGGTGCTACCTTAGCCATAAGCAGGGTGCTTATAAATGTTGCGGTAAAACGTAAAATGAATGTTTTTAAGGTGCCGAGCCGTGTGCAAGACCGTCTTACGGGCGGTATGCTAAGTGACCCGAATTCTAAAATTATAATGCAGGGCAAAGAAGTTGCAGAGTATCTTAAAACTGAAACGGTTGCTATTAAAAGTCATGACGGGCTTAATTTAACAGGCCATTTTTATCCCGCTGAACATCCCAAACGCATTGTTATTGCAATGCATGGTTGGAGGTCAAGTTGGCAGTTAGATTTTGGTTGTGCTATTGATTTCTATCATAAAAATGGTTGCAGTATACTTTTTCCTGACCAACGCGGACAAAATGACAGCGACGGGGAATACATAGGTTTCGGTGTTCTTGAAAGATATGATTGTTTGGCTTGGGTAAACTATATATCCGAACGTTTCGGCAATGATATTCCTATTTATCTGTTAGGTGTTTCAATGGGTGCCACTACTGTACTTATGACAGGCGGGTTTAGTTTACCTGATAATGTTAAAGGCATAATTGCTGATTGCGGATTTACTTCTCCGCAAAGCATTTGGGAACACGTTATAAAAAATAATTTAAAATTAAGTGCTAAAATAACATATCCTATTGCTAACGCAATATGTAAAAAAGAGGCACAGTATGACGGTGCCGAGTATTCTACAATCGAGGCTTTAGCCGAAAATGAAAAACCCGTCTTATTTATTCACGGCTCTGATGACAGTTTTGTGCCCATAGATATGACGTTTGTGAATTATAAAGCATGTACAGCACCGAAAGAATTACTGATTGTACCGGGTGCCGGTCACGGAATGAGTTTTGTCACTGATGAAAAGGCTTATTCTAAGGCAGTAAAAGATTTTTTCCATAAGTGTGAAATTTCGGGTTTTAATGATTAGTTGAATTTCCGCAAAAGCGGTGTAATAGAAAGGAAAGATACAAAATGGCAAACAGATTTGTTCTTAACGAAACCAGTTATCATGGTGCAGGTGCCATCTCGGCTATTGCTGACGAGGTGACAGCAAGAGGCTTTAAAAAGGCTTTTGTATGCTCCGACCCCGACCTTATTAAATTCGGTGTTACCAAAAAGGTTACCGATGTGCTTGACAAAATTTCGTTCAGTTACGAAATTTACAGCAACATTAAGGCCAACCCTACAATCGAAAATGTACAAACCGGTGTTGAGGCATTCAAAAAGGCTGGAGCTGACTGCATTATTGCTATTGGCGGCGGTTCTTCAATGGATACCGCAAAGGCAATCGGTATTATTATTACCAACCCCGAATTTGCTGATGTTGTAAGCCTTGAAGGTGTTGCACCTACTAAAAATAAATGCGTTCCTATTATCGCAGTTCCCACAACCGCCGGTACTGCCGCAGAGGTTACCATTAACTATGTTATTACCGATGCAGAAAAAAATCGTAAAATGGTATGTGTTGACGTTCATGATATTCCCGTAGTTGCAGTTGTTGACCCCGATATGATGAGCACAATGCCCAAGGGTCTTACTGCTGCTACCGGTATGGATGCTCTTACCCATGCTATCGAAGGTTACATCACCAAGGGTGCTTGGGAAATGAGTGATATGTTCCATATTAAGGCTATTGAAATTATTGCTAAAAGCCTTCGCGGTGCCGTTGACAATACTGCTGACGGCAGAGAGGGTATGGCTCTCGGTCAGTATATTGCAGGTATGGGCTTCTCAAACGTAGGTCTTGGTATTGTTCACTCTATGGCTCATCCTTTGGGTGCCCTTTATGACACGCCTCATGGTGTTGCCAATGCAATTATTCTTCCTACCGTTATGGAATATAATGCACCTAATACAGGTGATAAGTACCGTGAAATCGCAAAGGCTATGGGCGTTGAGGGTACTGATGCCATGAGTATTGAAGATGCGAGAAAATCCGCAGTTGACGCAGTTAAGAAACTTAGTGCCGATGTTGGTATTCCTGCTGACCTTAAAGAAATCGTTAAGAAAGAAGATATTGACTTCCTTAGCGAAAGTGCATTCGCCGATGCTTGCCGTCCCGGTAACCCCAGAGATACAAGTGTTGAAGAAATTAAAGAACTTTACCTCTCTTTGATGTAAGAATAAGTATAAACGGTACAGTTATTTAACTGTACCGTTTTTTTGTATATAATACTTGAAAATATTGTAATAATATGGTATAATTTGTCACAGAAAGTTGTATTTTTATACAACAGCACATTGAGGAGGGTAATTATGAAAATCTGTAATAACTGCAATGCCGAATTGAATGATGATGCAAAAGTATGTATTTCTTGCGGCACACCTGTTGATGTAGAAAAAAAGGCGTTTTGTACTTCGTGTGGAAACGAAATCAAATCGGGGGATTCTTTCTGTCAAAAATGCGGTGCGGCCATAATAACTATTGTTAAACAACCGGAAGAAGTGAAACCTGTAGAGTCTAATCATGTAGAAACTTATTCTACAGAAGTTGCACCGTTAGAAGACAAGCCTTCGTCTATTTCTAAAAGTAAAAAAATCTTTTCTAAAAAACCGTTTATAATCGCCGGTGCCGTTGTTGCTGCAGGAATTATTATTACTGCTTTAGTTGGTATTATAGTTTTAATTGTTTCATTGGTATCAGGCGGCGGGTCCAAAAACAATTATGCTCTTTATATTAAAGATAAAGAGATAATGTATACTTCGTTAAAGAAAGATGCAAAACCTTTCCAAATTACCGATAATTTTATTAGTTCTGACAGTTCTATTGATAATGAGGATATTGCAGATGCTTCTTATGCTATCGGTTACTATACCTATTTAAGTAAAGACGGTAAGAAATTGTTTTACCCTGATAAACTTAGTGATAGCGACGATGGTTTTAATCTTTACTACAAAACACTTAAAAGTGACAGCAAATCGGTAAAAATTGATTCAAGTATCATAAACTACAATGTTAACGATTCTGCTGATATAGTAACATACCTTAAAGACGATGATGAGGGTAACTTATATCAATATAACATTAAAACCGACACAAAAGATAAAATAGCAAGTGAAGTTGAAACTTTTTATGTCACTGATGACGGAAAAAAGGTTGTTTATATAAATTTTGATAATGAAATTTATATAAAAACTGCTAAGAAAGATAAAGAAAAGATAGTATCTGATGTCGAGAAATTGATTAAGTGCAACGACAAGTTAACCGCAGTATATTTCACAAAAGAAGATGCTTTGTACAAATATGTTGAAGGTAAAGATAAGTCAAAAATCGTTTCGGAGATTTATAAAGTTCTAACAATTTACGATTCGGGCGAATTGTATTATTTGAAATCTAACGAGTCAACTAATTCGATAATGGATTTCGTCAATGATGATATGAAAGAGTCGGATTCGTTAATAACATATCCCATAATGCCCGATTATCCTTATAGTTGGAATTACGATACTTATGATGAGTACGAAGCCGCCTATAATGCATATGAGGTTGCATATGATGAATATTCTGCAGCGTTAGATGCTTATTATGATAAAATGGACCGCGATGATTTAAGAGAATCGCTTGAAACTTATGAATTTGACCTGTCCACATATTCTTTGTATTACTTTGACGGTTCGACTGAAAAGTTAGTTACCGATTCTTTCCTCTATAATTCTTCTTATAACTATGCGGTTGACTCACCGGTTATCATATATAAATCTAGTGATTTGTCTAATTTTAATAAAATAAATCTTTCGGAAATTACCAGTGTTTATAGTGTTGAATCACAGATTCAAATAAGTATGAGTGAGAATTCTGCTTTAAATGTTGCTGTGAAAGATAAAGCGAATAATATTGAACACAATAATTCATCATATTATGTAATCAATGATTCGGGAACCGCTGTATATTTTTTAGATAATATTCCCGAAGAAGAGCGGTGTGGCGATTTATATAAAATTTCCATCAAAAACGGTAAGGTCGGCACACCTGAGTTGTATGATACCGAGGTACATGATTCTTACTATAGATTTATAACCGATAAAAAAATTATGTATTATAAAGATGTAGATAACTCTAAAGGAGATTTTTACATAAATAAGTCACTTATTGATTATGATGTTACAACATATATTACTCTTTATGACGAGGATGCAAGTAATATTTATTATTTGACAGATTATAATGAAGAGAAAGAGTACGGTACATTAAAGGTATATAGTGACGGTAAGTCTAAAAAAATACATGATGATGTTTATGATTTTTCACTTACTCCCGACGGTAGAGTTTTGTATTTGATTGACTATAGTCTTACCAATTATAAAGGTGAACTTTATGAATGGAGTTCAGGAAAATCCAAGAAAATTGACGATGATGTTGTGTGTGTTTTATCCTATAATTTAGACAATGATACATTATCGCAACTTATTCAAAAAAATTATTATTGAGTTTTAAGACTATGTTTATACAAAAAACCACTACCTAGTAGTGGTTTTTTGTGATTTAAATAGCAACTTATTATTGCTTTTTTTGTTTTTAGATGTTAGAATGACTAAGGAAAATTTGAAGAAAGGGGAGATACTGTGCTGAATACCTTTACCGCAACTCTGTCACCCATGCTTGTTATGTTTTTGTGTATGGCATTGGGTTTTGTTTCCAACAAGTTAAAACTTGTACCAGAAAATACCGCTACAGTGCTCTCTAAATTGGAAAATTATTTTTTGGTGCCGGCACTAATCATAAATACTTTTATGAGTTATTGTACGGTATCATCAATAAAACAACAATACAGTTTAATACTTTACTGCCTTATTGTTTTGATTATTGCTGTTGTAATTTCGTGGCCGTTATCCGGTCTTTTCGCGAGAGGCGGTTATACAAGGGAAATATACAAATATGCTTTAACCTTCGGCAATTTCTCTTTTATGGGAAACGCTATTGTGCCGGCAATTTTAGGGCAGGAAATGCTTTATAATTATATGCTTTTTATACTTCCGCTTAATATTGCGGTTTATACCGGCGGTGTTATAATTTTGATACCTAAGGGCGAAAGTAAAAATATTTTAAAAAGTCTTTTAAATCCTATATTTTTATCAATTATTATCGGAGCAGTGTTAGGACTTACCGGTGTTGAAACCTACATACCGCCTTTTGTAACCGTTACTATCGGAAATCTTGCTTCTTGTATGGGGCCTTTGGCTATGGTACTTACGGGATTTGTGATTGCGGATTATAAGTTTAAAAACCTTACTAGAAACGGTAAAGTGTATTTGGCGTCAATTTTAAGACTGATTATTTTACCTGTTTTTTTTGTGGCGTTTTTATTATTTATCGGTGCTGATGATACAGCCGTTATTATGACATTTTTTGCGTTTGGAACACCGCTTGGTCTTAATACCGTAGTTTTCCCGTCGGCTTATGGCGGTGATACTTCGACAGGTGCTTCGATGGCAATGATTTCCCACACGTTGTGTATTGTAACAATACCGCTTATGTTTGCAATTTTAAAAACGATATTAGGTGTTATTTAAACTTAAAAGCCTCGGCGAATTAGCCGAGGCTTTTAAGTTTAATCTTCTAATTTTGATTTGTAAGCAGATAGGTTATCAACACAAGACCTGCATATATTCCGATCATGATACTGCAATAGTCCTGTTAAACCTCCGCAAAAAATGCAGGTAGGCTCATACTTTTTTAAAACTATAGAATCGCCGTCAACATATACTTCCAAAGCACCGCCGGACTCTTTGACACCGAATTTCTCACGGATTTCAGAAGGTAAAACAAGTCTGCCTAAATTATCAACATTTCTTACAATTCCTGTCGATTTCAACACTATTGCACCCCCAAAATATTTTCTTAATTATAACCCGTAAATTATAAATAGTCAACTATTTTGTGGTAAATTGCTAAAATTTGTCAAATTGACAGTTCGTTTAAAGTAGGATTAAGTTTATCTTTGTCGGAAAGTGTAATTTCCATGTTGTCATCAATAGGCCAGTCGATACCAAGTTCGGGATCATTCCACATAAGACCGCCTTCATCGTTAGGATGATAGAAATCGTCTACTTTATAAACGAATTCTGCGGTGTCGGAAACAACGAGAAAACCGTGTGCAAATCCGCGGGGGATAAAGAACTGACGGCGGTTTTCTTCGGATAGAAGTACTGCAACGTGTTTACCGTATGTTTCACTGTCCTTTCTTAGGTCCACCGCAACATCATAAACTTCTCCCTTAATAACGCGGACAAGTTTTGATTGTGGAAATTCTTTTTGAAAATGCAGTCCTCTTAAAACGCCTTTTTTCGACATAGACTGATTGTCCTGCACGAATTTTACATCAATACCCGCATTGGCAAAATCGTTATACTGATATGTTTCCATAAAGTAACCGCGTTCATCGCCGAAAGCGGTAGGCTCTATTATAAATACACCGTCAATGTCAGTTTTAATAAAATTAAACTTACCCATTGTTTACACCTCTAAATTATTTATCTGTGTACATTTTATCGTAGTATTTTTGATACTCACCGCTTGTTACGTTTTCAACCCATTCTTTATTGTCTAAATACCATTTAAGTGTTAGTTTTATACCGTCTTCAAACATGGTTTCGGGGTACCAACCGAGGTCATCTTTGATTTTTTGAGGGTCAATACCATATCTTCTGTCGTGACCTTTGCGGTCAGCAACATATTTAATCATGTGTTCGCCGACTTCACTGTCAACGTTTGTTTTGATGTAGTCAATAATTGTTTTAACAATAAATATGTTAGGACGTTCGTTATGCCCGCCGACATTATAAACTTCACCTATTTTGCCATCGCGTATAACCATATCAATGGCTTTGCAGTGGTCGTCTACATATAACCAATCTCTAACTTGCATACCATCACCGTAGACAGGTAAATCTTTATGTTTAAGTGTGTTGTTCATAATAAGCGGAATAAGTTTTTCGGGGAACTGATAAGGACCGTAGTTGTTAGAACAACGGGTGATGTTGATAGGTAATTTATAAGTATCAAAATATGCTTTTACGAACATATCTGCGGCTGCCTTAGAAGACGAATAGGGTGAATGAGGGCAAAGGGGAGTGGTTTCCATAAAGAAACCGGTTTCACCTAACGAGCCGTATACTTCGTCGGTTGATACTTGATGGAATTTAACGCCTTCGCGGTAGGTATCGTCACCTATTTGCCATGCTTTTTTAGCGATATTTAAAAGATTTACAGTGCCTAGTACATTTGTGCGTACAAAAATTTCAGGGTCGCTGATACTTCTGTCAACGTGGCTTTCTGCGGCAAAGTTGACAACGTAATCAATTACATAATCTTCAAATATTTTAGAAATAGCATCAGGGTCTCCGATATCGGCTTGAATAAAACTGTAGTTTTCGTCGTTTTCTACCGATTTTAAGTTTTCTAAGTTTCCGGCATATGTTAGAGAGTCGATATTTATAATGCGAATGTCACGGTATTTTTTTAGCATATAAATAATGAAGTTTGACCCAATAAATCCGGCACCGCCTGTAACGAGATAAGTTTTCATATATATTTACTTCCTTTCAAGTTGCAAAGCAACATTATTGATTCTCATAAATTTCCAAATTATTAATATACTCGGCAAGAGCATCTTTCCAAAAACGCATTTTGTCACCGACAGTCTGTTCTAAATGAAGATTGCGAAGTGAAGAAAATGCAGGCCTTTTAGCCTTGCGGTCGGACTGCTCGGTTGTGCAGGGAGAAATATCGCACGGGATTTTGGAAAGCCTTAATATTTCACAAGCAAAATCGTACCATGTACATTCACCGTCACCTGTGCAGTGATATATACCGTAATTTTCGGTAGCGGCAACCGCTAAAATATGATAACTTAAATCATCGGCATTGGTAGGGTTACCTCTTTGGTCGTCAACTACCTTTAAAATGCCTTTTTCTTTTGCAACACGTCGAATTGTCTTGACAAAGTTATTGCCGACGTATCCGTAAAGCCATGATGTTCTTAAAATAAAATGTTTTTCGCAATTTTCGGCAACAAGTTGTTCACCGTGTAATTTTGATTTACCATATGCGGTTACAGGACCGCAAGTATCACTTTCAATATAAGGCTCGGTAGCATCGCCTTTAAAAACATAATCGGTCGATATATGAACCATTTTTGCACCGATGTTGTTTGCGGCAACAGCGAGGTTACTGGGACCTTTGGCATTAGCGTTTTCGGCTGCTTCCAAATCATTTTCACAACCGTCAACATTAGTCATAGCGGCACAATTGATAATTAAATCCGGCATTAAAGACTTCATGAAATTGTCAACAGCATTTAAGTCTGTAATATCAAGTTCATCTATATCGACGGCAATTATTTCTGAAGATTTATAGCAGTCAGGTATATTACCCAAAGTGCTTTTTTTATCCGTCAATAGTTTACATAGTGAGTTACCTAATTGACCTTTACTGCCGGTAATTAGAATTTTCATAGTACACATCCTACTTTTTATTTTTGATTACAAAAATACTTAGAATATTTTAACATATAATGACTAAAATTTCAACTATTTTAAGGTAATTGACGAAAGTTTATTTTAGATTATAATTATTGACAAATGTATTAAATAAAGTTATACTCATATTCATTAGGATTTAAGGTGGGTTGTAAATGCCTAAAGAAAAAGTTAACGAAAACGGTATACATGACGGTCACCGTGACCGAATGAGAGAGCGGTTTAGAAAAAACGGTTTTGAGAGTATGCATCCTCATGAAATGCTTGAGATGTTGCTGTTTTATTCTGTGCCGAGGAGAGATACTAATGAACTGGCACATAGGCTGATTGATACATTTGGCTCGCTTTCCGGAGTTTTCGAAGCAAGCGAAGAACAACTTACTTCCGTAAAAGGAATTACGCCTTCTTCGGCAACATTGATAAAAATGATATTACCGTTTGCAAGGGAATATAAATGTGAAGTTGCCGATGCTAAAAGACTTAAAAACTCTCAAGAATGCGGCGAGTTTTTAAAGGATTATTATTCCGGTATGATGCAAGAAAGAGTGACCGCTCTTTGTCTTGATAGCGGTTGTAGAGTTTTGGGGTTTGAAACGGTATGTGACGGCGATGTTTCAAATGTAGTAATAAATTTCAGAAAATTAGTGGAAATTATTATGAAATATCCGCTTACGACAGCGGTTATAATTTCACATAATCATCCGGGCGGTATTGCGTTGCCGTCAAGAGAAGATATTGCGGCAACTACTAATCTTCGTAATACTTTAACTGCTATGAATATTGGTTTAGTTGACCATATTATTGTCAGTGATAATGATTATGTTTCTATGTCATCATCTCCTGGGTTTGGGAATGTTTTTAAGTAGAATGTAAATAGTTTGATTTAAAAAAGTTCTGCGGTACTATTGCACCGCAGAACTTTTTTTAAAAAAAATCTTATTTAATGTTGTTTTCGTAAGACTCAATCATCTTTTTAACCATCTGTCCGCCGATAGAACCAGCCTGCTTAGCGGTAAGGTCACCGTTGTAACCCTGCTTAAGGTTTACACCAACCTCGTTAGCAGCCTCCATCTTGAAACGGTTGAGTGCTTCTCTTGCTTCAGGAACTACTGTCATTTCATTTCCCTCCTTTTTCAAAGTGATTGCGTTTGCAATTATATTGTCGGTTAAAATACATTGTTTATTATAGGTAAATTTATCTACCATTGTAAAAAACATCTAATTTTAAACAAAAAATCCTTGTTTTTATTTCAAATAAAAGCAAGGATTTGTTATTGTTTTTTTATAATTATAATAATTTTTAATTTTCAGAATTACTTAATTTGTTGATTAATGATTTTCTGTATGTTCCGGGGGATATTTTGTATTTTTTTGTAAATTGTTTCGAAAAATATGAGTAATCATAAAATCCGCTCGACAGAGCAATATTAAGCAGTGTCAGGTCACGGTTGTGCATCATTTCTTCGGCCTTTTTTAATCTAAAATTATTTATGTATTCGCTAGGCGAAATATTATATTTTTCCATAAAAATTCTATATAAATATGAACGTTCAAGCCCTATATGGTCAGCAAGTTCTTTGATACTTATATTATAAGAATAGTGTTGCTCAATATATTCTTTTGCCATTTTCATATATTGCTTTACCGATGAATGTTTTTTCTTTTTAGGAATATTTTGTGATACAAGTTTGCTCATAGCAAGAATAAAATATCCCAGTGATTCATATCCCATAGCAGTTTGTTTTTTGCATGAGGAATGGATAGAATTTAAGAGTTGCTTAAATTCATCATTATTTTCAAAATTAAATGTAAGTTCATCTTCGTCGAGGCCTGCGTTGTTTATTAAGACTTCGGCACCGTTACCGGTAAAAACAATATATATGTATTCCCATGGGTCATCTTTGTCAGCTGTATATGAATTTATAACATCCGGCATGATTAAAAAACCTTGTCCGGGACCAAGGTTAAATACTTTGTCATTTACAACATATGTACCTTTTCCTCTCAAAATGAAGTGAATGGCATGTTCCGGATATATTCTTGGCGGAACATTATGCAAAGAGTCGCATACTGTGATTCCGCATTGCGTAATTGAAAGGTTTTGTCCATTGATTTTAGATAAACTATATCTTTCACCTGAATAACTCATGCTTAATACTCCTTAACAGTTTAATGAATCATACCATAAATTGTTTTATTTTGCAATGGTATTTTATAAAATAAAGCAACTTCCGTACATAAATAAAGCAACATGAATACATTTTAAAATAATTTTTTGTGTGATATAATTAAGTAAACCATAAAGAAAGAAGGTATTTTTATGAAAGAAAAAATCAGAATTTGTTTTGTAGGTTGCGGACAATTTTGCCGCAGTTTCGTCCCTGTATTTAAAGCACATCCTGCTGTTGAATACGTAGCAGTGTGCGATAAATTCAGAGAGCGTGCCGAGAAGTTTAAAGAAGATTACGGTGCAGACGAAATTTTTGATACATTTGATGATGCTATTGCTTCAGATAGAATCAATTCAATTGCTATCTTTACACAGAGAAATATTCACGGTGTAATGGCAATCGCAGCACTCAAAGCCGGAAAACATGTTTATTCGGCAGTTCCTATGTCACTTGAAATTGACGAAATTCTTGAGATTGTACGTCTTGTTAAAGAAACCGGTCTTACATATATGATGGGTGAAACCGGTGTTTACCGTCCTGCTTCTATATGGTGCCGTAAAAAATACGCTACCGGCGAAATGGGTGATTTCGTATATGGTGAAGCACAGTATAACCATGATATGAAAAGACTTTATAATGTATTTAAGTACACCGAAGGCGACCAGTGGAAAAAGATGGCAGGTCTTCCTCCTTTTGCATATCCGACTCATTCTACTTCAATGGTTCTTTCCGCAGTTGGTGCAAAAGCCGTTAAGGTTGCTGCATTTGGTTATGAAGATAAGGTTGACCCCGACATTTTCGGCAAGGGTATGAACTATTGGGATAATCCGTTCTCAAACAGTTCTATGCTTCTTAAACTTGATAACGGCGGCATCTTAAGAATTAGTGAAAACCGCAGAATTGCATGGCATTTCCCTGAAACTTATATCACTACATTTAACTGTACTGATGCATCTTATGAATGTTCACTTCTTCAACATTCTTATGTTAAGATGGACGGCAGAGGTCACATTAAGTATGAAGATGTAAGTAAGGATATTAACCCGATTGAGGTTACTAACCATGTTAATGAGCCTGACTTCATGAATAGAGCGTTAAACGGCGAGTGGCAGAATACCGAGGCTCCCGTTCAATATGTTTCAAGACTTCCTAAGGAACTTGAAGGCATCGGTACCGGTCACGGCGGTACTCATAAATTCATGGTTGACGACTTCTGTCAGGCATATATGACCGGAAAACTTTCTCCGACCAATGCATGGCAGGCTGCTAAGTACAATCTTCCCGGTCTTGTTGCTCATCAGTCGGCAATGCAGGGCGGCAAGGTTCTTGACATTCCTGACTTTGGAGAGCCTCCTGCAGATATGGAAGTATTGTCACTTGATAGAGAAGTAAACGAGGATAACTATCATGAGTGAGTTTAAGCAAATTCACATGAGATGTCCTGATGTTGTGAAATGTCTTAAACCTATTTCACTTAAAGCGGGTTACGGTATTCATACCCATATTGAGGGTCAAGAAGAAATATGGGAAGATATTATAAGCAGTGCTTTTAATTATCGCAGTCATTTTCATGCCTATCACGAAAAGGTTGGCGGATATAAACCTGAGTACATTTTATATGTAACCAAAGACGGTAAGGAAATATCCACAGCGATGGGTACCGAAAATCCCGCTTTCCCCGGTGAAGGCTGGTTTAGAATGGTTGCATCTATCCCTGAGGCAAGAGGCACAGGTGCCGGTAAACTTGTTTGCATGGCAGTTATGCACTCTCTTGCTGCAAGAGGATACAAAAGCGTTGTGCTTTCTACCGATGACGACCGTCTTCCTGCAATAGGTATGTATCTTTCACTTGGATTTGAGCCTGTGATTTTTGACGACGAGCATAAAGAACGTTGGGAAAAAATCATGAAACAACTCGAAAACAGATAATTACTTTTTGAGGTGTATTTATGTTTGAACGCAGAGGAAATAAATTTTATCTTAATGATAATGAATTTATTATTCATAGCGGTGCTCTTCATTACTTTAGAACTCTTCCCGAATATTGGGAAGACCTTTTGATTAAATTCAAAGCCGCAGGACTTAATTGTGTAGAAACTTACACTTGCTGGAATTTACACGAGCCCCATAAAGGCGAATACGATTTTACAGGCAGACTTGACTTGATAAAATTTTTGCAAACTGCCGATAAAGTCGGTCTTAAAGTTATTTTAAGAACAGGTCCTTTTATCTGTGCCGAATTTGAGAACGGCGGTTTGCCTGCATGGCTCTTAAAAAAAGAGTATTCAATTAAAATAAGATGCAATGTAGAACCTTACATTACACATGTTCGTGATTGGTTTAACGTAATTTTACCAATGGTTAAACCGTATCTTGACTCAAACGGCGGTCCCATTATTGCACTTGCTGTTGAAAACGAATACGGCTCGTTCGGTGACGACTTTACATATCTTGCAGAAATTGAAAAGATGTATAAAGATCACCAAATGGATTGTTTGTACATTGCTGCTGACGGTTGGCCGCGGTTTAATCTTTCGACAGGAAAGCATGGCGAAGATGTTGTCCACGGTTTGGATTTTGGCGGTTTCGGTGATATGGAACGCTTTAATATCATTAACGAAATGGAACCGAATAGTCCTCCGTTTGTAACCGAATTTTGGGCAGGAGCATTTACTACTTGGGATAAAAGTTGTTTTCAGATAATCGGTAATGATAAAGTTCAAACCGCAATGAAAAACTTTGTTGATAATAAAGTTAATTTCAACATATATATGATGTTTGGCGGTACTAACTTTGGATTTACCAATGGTGCTGACGGTAAGTGTGCATGGTTCCCGCAGGAATACACAGTTACCACAACAAGTTATGATTATGATGCACCCATAAGCGAATGGGGCGGATATACCGAAAGGTATTTTGATATTAGAAATGCCTTGATAAAAGGCGGAGCCGATTGTCCCGAGCCGCCTGCATCACCGGTGTTGCAAAATATCGGTACCGTTAATATGACCATGTCTGCATCACTTTTCGATAATATGCATATCGGTAAACATTTTAAGAGTGTCACACCCGATAACATGGAAGAGTATGACCAAAATAACGGATATATTTTGTATTCTAAAACCATTGAATATGATGCTGCAGTTGACCGTATTATCATTAAAGGTATTCATGACAGAGCATTGGTTTACATAAATAAAGAATTTATTGGTATAGGTTATAGGGCCGATAAAGAATGTACCTTTAAATATCACAGAAACCTTAAGCCCGGCGATGTTATTGATGTTTTGGTCGAAAATATGGGCAGAATTAACTACGGTGAGGAAACATATCTTGGCGACCGTAAGGGTATTACTGAAGGCATTTTGGTTACTTATGAACAAGACGGTATTGTGAGAAGACCTGCTAAATGGATGTTTAATTGGGATGTTACGACATTCGAAATGGATAATGTTGATAAGGTTAATTTTGAATGTGGTATTTGTGATAATTTCCCTGCGTTTTTTAAAGGTAACTTTTCTGCCGAAAAGAACAAATCTTGCTTTGTTCATTTTGATAACTTTACCAAAGGTGTTATTTACATTAACGGATTTAACATAGGACGCTATTGGAATAACGGACCTATAACGGCTCTTTATATTCCGGGTGCTTTGTTAAAAGAAGAAAATGAAATAATTATCTTTGAAAGTGACGGTTTAAAGGGTGAGCCTAATGTCAGCATAACTACTGATTGCGGACTTCAAGGACATCATAAAGAGGTTATTGTAGAATAATTCAATATATTTTTAGTTAATTTTTCGGACTGTTTGTATCACGAACAGTCCGTTAATTATATATATTTGATTAAATTGCGTTGATTTTATATAGTTGATATATTATAATTACATTGAATAGGGATGTAATTTAATAAAATGTAAATAAGTTTTAGGTTGCCATGAAAGATAAAATGTTATAATATACTTTATACTTAGTTTGAATATAACAATGAGATATTTTTAATACTCACGTTATTAAGAAATGCGGTTTAACATATATTTCTTTGGGTGAGTTTATGTTTAAAAAAGTAACTTTAGGATTTATATGTATTGTTTTTGTAGTAATTTTAAGTATCTTTTCGATTACTAAACCGATTAAAAATGGTATATTCGCGGGCACCGACGTGGATACGGTCAAACAAACCGTCATAATCGACGCAGGGCACGGCGGGTTAACTAATACTATAAAGGTTTAACAATAGGGGATGTCTATTGCGGTTGCGCTCGTCTATTTTGCCCATCGGTTTTGCCTTCGTTTTTGGCAGGCGTTAGCCTTGCCAAAAGCCTCAGGCTTCACCGAACGAACAAACTAAACGGCAACAACAAAAAGCGCAACACCCACCCCTGTTGATAAACCTATAGGTCCAAATCTGCCGTGAAATTTCAATATAAAATGCTTTGCAGTTGAATTTTAAAATAAAATCGTGTATAATATATTAAAAATGAAGAAAGGAGAAAAAGTTTATGAAGGATTTTGAGATTTTAAGCCGTGATACAGTTGTTGCTATTTGGAAAGATAATGAGCTTAATGTTTTGAATAATGAATTATTGCCTTTATATTTAAAGCGTGTAAACGATGCTAAATCTTGGCTTGAAACAAGAGCTATTGACTCGCATAGAGCAAACTCACGACTTCTTAAAAAGGCATTAAGACTTGCTGAAAAAGACGATGTTTCAACCGTTCTTCATGTTAATGCTGCAACCATTACCGACACCTATTGGGTTAGGGCAATCGGCAGCGATTTAAAATATGAAGATGTTCGCTTTAATAAAGACTATTTCTCCAATCTGGCTTTACGAGGACTATATTCAAGTTTTAATTCTGCGGCAAAGCGTAAGGATACTAAAACACCTGAGCTCACCAATATCGGTAGCTTTGAAAAGTGCTGGAAGCTTAAAAATGGCAAATGGTGGATTTATAAATCTGCTAACCAAAAAGAGCAGTTCTCAGAGCTTTTCGTATATGAGTTAGGTAAAGCACTCGGTATGAATATGGCTCATTATGAGAAAGGTGATAAATGTGTCAAATCTCTTGATTTCACCGATTCGACAAATGTTATTTTTGAGCCTGCATCTTCTTTTATGGGCGACGAGGAAGATTATATCAAGGTTGTTGAAAAGCTAAAGGAACTTTGCACCAAAGCAATTTCCGATTATATTAAGATGATTTTCCTTGATACCATAACCGCTAACCCCGACAGACACACTGGAAACTTTGGTTTAATGCGTGATGTTGAGTCAGGCGAACTTTTGGGACTCGCACCAAATTTTGATAACAATATGGCACTTATTGCACGTGGTTATCCAACAAGCAAATCCGCAAACGACCTTTTAATCACACTCTTTAATGAACTAATGGAAAAGTATCCCGAATATAAGGAATATATACCAAAAGTCACAGAGCAGATGATTAAGAAAGTTATCAGCAAACTTAATATGAAGGTTAAATCTCAGGTAATTGTTGATTTTGTAATTAACCGTTATCAAGCAATTAAATAATTGCAGATTAAACATTGTGAGATTAGAATATAACACAACCCCGTCTTTGCGATTTGCAGAGGCGGGGTTGTTAACTTAACAGTAATCGCCGTATGGGACGGCAGTCCAAGTGGGACGAAAAACACTATCGTTTATGCACGACGAAAAGGTATTCCTGTAATCAATATTTTAGATAAGTAAATCTCAATAGGCTCTGAAAAATTTAATATGCCCAAACTCCGTTTTGCATCTGATGTTTAACTTGATAGTTAAAGTGCAAAATAATAGTAAAATAAAGATATGAAATGGAGGTTTTGGTATGAAAAAAAGAATTATTACCAATCAAACAATAAACTCGTTTAAGGATTATTTAATCGAGAACGAAAAAGCAACCGCTACAATCGAAAAGTATATGCGAGATATACACCTGTTTGTCGAATATGCTACAGATAAGCCCTTGGATAAGCCTCTTGTATTGGAATACAAGACATCCTTGGAGCAAATTTACGCTATCAGAAGTGCAAACTCTATGTTGGCGGCTCTCAATTCCTTTTTTCGATTCCTCGGTTGGCACGATCTTTGTGTAAAACAGTTTAAGGTACAAAAAGAAGCGTACTGCTCCGAGGAAAAGGAACTCACCAAAGCGGAATATACAGCTCTTGTGAGAACGGCTGAACAAAAGAAAAACGAACGGCTTTCCCTCGTCGTTCAAACGATTTGCGGGACAGGCATTCGTGTTAGTGAATTGCAAAGTATTACGGTGGAGGCTGTGCGCAAAGGAGAAGCAATTGTATCCTGCAAGGGAAAAACAAGAAAGATATTTATTGTAAGTGCCCTGCGAAAAAAACTGCTTCGATATGCGACAGAACAGAAAATAAACTCCGGAATCATCTTTGTAACCAAAAGTGGTAAACCGCTTGACCGCAGTAATATTTGGAGAGAAATGAAGAGTTTGTGTGAACAGGCCGGTGTTTCGCCCAAAAAGGTATTTCCACACAATCTGAGGCACCTGTTTGCAAGGACTTTTTATGGTATTGAAAAAGATATTGCAAAATTAGCAGACATTCTTGGTCACTCCAACATTAATACCACTCGCATTTATATCATCACAACTGGTGCTGAACATCAGCGCCGTATGGAAAATATGCGACTCATTATATAAAAAGAAAAACCGCTACACTTCAGCAGCAGTTGAATATCACATAATGGTTATTATGTTGTATTAAACAATAAGAATAGAAAGTATAACTTCATTAAATGCTTAAAGGTAGTTGAAAATAGGTACAACAAATCAGACCTTTTGAAAATAATAACCAAAAGGTCTTGATTTTCACGCCCAAAATCCGTTAATTTTATGTAAATCTCAATTTTTTTGAAAAACCGCTTGTTTTTTCATATGTATTATGTTATAATGTCTAGTACTTAAAAAGTAACGAGACATGCTTGTTCGGCTTTATGAACAACATAATAACCATTATGTGTTGCCGATGTTTTTTAACATCGGTTTTTTAGCCCACAAGACGTAACATAATAACCATTATGTTGCCCATAGTCGTTATAATTTAAGCAAACACATAATCTTAATAGAGTGAGTTTAGTA
>JAZNLA010000039.1:0-3527 GCA_045578845.1 Acutalibacteraceae bacterium | reverse complement strand
TGTTAACATCTTTATACTGCTCATGTTTTCACTGCCGAAACCTTTTGGTGCGACCGTTATCTTTACGTTGTCACCGTTTACGATTTCGGTATGAATAATTGCAGGAGTATTGTCGTTGGTATTAACTCGGTTAAGCGGGTCGTTTACAACTGATTTGCGAAGAAGTCCCTCGGTGTAACCGAGTCGTACACCTTCGTTTACGGCGTCGGTCAGCAATCCGCCTGTAAAATGAACATCTTGTCCTACTTCCAAAAATACAACAGCGATACCGGTATCTTGGCAAATCGGAATGTTTAGTTCTTTTGCGGCAGAAATGTTTTCATAAATATTATTCATGATTTCTTTGCCTAAAGCGTTGGTTTCGGTACATTTTGCCGAGCATACGGCATCTGTGACACTTTTAGGCAGTGTTTTATTTGCATCTATACAGAGTTTTTTTACAGTGTCACGAATTAAGGCAACATCAATCTCATTTATCATTTTTAACTCCAAAATTTCAAAAAAGGCAGACAGAGTCTGCCTTTTGAAAGTTATTTTACTGTTGTTCTTTTACTGCGGCGTGTTTCGGGATTTTTACGTTTTAAATCCGAAAATTTTTCGTCGCTTGTTTGTTTGAATTTTGCCATCATATCTTCAAAAGAGGTTGACTCACTCTTTTTAGGTGTCCAAACTGCTGTTGAAAATGATGCTGTGCTGCGTTCTTCTCTTTCAGGACGCGGTCCTTTTTGAGGTTTTTTGTCTTTATCAAAAGAACGCGGTTTTTGTTTTGGCTCTTCGGCCTTTTTTATACTCAAACTGATTTTTCCGTCTTCAGATATGCTCAAAACCTTCATTTTAACAACGTCATTAACCTTAACATATTCATTAACATCACTGACATATGTTTGTGCTATTTCCGATATATGAACAAGACCTGATGTATCATTGCCTAAATCGACAAAAACGCCGAAATTGGTAATACCTGTAACCTTGCCCTCAACAATTTGTCCAACCTCGATTTGCATAGAAAAAACTATCCTCCAAATTATATCCCTTGATAAACTTTAATCTCCCGAAATATCTATGTAGACGTGTTCGTCAGCATAAACAAAACCCAACTTTTCTCTTGCAGCACGCTCAATGAAGTCAACATCATTGCCTGTTTCGAGCAGTTTGGATTTCTCGGCAACATCTAACGCCAATTCATCACGGCGGGCAGTTGCTGCCTCAAGTTCACTTTTCATAGATGTGAAATCTTTAATTAACCCGCCTAAATAAACAATCATCCATAGAGCAAAAAGTGTAAGTACTATTCTTAAAATAAAACTTCCACGGCGTTTGGTTGCAGTAGCCAATTTAATACTCCTAATAATTTATTTGTTTTTAGTGTTTACATGATTATACAACAGGTTAAACCTTTCTTGCAAGACCTTTTTTGTGTTTAGGGCGATTTTTTTAAAATATTTGTTCAGAGGTACAAAAATACGGCATAAAACAGCCGATAAAAAGTGAAAAATTTTATAAATTATACTAAAACACAGATTAAATAATTTCAGTATGTACTTTGACAGTAACATTCTGACAGTAATAAAACCGATACAGATACCTACAAGAACATACAGTCGGATCTCACCGCCGCAGTTTATTATTAAAAAGGAAAAAGTTACAAAGCCCCAAATAAGCCAAAACAGTATATCGGTTATAAGTATCTCTAAAAAACCTTTTAAAAATGCTTTGTGCATTGCACGAATCAGGTCATAACATAAACACATAACCGCACCGAGCAGAATTGACAGTAAAAAAGTAAGCGACTGTGCCGAAACATCAATAAAATACATTAACTAAACAGCCTGCCTACAACACTTTTCTTTTTGGTGCCTGTATATGCCAAGGCATAAACAGTACCTTCGATTGAAAGATTTTTTGTTTCGGTTGCAAAACTTTGTACCTTTAGATTATCGCCTTTGACGGTTAATTCGCCTAGTTCGGTACTTAATATAACCGTTTGGTCATCAAAACTTATAACGTCTATAACGCCCGAAACGGCCATTTTCGAGCGGTTTTCAAGTATAATTCCATGATTACCCTTTGCTGTTTCATTCATATAATCACCCTTAATATAAACATAGTAATAATATGAACAAAAAGGTATAATAATTACATTTAGATAATTTTATACATAAGTGCCGCGTCGTCTTTTTTTACGGTTTCGGCTACATTTATAACTTGTGCCTTTACAGTTCTTGTTCCAAATGTTATTTCAAGCACATCGCCTATTTTTACATCATACGATGCACGGGCAATTTTGCCGTTGACCGTCACTCTGCCCGCGTCGCAGGCTTCGTTTGCAACCGTTCTGCGTTTTATAATCCGAGATACCTTTAAATATTTATCAAGCCGCATAATAACTCCTTTAAAAAGTAAAAAAGCCGCTTAAAGCGGCCTTTTTCAGTGATTACTTAGAAATTGCTTTCTTTAAACCTTGACCTGCTTTGAATGCAGGAACTTTGGTTGCAGGAATAGTAATGGTTTCCTTTGTGCGGGGATTTCTGCCGGTTCTTGCCGGACGCTCACGAACTTCGAAAGTACCGAAGCCTACGAGTTGAATTTTGTCACCGCTCTTAAGAGTTTCGGTAACGGTTTCAATGAGAGCACCGAGTGCCTTGTCAGCATCTTTCTTGCTGAGACCTGCCTTTTCGGCAATTGCTGCAACGAATTCTGTTTTGTTCATCTTGAACATCCTCCTTGTTTTTATTCAAACGGGCAATAAACCCGATTTTGAAACTAAATATTGTGCTTGATACTATTCCAAATATTATCAAGTTCCGTAAGTGATAAATCTTTCATATCTTTGCCGCTTTTTAAAACTTCATTCTCAACTGCTGAAAACCTGCGGATAAATTTTTCAGTAGCGTTGTTTAATGAAAATTCGGGGTCGATTTTTAAAAATCTTGCAACATTAACAGCGGCAAACAAAAGGTCGCCGTATTCTTCGGCTATTTCATCATTATTTTGACTTTTTATTGCGGTTTCAAGTTCAACGGTTTCTTCGTGTAGTTTGGCAAAAGCACCGTTGACCGACTCCCAATCGAAACCGGCTTTAGAAGCACGTTTTTGAACCTTGCCGGCACGCATTAAAGCGGGAAATGCTTTAGGTACACTTATCAAAGTATCGGTATAACTTTCTTGGTGCTTTTCGTCACGTTTAATATTATCCCAATTATTCAGCACTTCTTCGGTGTTTTCTACGTTAACAGTTCCGAATACGTGAGGATGACGCAATATTAACTTTTTGCAAACTCTGTCGGCAACGTCATCAAAATCAAAATCACTGTTTTCGGTTGCCATTTGTGAATGCATGGTAACCTGCAAAAGCAGATCACCGAGTTCTTCGCATAATGCATCGCTGTCATCTGAGTCAATAGCATCGGCTACTTCGTATGCTTCCTCTAATAAATCTTTACGAATAGATTTATGAGTTTGTTCCTTATCCCACGGACAACCGTCTGGTTCACGTAAAATTCGTGTGATGTCGAGCAGGTCTTCAA
>JAZNLA010000038.1:0-2453 GCA_045578845.1 Acutalibacteraceae bacterium | reverse complement strand
ACCTGCATTATTTCAGAATACATCCGAATGATTGGGAAAAACGTTTGCAACTTGCCAAAGATTTCGGTCTTACGGCTATTCAAACATATGTCCCGTGGCATCTCCATGAGGCAAAACGCGGCGAATTTGACTTTGAAGGAAAAATCGGCGAGTTGAATTTGAAAGCATTTTTGGAACTTGTTGACAGTATGGGGCTTAAAATCTTATTCAGACCTGCACCGTTTATATGTTCCGAATGTGACATGGGCGGTCTTCCTTCTTGGCTTATTGCCGAAAAGGATATTGGTCTTCGCTGCTGCGACGAGGATTATCTCGCAGCGGTAAAATCCTACTACGAAAGACTTGTTAAGGAATTTTTACCCTACCTCTCAACCAACGGTGGCCCGATTATTGCTATAGCACTTGACAACGAATACGGCGGTTACGGCAACGACAGAAGATACTTGGAAGTTCTTCGCGAAATGCTTGAGGAATTAGGCGTTGATGTTCCTTTCTACACTACCGACGGTGCTAACGATGCTATGTTAATCAACGGCAGTTTGCCCGATTGCTGGCACGGTGTCAACTTCCGTTCTACCCCTAAAGGCACCGAACTTGCTTTAAATATGCTCAGCGAACTCAAACCCGATTTCCCCTTGTTTATAGGCGAATTCTGGTGCGGCAGGTCGATTGTATGGGGCGAAAGTTACGGCCCGCGTGACCCGAAAGAAACCGCCGATGCATATAGAGTTGCACTCAATAGAGGTGCATATGTAAACTTCTATATGTTCTGCGGCGGCACAAACTTCGGTTTCACCTCAGGAGCTCTTATGGGTGACCCATTTGTACCGAGCCCCAACAAAAAATACCCCAAATACTTACCTTACACCACCTCTTACGATTGCGATGCACTTATAGGTGAAGACGGTAATCCCACAGAAAAATACTACCTCTGCCGCGATGTTCTCAATGAGTATTTAGGCAAAACAAAAGACGATACAAGATACCCTGCACTTCCTACTCAGGAAATCAACATAGAACTTACCGAAGTTGCAGAACTTTTTGAAAATGTTGATGCACTTACAGTAAAAGATGTAGACTCTGTTTCACCTGTCAATATGGAAGCCTTGGGACAGAACTTCGGTTATATTTTGTACACAACCCGTATCAAAGGTGCAAATTCTGCCGCATGGTTTGATTTGAATGACTCGGTCTTCGACAGAGCAACCCTTTATGTCGACGGCGAATACAAGGGTATGTACATGAGAGACGACAAGAACGAAAAAATCACCTTTACCGTTCCGCCCGAAGGTGTAGAAGTACAACTTCTCATTGAAAATATTGCCCGAATCAATAATACCTATAACCTCGGCGAGCATAAGGGTATGCTTAAACCCAAACTTTCAATGCCCACCAGAAACAGTTATTATTGGAACCAAAAATCCATGCCTTTGAGCGATATTTCCGCCCTTGAATATAAGGATATATCAAAACTCAGTGCCGCTAATATGCCTGTATTCTTAAAAGGTGAGTTTTCGGCCAAGGCAGGCGTTGATACCTATATTTCAACCGAAGGCTTCACACACGGTAATATATGGATTAACGGCTTTAATATCGGCCGCCACTGGAATATAGGACCGCAAAAAACACTGTATATCCCCGGCTCGCTCTTAAAAGACACAGGAAATGTAATTGAAATATTCGACACCGAATACAACGGCACACAAAAAGTAATAAAATGTGTAGAAAAACATCTTTTGTGCTCGGAATAAAACATTAAAATGACACCCGCCCTTGTATAACAAGGGCGGGTGTTTGAAATTCAAAATCACACTAATCAACATCATAATGTGAAACATCATTTGCAGAAATGGCAGAAGTTTTGCCTAAATATAAACCTGAACTGTTAATATAAGAAAAATCGGCAGCAAAAGAAATTGTATTTCCCTCAGAACACTCAACATAATACTTCTCTTACGGAATTGCAATAACATAAAATTTCAGGATTTTCAATGATGTATAGCCTTACGGCGAAGTAATGCAGATTGTTTGCCCTTATGTGCCCTCGGGGTACACATCATTAGCGTAAGCGACATCATTCAAAAAGACCAATTCAATTTTGACTTAGTCTTTTTGTGGGTTTACTTTTCGCAGTAGTAATAGATTTTACAAGCAAGAATCGTATAGTTGAACACTTTTTGTTTAGTGAATTAAATATCATTTCGTCAATGTAATCGCTTTTAAAAAGCATTTCAAGCCATTTGCTTGTTTCATTACATTCTTTAAGTGAGATTTCAAGTTTAGCAATAAAATCAGCACGACCGTGGGCATATTTGCTTTCGGCAATATTAGCACAAATGCTTGTTGCACTTCTGCCGATTTGATTTGAAATAATTGTTTCATGTTTTGAGCGGAGTTCTTTTACTAATTTCAATATATCAACAGAAAGTTCCATCGACAAATCGCCGAGTTTA
>JAZNLA010000037.1:0-5772 GCA_045578845.1 Acutalibacteraceae bacterium | reverse complement strand
TCGTCGACTAAAACGTGTATAAACAGATGATGTTCACTAATGCATCAATCAAGGACTGTAAAACATCTTATTAAAATTAAAACATTCTGCAAAAAACAGAAATTGCTTTTTTTACATCATCTTTCATCGCCTTTTGAGCATCAATCAGTGCATCGTGAAATTGGGAATAAGATTTATTCGAAACTGCTTCTCCGCCTGCTTTTGACATATAGGTATAATAATTAACCTTACGTACCCCGCGTCTTATTACCTCTTTATAGTCATCGGCACTTACACCCGAACCGCCATGCATAACAATAGGAACATTTATCATAGAACTGATTTTCGAAAGACGCTCAAAGTCGAGTTTAGGTGCATCTTTATAAAATCCGTGGGCAGTACCAAAAGCACAAGCAAGTGCATCAATACCGGTGTTTTTAACAAAACGAACTGCGGCATCCGGGTCGGTATAGATTGATGCACCGCCTTTTTCGCCACCTTCTCTTGCACCCATAGAGCCTATTTCCGCCTCAACCGAAGCAGCTGTCTTTTTAGCATATTCTACTACAATTTTAGTATTTTCAGTATTTTCTTCTTCTGACAATACCGAACCGTCATACATTACCGAGGTGAATCCTAAATCTAAACCTCTTTTTACATATTCAACATCGGTTCCGTGGTCAAGATGAACGCAAACAGGTACATTTGCTTTTCTTGCAAGCATAAGCATAACGGGAGCAATTTCGTCCATTTTACAAAGTCCCATTTCTTCGTGTATCTGAGCGTGCATTATAATTATAGGCTGTTCAAGTTCTTCCGCCGCTGAAATAACTGCCTTTGCAGTAGTCATATTAGGTGTATTAAATGAGCCGATTGCAATTTTTTTCTCCTCAGCTATTTTTAAAATTTCTTTCAATGTTACCAGCATTTAAAATTCTCCTTTAAATTTAGTTTTATTGTCTAAAAGCACAAATTCAAGTTCGGTTGTTCCGCTTTCTTCGGGCTGTAAAAATTTAAGCGTTCCATTCTTACGAAGCACATCTCTGCCATCAGGTGTACAGTTTCCCGGCTCTAAGCCTAAAACATAATCTGTTTTACCCATCATTTTCCATTCGGTAAAACAGGGCAACTGATTTTTATTGTATAAAACAACCAAGCCCTTATTTATCCTTTCATTATAAATTCCTACTTTTGAAATTTTGTTTTTTTCGACGACATCGTAATAATAACAACATTCCTCATATCCCGACTGAGGCTTTTCCATTTTCAAAGCTTCACTTTTAAAATTCTCTGCGTGTTCATTTCTCGAAATAATACAGCTATTCGGTATAACAACCTCACTCGTTTCATCAAGCAGAGGGTATCCCATATTGCAATGATATAAAATCATATATGGACTTTCTACATCTGCCTCATTTGTAACGGTGTCAGATACTTTAATACTATTATCTGTATAAGAGAATGTATATTTCCTATCCATCACAAGCTTTCTGCCGAAAATTCTGCAATCCCTGATTTTCAAAGATATCTCTATCGCCTCTTCACCTTCAATAATGCTGTAAATCTCAGCAGGTATATGTGAAAATGTACCATGAAGCGATAGGTCTTCGCCTTCATCCTTGCAGGGAGAACCAACCGCAGTAAGCCCGCAGGTTGTAAAAAAGCCCGCAGTAAAGGATTTTAAAAATCCCGCACCAACACCGTCATAATACTGAGGTGCAACATATCCGCAAGGAGAAAAATATCCCATATTGTCGCCTTTAAAGGATACGCGTGAAATATCTCCGCCTCTGTCAAGAGAAATCCAAGCTTCAATACCTAATCCATTACGAATATACAAAAAATGCATACCATTGCCCTTGCCGTTTTGCAATGTGTATTCTTCTGCTCCCCTTGTTTGTAAAGAATTGCCAACATAATAGTTCATCACATTAGCCCCCTAACTGAGGTATATAGTTTTTCGTACTTGCTGTACAACTCAGCATATCTGATTTTATTGTTTTCATTGGGTTTGAATATTTTTTTAATAGGTGCCATTTTTGAAACAGCAGAATTCAAATCCTTATACATATCCATTGCAACTCCGCAAAGTGCCGCAGTACCGGCAGCACCTACTTCTTTACAATCAAGGGATATAATATCTGTATTTAAAATATCTGCTTTAATTTGAAGCCATACATCTGAAGCCGCACCGCCACCGGTTGCCCTAATTTCCTTTATTTCACCCGTGAAGCTTTTCAAGGTATTGAAATTAAGCAATATTTCATAAGATGTCCCTTCCATTAAAGCCTTGTATATGTCATATTTTGTAGTTTCTAAAGTGACACCTAAAATTGCAGCCTTAGAGTCATTATCCATATACGGTGTTGCAGCACCGGCAAAGTGCGGAAGTATTAAAAGACCGGTTGGTCCTTGCATCACTGCACCATCGAGAACGGCGTAAACATTTTTGCCATTATCTTCGCAGGTTTTATTCTCGAATTCTGCAAAATTATCCCTAAACCATTTGAGTGTTGCACCGCCGGTAAAGGATAAAGCATAGCAAGCATATTTATTACTGATAAACGGTACTACGGAATAACCAACTTCATATAAATTCAGGTCAGAGGGCTTACTGTTGAAAACCACAGGAATACATTCTACTGTTCCCGTACCATCCATCGCTTTACCATTTTCAAATACTCCCGAGCCTATCATAGCGGCGGCTTGATCGTGACATCCGTTAATTACAACAATATCATAATCAATACCCAACTGCTTTTTAATTTCCGGTTTAATATTTCCGGCAACATTTCCCGCCTCGACAGTATTTGACATAAGATTCACATCAATTCCCGCAGCAGAAAAAATTTCCTCACTCCAACGTTTATTCTCTATATCAAATGCGGCAGTTCTTGCAGCTAAAGAATAATCAATGTATGCGTTACCCGTAAGTGAATAAACAATAAAATCTTCACCAAGTAATATTCTTTTTGCCTTTTTAAATTCATTTGGCATATTATCTTTCAACCACATAATTTTAGCAATGCTATACATCGGATGCGGTTTAACTCCGGTTAAAAGTGTTAAAAACTCTTCACCCAATTTTTCACGAAGCAATTCAACCTGCTTTTCACCTCTTGAATCGGTGTAAAGCATTGAAGGAGCTAATATGTTATCATTTTCATCTAACATTGCAAAGGTTTCGCCAAAGCTGGTAACTCCCAAAGCATCAATTTTATAATTCTTAACCGCAGAAGTCAAAAGCTCTAAAACGCCGTTTTTCACATCGGTAAAATCAATCTCATGTTCACCGTTTTGGCGTTTTACATTATATTCTTTGTAATAGGTTTTAAGATTTTGCCCTTTATCATCATAAAGGGCAATCTTACAGCCCGTCGTTCCTACATCTAGTCCGCCAACTATCATATCTTATTCCTCAATGCTTACAACATCATAGCCAAGGTAAACCTTGAATGCTTCCTCTAAAATGTCCTTAACACGTCCATTAGCAACGGTTGTATGATGCTTAAAACCGCCGCGGGCAAGTTTAATAAGTTTATCTTGTAAATTATGAATCTTAGCTACGCCACCGCAACCGAAAAATTCTTTCTCAATATTATCGTCGGTAAATTCACCTTCACTAAAATAGATTGTGATTTTACCATTTTCGGTTTTACAGTTAGAATAGGTCATTGGGAAAGCACCTATTCTACCCTCATTGGTACCCCAACCACTTCCGGGGTCACCCTTATCAAACATTTTATGAGAGGTTACTTCGCCCTTAGCCGCCATTAACTTTTGAGCTGTTGAACCGCAGTGGAAAAGAATAACTTTATCTGCGTCATCACCATAGTTATTATTCCAGTCAAGACAAGCCGCAGGACCCTCGGTCGCAAGTGATAACGCCCTCATAGTAATAGCAGAGCACATATCAATTTCACAGGAAGCAACAATGCCTCTGTCGTTCAGTTCACTCAACAAAACACAAGGACAAACCCTTAAATAAGTTTCCATTTCGTTCCAACAACGAAGCGAAACCGCATCTAAATGATAGGTTTCTATGTACTCATCAATTACAACACTGATTTTTGCAAGCATAATCTTTTTATCTTGCGGAACATTTGAAAAATCGGTATAATTTTCCAAAACTTTAATTTTAGCAATTACCTTTTCATCATTATCAGCCTTTGCTCTTACAAACTCAAATAATTCGGATAGATCAAAGCTTTCAACATTAATGCCATGACGTTGCATTGTAACTTCATCGAAACGAACAGTCTTAAATGCAGTAGTACGAGCACCGATACAACCGATAGTAAATCTCTTCATACCATTTACCACACGGCAAACAGCCGCAAAATCGTGAAGGTTCTTTGTAAATTCGGCTGTTAAAGGATGAACAACATGGGGTTTCATAACTGTATAAGGAACTTCATATTGTTCAAACACATCAGTTACTGAGAATTTACCGCAGAAAGCATCTCTTCTATGTTTAAAATCCATTTTACCGATTTCATCGGGATAAGCTTGCATTAAAATCGGTACACCTGCATCCTGCAAAGCAGCGATAGCACCGTTTTCATCAATAAAAATAGGCATACAAAGAACAACACCGTCATACTCACCCTCATGTTCTTTTAGCCATTTAGCGTAAATTCTGCCTTCATCACGGGTTTCAACAGCACCATATCGTGTGGCATCCTTATCCATAATAATATAATCATAGCCTGCGTCAGTAACTGCTTTTACCATATCCTCTCTGGCACCTTCAATAAGCTCGGCGGGCATAAAACCGCGGTTTCCGAAAAATAATGCAAATGTTTGTTTTTTCATAAAAGTTACCTCCAAAAAATTTATACTTTTACTTTAAAGCAATATGTGATATTATAATAGATAATTTTGTGCTTAAAATAGCGTTTTTGTTTTGAGGTGTACTATTTATGAAATTTATTATTGACAAGGAAAAACTTGAAAAATTGTTAAAAGATTTTTATACTTTAACCAAAATACGTATCGTTGTTTTTGATACCGAATTTAATGAAATCGTATGTTATCCAAATCATCATTCAACCTACTGTAAGATTTTGAGAAAATGTGAGCGTGCAAAAGAGAAGTGCTCTTTATGTGATAAGGAAGCCTGCATAAAATCAAAAGCAACTAATGAAACAATTATTTACCGATGCTATGCCGGTCTTGTTGAAGCAGTAACGCCAATAAAACACGGCGATATTCAGGTAGGATTTATAATGTTCGGACAGATTTTACAGACCGATAACTATGATAAATCGTGGTCAGAAATAATACCGATAATATCAAAATTTGATATAGATGTTGAAGCGTTGGAAAAAGCATACTATAAGAAAAAGAATTTAACGCCCGACAAAATATCTGCAACGGCATCAATTTTGAATGCGTGTTCAAGCTACCTTTATCTTTCAAAAACAATTTCAATCAACACCGATTCGATTGAAAACCGAATCAACAGTTACATTTTGAACAATTTATCCGACTATTTAAGTGCAGATATTTTATGTGAAAAATTCGATATTTCAAAAAACAGACTTTATGAGATTTCGGAACACAGCTACGGCTGTGGTATTGCAGAGCATATTAGAAAATTAAGAATTGAAAAATCGAAAAAACTACTTACAGAAAGCAACAAAAAAATTAGTGAAATAGCATACGAGTGCGGAATACCCGACTATAACTATTTCACTAAAGTATTTAAGAATATAACTGGCATCACGCCAAGGGAATACCGAAATCAAAATAAATAAAATTTATTTCATTTCACCCTGCCTCTTTTAATTG
>JAZNLA010000036.1:0-44541 GCA_045578845.1 Acutalibacteraceae bacterium | reverse complement strand
GTTTTTATGTCAGTTCTTTTTCGAGAAGTGAACCCAGAAAAAAATCCGTCGATTTCTGTCGACGGATTTTTTTAAAAACTATTTTTCCCTAAAAGATAAGTTGAGTTGTGACTTGCGGCACAGTGGGCAAACTTAACTTCACTTTATACTATCCGTCTTGACATTTTCTGAAATTATGCTTATTATGGTATAGCACAAATTAAACTTTTTTGGGGAAGGTTTGTTTTAATGAATAGCAATCGTTTGAGTGCTTTAGTTATAATACTCGTTGTGGTATTATGTTTTAATTTGATTAGTTGCAACAGTTCGTCTAAAGAAGTAAAGAGCGAGCCTGAGCAGGCAAATAACAGTGTTGAAACTAAGGTTATGAGTGAATATTATTTTTACGGAAGTGTAGTTGAAACCGAGTCTGATTTCGGGGGAATATTGGTTAAACCCGAAAGCGATATATTGCCGAATGAACTTGTAGTACACTCGGACGGTATGCCGGTATTAAAGGTCGGTGACCGAGTTTTGGTCGAATACGGCGGACAGATCACTTTATCCTTTCCCGGTCAAATTTTCGGTGCAAAGGTTACAGTATTAAAATAAAACAAAATTTTAAGGAACGGCTTTGCTGTTCCTTATTTTTGCTATATATTACAATTTATTATGTTTGATTTTATTGACATTGATGTTTTGAATTGATATAATTAAACATGATAAATTAAACGCATATACAAATACTTTTGAAAGAAGGATATATTATGGCAAAGCAAAGATATGTTGGCGATTATCCCGTAATAGGTATCAGACCTATTGTAGACGGAAGAAGAGGTCCTATGCAGTTGCGTGAAAGCCTTGAGCCTCAGGTTTGGGCGATGGCTAACGCTGCAAAGAAACTTTTTGAGGAAAACCTCTTTTACTCTAACGGCGACCCTGTAAAGGTCGTTTTAGCCGATACTACTATCGGCCGTGTTCCGGAAACCGCTGCTTGTGCCGAAAAGTTCAGAAAAGAAGGCGTTTCGATTACTCTTTCGGTTACACCTTGCTGGTGCTACGGCTCTGAAACAATGGATATGGACCCTACTACAATTAAGGGTGTTTGGGGCTTTAACGGAACTGAGCGTCCAGGTGCGGTTTACTTGGCAGCAGTTCTTGCAGGCCATGCACAAAAAGGACTTCCTGCGTTTGGTATCTACGGTCACGAAGTACAGGATTTAGACCAGGTTAATGAGATTCCCGAAGATGTAAAAGAAAAACTTTTACGCTTTGCCCGTGCCGCTGTTGCCGCTAAAACCATGTACGGTAAATCTTACCTGCAAATCGGCTCACAGTGTATGGGTATTGCAGGCTCTATTGTTGACCAAGACTTTATGGAGTCATACCTCGGTATGCGTGTTGAGTCGGTTGACGAGGTTGAAATTCTCCGCCGTATGGAAGAAGGTATCTATAACGAGGAAGATTATCAAAAAGCCCTTGCTTGGACTAAAGAGCATTGTAAAGAGGGCAGAGATGATAACCCCGAAACGGTTGAATTTTTAGGTAAAGACCATAAGATTAAGTTTACCGACGAAGAAAAACAAAAACAGTGGGAATTCACTGTTAAAATGTACTGCATTATCAAGGATTTGATGGGCGGTAACGATAAATTGCCCGATGCTTTTGTAGAAGAAAAGGTTGGTCATAACGCAATAGCAGGCGGTTTCCAAGGTCAAAGACAGTGGACCGACCATTGGCCTAACTGTGACTATCCCGAAGCATTGTTGTCTTCTTCATTTGACTATGAAGGTGCAAGAGAGCCGTATACACTTGCTACAGAAAATGACGTACTTAACGGTTTAGGTATGCTGTTTATGAGATTGCTTACCCACCGTGCACAAATTTTCGCAGATGTTCGTACATATTGGTCGGGCGACGCTACTAAGCGTGTTACAGGTTATGAGTTAGAGGGTAAAGCCAAAGAGTCTGACGGTATTATTCACCTGCTTAATTCGGGTGCTGCCTGTCTTGATGCTTCCGGTGTTTGCACTGATGAAAACGGCAACGCAACCATGAAAAAGTGGTGGGAAGTAACCGACGAAGATATAGAGAAAATGACCGATGCTTGCTCTTGGTGTGAAGCAGGTTTTGATAACTTCCGCGGCGGCGGTTTCTCTAGCCATTTCAATACCTTTGCTGAAATGCCCTGTACAATGATTAGACTTAATCTTGTTAAAGGCTTAGGTCCTGTTCTTCAAATTGCCGAAGGTTGGACTGTAAACCTTCCTGAAGATGTAAATGATAAACTTATGGAAAGAACCAACCCCACTTGGCCTTGTACATGGTTTGCTCCCCGTTGCGACGGCAAAGAAGGAAGTGCTTTCAAGACCGCTTACGAAGTAATGCAAAACTGGGGTGCCAACCACGGTGCTATAAGTTACGGACATATCGGTGCTGACCTTATTACCATGTGCTCTATGCTCCGTATCCCTGTATGTATGCACAACGTACCCGAAGAAAAAATATTCCGTCCTGCTTCGTGGAATGCCTTTGGTATGGATAAAGAGGGTGCCGATTACAGAGCCTGTGCTACCTACGGCCCTTTGTATAAATAATTAAGATTTAATTTTCAAATAAAGATGATGTTATATTCTAGAAAGGAAATTTAACATCATCTTTATCGTTTCCAAAAACTTTATTTTTCGTTAGTTGTGAAATATAGAATAATTTTTTCGATAAAGGTGTCGCTTGTATGGATTTTTCTAAGGTTAAGGAGTTTATGGATTTCCTTTCTTTAAATTATAATCCCGGAAATGCCATAAAGATATTCAAAGATAATAAATGTGTTTTTAGTTATGCGTCAGGTCTTTCTAATGTTGAAAATAATATTAAAATGACCGGAAATGAACATTTTAATATATATTCTTGTTCAAAAATTGTAACGGTAGTTGCCGCTTTGCAACTTTTAGAAAAAGGTATATTTGGTTTAGATGACCCGTTATATGAGTATATACCTGAGTATAAAGAGATGTACATAAAGAATACAGAAACCGGTCAAATAACAAAGGCTGTAAACATAATTAAAATTAAAGATTTATTTTCCATGACAGCGGGATTGTCGTATGATATAGAAAATTATGTTACCGATGATGTAAGGATTGCAAACGTCGGAATGGATACATTGTCGGTTGTAAAGTCATTTGCAAAAGTTCCCTTAAGTTTTGAACCGGGTACCCATTGGCAATATAGTTTGTGCCATGATGTTTTGGCCGGGTTGGTTGTAGCGGTCACAGGTATGCGGTTTAGAGATTATGTCAAGAATAATATTTTTGATCCTTTGGAAATGTTCGATTCTTCATACCACCATAATGATAAAATTTTAAATAATCTTGCTTGTCAGTATCGATTTGTGCCAAATAATAAAAACAGCCAAAACATTAGTTTGGTTGAGCAACAAAAATACGGCTCGGAAAAAATGGGTAAATTTGTAAATGTAGGCTCAGATGTTGCTACGTTTGTTTTCGGTCCGGAATACGATAGCGGCGGTGCCGGTATAACAACAACGGTTGATGATTATTCGAAATTGGCAGCAACATTGGCAAACAACGGTATGGCATATAACGGTGAAAAACTGTTATCGCATGAAACAATAACATTGATGAAAACTAATATATTAAGTGATAAATTGCTTGAAGATTTGAATTGGTCGCAACTTAAAGGTTACGGTTATGGTTTGGGTGTAAGGACGCTTATTAATAAAGACAAAATTGACGGAAACGGAAATTTAGGCGAATTCGGTTGGGGAGGTGCTGCCGGCTCAACTGTACTATGTGATACTGATTTAAATCTATCCTACTTCTTTGCACAACATACGCTAAACCCAAGAGAAGAATATTATCAACCGCGTTTACGCAATGTAGTTTACGATTGTTTGGGTTAAGATTGAAGTTATAAAATGATTAAAAGGAGAATATTAGATGAAAACGATTTTGTTTATGGGCGACAGTATCACAGACGCCGGCCGTGCTACAGCAGGTGACTATCCTATGGGATACGGGTATGCAACCATGGTTGCAGGCGAACTTGGATTTGAAAATCCAGGTAAGTATGTATTTAAAAACAGGGGAATTAGCGGACATAGACTTATTGATTTATTAGCAAGAATTGATAGGGATATGATAAATATTGCACCTGATTATATGAGTATTCTTGTAGGTGTAAATGATGCGTTACAATATATCGGCGGTGACCCTAACGGTTTTGGTGAGAGAAATTTTGAAATTTATTACGATTTAATGCTGTCACAACTTAAAGAGGCTTTGCCTAATGTTAAAATTATGATTTTTGAGCCGTTTTTACTTAGAGTTCCCGCTATTGAGGAAAAATGGGACGGTTTAAAGCGTGAGGTTGACAAACGCCGTATCATTATCCGTAAACTGGCTGAAAAATACGACCTGCCGTTTATTCCTTTAATGAGCAAGTTTGAGGCCGCTGCTGCCGCTTCTACTAACGAATGTTGGTCAAGGGACGGTGTTCATCCTTCGGTTGCAGGACATGAACTTATAAAAAGAGCGTGGATTGAAGCATTTTACAAGTATATTGAAAAACCGTAATTAAAACAACAATCCCCTCGTTATCGACCGATAACGAGGAGATTGTTTTATTTCTTATACTTGAAAGTTTACACCGATGAGATTTAAAAAAGCCTTAGCTGCGTCTGATAATCTATTGTGCTTTAGATATGCACAGCCTATTGATCGCGGAGGTAACGGAGGGTTTAAATTCATTTCTTTGATGATTCCTTTTTCTAAAGCGTCTTTAGAAAACTCTTTGACAACACAGGCTACACCTAAATGTATTGAAGCAAATCTTATCAGCAGTTCGTGGACTGCTACCTCAATTTGAGGCTCTAAGATAATATGTTTGTCGGCAAACTGTCTGTCTAAGAAATTTCTTGAGTTTGAGTGTGTTTCCAATAGCAGTAGTGGGTGATTGGTTATATCTTCCCAGGTGTATTCGGATTTCGTTTCCTGTTCGGCACCGCATACGAAAATATCGTGAATTGTAAGGCAGGGGGTAATAATAAGTTGGTCATCGCTTGTCGGTAGGTTGACAAATGCCAATTCGGCACGCCCCTCTTTTACTTGGGACAGCATATTTGACGAATAAGAACTGACCATTTCAATTCTTATATTAGGGTATTTTGTATGAAACTGCTCTAAAAACGGCAGCAGATAGTGGCTTGTAATGGTGTCACCTGCGGCAATGATAAGCGAGCCGCTGTTTAGGTGTTTAAGTTGTGCTAAAAGTGTTTCACCCTGTAAAATGTTTTGCATGGCACTTTCGACCTTTTGAAAGAGCAGAGTGCCTTCGCGGGTTAGTGTTATTCCTCGGCGTGAGCGTATAAAAAGTTTTGTTCCCAAATCGTTTTCCAGTTGGTTAATGCATTGTGATATTGCCGATTGGGAAATATAAAGGTGTTTAGCCGCAAGCGAAAATGACTCAAACCGTGCGGTTTCATAAAAAACTCGGTAGTAATCCAATTTGGTTTTCATATAAGCACCTCTTATAACTGTTGTAAGTATTATCTATTTTACTTATATCTATAATTGTATTATAATGTTTGTGGTGAAAAAGTCAAGATATTGGAGGAATTATTATGGCAAGAAGAACAGGTACCGTTTCAAGAGGTGTCCGTTGCCCTATTATTCGTGAGGGCGATGACATTGCCGCTATTGTTGTTGACAGTGTTATTGAGGCATCTAAGGAAGAGGGATTTGACCTTAGAGATAAAGATGTAGTTGCAGTAACCGAGTCGGTTGTTGCACGTGCACAGGGCAACTATGCTTCGGTCAAGGCCATTGCCGATGACGTAAAAAATAAATTAGGCGGCGAAACAATCGGTGTAATTTTCCCGATTTTAAGCCGTAACCGTTTTGCTATTTGCCTTCGCGGTATTGCTATGGGTGCTAAGAAAATCGTGCTTATGCTGGGATACCCCAGCGATGAAGTGGGAAACCACTTGGTTTCTTTAGACCAACTTGACGAGGCAGGCATTAACCCTTATACTGATGTTTTAACCGAGGCTAAATACAGAGAACTTTTCGGCATCAATCCTCACCCGTTTACTAAGGTTGACTACATTCAGTATTATGGCGACCTTATCCGTTCTTGCGGTGCAGAAGCGGAGATTATTCTTGCTAATGACCCGAGGGTTATCCTTAATTACACAGACAGTGTTCTTAACTGCGATATTCATAGCCGTGCGAGAACCAAGAGAATATTAAATAGTGCAGGTGCCAATAGGGTTGTAGGCCTTGACGAGATTTTAAACAGTTCGGTAAACGGCAGCGGTTTTAACTCTAAGTACGGACTTTTAGGTTCTAATAAATCAACCGAAGATACCGTTAAATTGTTCCCGCAGGACTGCTTTGATATGGTTTATAATATGCAGGCATCTTTTAAAGAAAAGACCGGTAAAAATATTGAAGTTATGGTTTACGGCGACGGTGCATTTAAAGACCCTGTAGGCAAAATTTGGGAACTTGCCGACCCTGTAGTTTCTCCCGCATATACAGCAGGACTTGAGGGTACACCCAATGAACTCAAACTTAAATATTTGGCAGATAACGATTATGCCGATTTGAAGGGTGAAGAACTCAAAAAGGCGATTGAAACCGCTATCCGCAAAAAAGACGGTGACTTAATGGGCAGTATGGCTTCTCAAGGCACAACCCCAAGAAGACTGACCGACCTTATCGGCTCACTTTGTGATTTGACAAGCGGCTCAGGCGATAAGGGCACGCCCATTGTTTTGGTACAAGGCTATTTCGATAACATGACCGATTAAGATTGTTAACAATTAAAAGCAAGGCTTTAGCCTTGCTTTTTTTGTTAAATGATAGTATAATGTAATGGTTAATGTAAATTTAATCATAAGGAAGGTATATATGAAAAAAATACTGTCGGTACTCATTGTTGTTTTTATTATTGTTTTTATGGCAGGGTGTAATGATGATACCGTTATTCGAGAAAGTTATAAACTTAATGATGTTTTTGTAGGTACAGGCGAAGAAAACGGATTTTCTTATATGGTTTTTGAAGACCATACCGAAATTATAAAATATACTACCGAAGAAAGAATTACTATGGTTGAATTCCCAAGTTTGCTCGGCGGAAAAAACGTAACCGCAATAGGGGATTACGCTTTAAGTGAAAATGCAATAGTTGAAACGGTAATTATACCGTCAACCGTTACCGATATAGGAAATGGTGTGTTTGAAGGTTGTACTTCACTTAAATCTATAACTATTCCTAAATCAGTGAGAAAAATCGGTTGCAGAGCGTTTAACGGTACACCGTGGTATGAAGGACTTACCGGTGACTTTGTTACAGTGGGTGACGGTGTATTTATTAAATACGGCGGAAACGGCGGCGAAATTGTAATACCGAAAAAGGTTAAATATATTTCAGATGCATTTTTGGGTAATAACAAAATATATAAAATAACCGTTCCCGAAAGTGTTATTGGTATTAGTGCCTATGCTTTTTATGAATGTGGGTCACTTTCGGAAATATCAATTCCCGACAGTATGTGGGATATAGGAATAAATATTTTAACGGGTACAACATGGTTTATCGCCGCGGACGAGGAATTTGTTACGGTGGGTGACAGTGTGCTTGTAAAATATAACGGTGACACAACCGACGTGTCGGTCCCCGAAGGTATTAAGTATATCGCGGGTGCTTTTACCGGTAATGAAACCTTAACTTCAGTGACATTGCCGTCTTCGGTTGTACGTGTTGCAGACGGTGAGTTTAGGGGATGCACCGCGTTGAAAAGTGCTACATTTAACGGAAATGACACTAAAATCGGCTCATTTACATTTATGGATTGTTCGTCACTTACTGAGGTCAACCTTCCTGAAAAACTTACTGTGATTGCAAGTAATCTTTTTAACTCTTGTATAAAACTTGAATCGTTAGTAATACCCGATACCGTTAAATATATTGGCAACTCGGCGTTTTATAACGGTTATAGATTAAAGACGGTAAATATTCCCGACGGTGTTCTTGAAATCGGTGTATGCGGATTTTTCGGTTGTCCTGAAATCGAGAGAATTGATTTACCTGACAGTATTGTTAGACTCGGAATTTGTGCGTTTGCCTGTTGTTACAAGTTAGAGGAATTTACCATTCCTCCGGCAATAACCGAAGTGAGCGATGCTTTGTTTTCGTATTGCATAAAACTTAAAAAAATCGAACTTAGTGAGAAAATTACCTCGGTCGGCAATACCGCATTTGAGGGCTGCGACAATATCGAGGTAACCGTTTTAAATGAAAACACCATATTTGATAAAGAAGCCTTTGCCGACTGTGAAGATACGGCTAAGATAATTGCAAAGGAAAACTCTGTAGCACAAATTTTTGCATCAGGTAAAAATATAAAATTTGAAATATTAAAGTAATAAGTTTCAGTTAACCCGCGGAGGTATAGGTATGTACGAGCAGGCAATAGCCGCAATAGCAACACCTACGGGTGCAGGCGGAATAGGTACTGTGAGAATTTCCGGTGAAAATGCAATAGAGATAGCCGATAAAATATTTAAGGCCAAAAACGGCAGAAAATTAAGCAGTTTAGATGGGTATACTGCACTTTACGGTAACGTTTTTGACGGTCAAACAATGGTTGACGAAGCCGTTGCACTCATTTTTAAAGGCCCTAAAAGTTACACGGGCGAAGATGTTGCCGAACTGTCGGTCCACGGCGGTGAATATGTTGTGCGGGCATTACTCAGAGCCGTTTTAAATGCAGGTGCTGTGCCTGCTGAAAAAGGTGAGTTTACCAAAAGGGCATTTTTAAACGGGAAAATGTCTTTAAGTGAAGCCGAGGCGGTAATGGATATTATTTCTGCCGACGGTGAGCAGGCTTTAAACGCCGGGTTAGAGGCTTTGGGCGGTGCGGTTTCCAAAAAGTGCGACGGTATAAAGGACAACCTTAAATTTGCCGCCGCTACCGTTTCGGCTTTTGCCGACTTTCCCGACGAGGAGCCTGAGTTTAGCGGTATTGACCGCTTAGGCGACCTGCTTAAACAATGTGAAACAGAACTTAAAAAACTGCTCGATACATACGATACCGGCAGAATGGTAAAATACGGTATAAACACCGTTATCATAGGCCCGCCGAATGCAGGCAAATCTACTTTGATGAATCTTATTTCGGGGTACGACCGTTCGATTGTAACAAGTGTGGCAGGAACAACCCGTGACATCGTGGAAGAAACCGTTAATTTCGGCGGTGTAACTTTAAGGCTTTCGGATACCGCAGGTCTTAGGGAAACCGATGATATGGTAGAAAAAATCGGTGTTGAGAAAACTAAAGAACGTTTGGACTCTGCCGATTTGGTAATTGCCGTTTTTGACGGATCCAGTCAAATGGAAACCGAAAAAGAACTGTTGGACTTTGTTAAAAATAAAAATGTAGTTGCCGTTTATAATAAGGCTGATATAGGTGTGCCAAAGGACACTTATGCTAAGAATATCGGAATAACCGAAGTCTTTATGTCGGCTAAAAACGGTGATATTGAGGAATTATCAAATGCGGTTAAAACTGTTACGGGAATAAACCGTTTAGAGGGTACTGCGGCGGTATTTTTAAACGAACGCCAGAGAAACTGTGCCAAAAGGTCATATGACGCGGTTGTGCAGGCGGAAAATGCACTGAAAAGTGGAATTACCGTTGACGCGGTCGGTGTACTTGTTGATGAAGCGTTGGCGGCGTTGCTTGAACTAAGCGGCGAAAGGGTAACAAATGAAGTCGCCGACGAAGTGTTTAGTAAATTCTGTGTAGGAAAATAAAGTAAGGGGATTTCAATGAATTATTTTGCCGGAAACTACGATGTTGTGGTTATTGGTGCCGGTCATGCCGGAATTGAGGCGGCTTTAGCGGCGGCACGTCTTGGCATGAAGACCGCAATTTTTACGGTAAATATGGACAGTGTAGGCAATATGCCGTGCAACCCGTCAATAGGCGGTACCGCTAAGGGACATTTAGTGCGTGAAATTGATGCTTTAGGCGGTGAAATGGCACTTGCGGCGGATAAAAATACTCTGCAAAACAGAATGTTGAATCGCGGTAAAGGTCCTGCCGTTCACAGTCTGCGTGCTCAGGTTGATCGCAGGGGTTATTGTGATTATATGAAACATGTCCTTGAATTGCAGGAAGGGTTACATTTAAGGCAGGCTGAAATTACCGAACTGAAACACATGGATGACGGTTGGCATTCGGTTACAAAATTAGGTGCGGAGTATATATCCAAAACCGTAATAATTGCCACAGGCACGTATTTAAAGGGCAGGGTATACATAGGTGAAGTTAATTACGAAAGCGGTCCTGACGGAATGTTCCCTGCAAACAGTCTTGGCGATTCGCTTTATGAGTTGGGACTGCCTTTACGAAGATTTAAAACCGGTACCCCTGCTAGGGTACTTCGCAGCAGTATTAATTTTAGTGAACTTGAAGTTCAGCCCGGTGACAGTGAAGTTGTGCCTTTCAGTTATTCGACCGACCCTAAAACTATTGACAATACCGCAGTTTGTCATATTTCATATACGAATGATAAAACCAAAGAAGTTATTTTAAGAAATTTGCACCGTTCACCGCTTTATGCCGGTGTTATCGAGGGTGTAGGTCCTAGATATTGTCCGAGTTTAGAGGATAAAATTGTCCGTTTTGCCGACAAAGAACGGCACCAACTTTTTATTGAGCCGTGCGGTAAAAATACCGAGGAAATGTACCTGCAGGGTATGTCGTCGTCACTGCCCGAAGAGGTACAGATTGAGTTTTACAAGACCATTAAAGGTTTGGAAAATTTGCAGGTTATGAGGAATGCGTATGCCATTGAATATACCTGCATTGACCCGCTGGCCTTGAAAAGTACCTTAGAAATAAAGGGACATGACGGACTTTACGGTGCGGGTCAGTTTAACGGCTCGTCGGGTTACGAAGAGGCGGCGGCACAAGGACTTGTTGCAGGTATAAACGCCGCACTTAAAATAAAAGGACAAGAGCCCTTAATCCTTTCACGTAGCGGCTCGTACATTGGCACACTTATTGATGACCTTTGTACTAAAGGCTGCTCCGACCCGTATAGAATGATGACTTCGCGTTCGGAATACAGATTATTGCTTCGCCAAGACAACGCAGATGAAAGACTGATGCCTACAGGCTATAAAATAGGTTTGGTAAGCGAAAAAACATATGCCGACTACCTTAACCGTTTGGAACTTAAAACCAAAGAGGTTGAGCGTCTTGAAAACACCTATTTGGGACCGTCGGAAAAACTCAATGCGTTTTTGGAAAGCAAAGGCACTGCACCGCTTAAAAACGGCGTAAGCCTTGCTGACCTTATTCGCAGACCTGAACTCGGATACGAGGTGTTGGCAGAGTTTGACGAGTCAAGACCGACTTTACCTAAAAATATAGTTGAAAAGGCAGAAACCGAGATAAAATATGCGGGTTATATCGAAAAACAACTTATGCAGATAAAACATGCCGAACGCCTTGAGGGTAAAGCTTTGCCCGAAGATATTGACTATAATACCATAAAGGGTTTAAGGCTTGAGGCTATAGAAAAACTTGAAAAGGTAAGACCTTCCAGTATAGGTCAGGCGTCAAGAATATCGGGGGTAAGCCCTGCTGATATTTCGGTACTTTTGATATTTTTAGAGAGGGAAAAGAGGAACGGATTATGAAAATAGCGGTTGTTACAGGTGCATCAAGCGGTATGGGACGAGAGTTTGTAAAGCAACTGGAATCTTTGGAAAAGTTTGACGAAATTTGGGTTATAGCAAGACGCAAGGAACGCCTTTTGGAATTAAATGAAGAAATCAAAGCACCAATTAAAGCATTACCGTTAGATTTAACAAAGCAAGAATCAATAGATGAATATAAAGCATTGCTCGAAATCGAAAAACCAGAGGTTGCTGTGCTTGTCAACGCAGGCGGTTACGGAAAATTCGGCTCATTTAAAAACATACCGCTTGATGAACAACTCGGCATGATTGATTTGAATGTAAAAGCATTGGTTTCAATGACCTATGCAACACTGCCGTTTATGACAAAGGGAAGCAGAGTTTATCAAATTGATTCCCTTTCGTCGTTCCAACCGTTGCCGTACTTAAGCGTTTACGCCGCTACTAAGTCGTTCGTGCTCAGTTTTACAAGAGGTGTAAATGCCGAACTTAAAAGTACCGGCATTAAAATGATAGCCGTTTGTCCCGGTTGGGTTAAAACAGAATTTTTTGACCGAGCCCATATAAATGACCAAGATACTATAACCTATTTTAATAAATTTTTCACTGCAAATGAGGTTGTTGCAAGGGCAATAAGAGATATGAAAAAAGGCAAAGATGTTTCGGTTTGCGGTTTTTCAACCCGTATGTTGGTACTGTTGACCAAACTTATGCCGCATAAAATCGTAATGAAAATTTGGTTAAAACAACAAGGTAAAAAATAAGAAAAAAGCGAGTTGTTACTCGCTTTTTTCTTTTAATGTGTTTTGTTCAATTATATATCTCGGTCGGTGTTTGGTTTCAAGATATATTTTTCCGATGTATTTACCTATAACGCCGATGGCAAGTGTTTGAATTCCGCCTATTATCCAAATTGATGCCATAAGACTTGTCCAACCTGCTGTTGTATTATTAAGGAAGTGTTGCACAATAGAATAAATAAGTATCGCAACACCCAAAATACCCATTAAAAGCCCCAGTCTTATTATAATGGAAATTGGTTTTATGCTTAAAGATGTTATGCCTTCGAATGCGAATGAAATCATTTTTTTGAAAGGATATTTTGATTTGCCGGCAAACCTTTCGCCGCGTTCGTAGTAAACTGTATCCGACTTAAAGCCTACCATGGGCACCATTCCGCGTAAAAACAGGTTAACTTCATTAAATTCACTCAAAGCGTCAAGTGCTCTGCAGCTCATAAGGCGGTAATCGGCGTGGTTAGAAACGGTTTCAGCACCTAAAATTTGCATAGTTTTATAAAAAAGATTAGCAGTTATGCGTTTAAACCAGGAATCGGTCTGTCTAGAAGAACGAACGCCGTATACTATATCGTTGCCCGCAGTATAACTGTTGACCATTTTTTTAATGGCACCTATGTCGTCTTGCAGGTCGGCATCTAAAGAGATAACCGCATCAAAATCATCTTTAACGGTCATCAGTCCTGCGAGCAGGGCATTTTGGTGGCCGCGGTTGCGGCTGAGTTTAATTCCGCCGTACATAGCATTGTTTTTTGTAAGGGATTCTATCATTGGCCAAGTTTTATCTTTAGAACCGTCGTCTACAAATACTATTTTGCTTTGATTTGCAATTTTACCGTTTTTTATTAAGTCAGTCATTAAATTTAACAGACGGTCGGCGGTTTCCGATAAAACGTCTTCTTCGTTGTAGCATGGAATTACCAAACAAAGTTTCATAAGTTTTCCTTTCCTAATAGTTATGTAATAATTTTTATATTAAACCTACAGTCTTTTGTATTTACATTCGGGGAAAAGTTTGTCGGCAAACCAAACGTTTTGTACTTGGAAGGTTTTGCCGTTTAGGTAGTTTAGTATTCCGCCGTCTTCCGTAAAATTAAAGCGGAGTTTATATGAATATAATGCTTGGTGCTTAAACCCCAAAGCCTTGTCAGCGGCATTTTTGCCGTATTTACCGTCGCCGAGCAGTGGGTGGCCTATGCTTGACATATGTGCTCTTATTTGATGTGTTCTGCCGGTAAGCAACTCGATTTTAAGCAATGACAGGTTATTTTTATCTGCAATAACGTCATATTTTGTGCGAACAGTACGGGTATCTTCAGTCATTTTGTTCTTTATAAACACTCGGTTTTTGCTTTCATTTTTTTCAAGGAATCCTTCTAAAATATCACTTTTTTTGGAAGGCGTGCCGTGAACAACCGCCAAATACCATTTGTCAATTTCGCGTGATTTAATCTTAGCACAAAGTATACGTAATGCCTCGGCGTTTTTAGCGGCTATTACAATGCCGCCGGTGTTACGGTCAATACGGTTTGCAAGTGCCGGACTGAAACTGTTTTCGAGTTCGGGGTTATATTCGCCTTTGTCGTAAAGATGCCGCTTTATGCGGGTTATAAGGGTATCGCCGTATTCATTTTTATCGGGGTGGACCAGTAAACCTTGCTTTTTGTCCGCAAGTAAAATATTTTCATCTTCATAGACTATATCAAGATTAGGCGAGACCGAAAGAAAATCGTATTTAGGACTTTTAGGCTCAAAAAACTCGTCATTTATATACATATCGACAACGCTGTTCAACAGAAGCCTTGTGTTGATTTCGGCACGCTTGCCGTCAACCTTGATACGTTTAAGTCTAATATATTTATAAAGCAATGTTGTGGGCAACAGCGGTGCTGTCTTTAAAACAAATTTATCTAACCGCTGACCTGCATCATTTTTACCTATTGTAAAACTTTTCATTGTTACTCCTAAAAAATCACTATCAGATAACAAAATTTTACCATACACCAACAAAAAAAGCAATAAATTATTGACTTTAAAATGCAATTTATATATAATGAATAAAACTTTTGTGAAGGGTAGGTATATTAAAATGGATACACCGCAACTTATATTTTATAACGGTGCCGAACTGCTTGAGGGACCCTGTTACGATAAAGAAAATAACCTGCTTTATTTCGTTTCCATAAAACAGAATACTGTTTTTTGTTTGGATTTGGAAACTACCCGTATTAAGTCTTTTTCTACCGACGGTGCTGTCGGCTGTGCTATGATTCGTGACGGAAAACTTATTTCTGCCGAAAAAGGCGGTATTTATTCATTAGACCTTAAAACCGATGAAAAACAACTGATAACCCATTTTTGTACCGACCCGAAATTTCGTTACAATGATGGCAAATTAGACCCTAAAGGCAGACTTTTTGTCGGCACTATGGGTGACGGTGAGCGTCAACCGGAAAAATGCGGGTTATACCGCGTTGACGGTGACACCTCGGTCGAGGTTGTAAGCGGTACAACCATTTCAAACGGACTCGGTTGGACTAAAGACGGCAAAACGATGTATTTTATTGATACACCGTCGCACAATGTTTATGAGTTTGATTATGATTTAAAAACGGGTAATTTGAGTAACAAAAAAGTTGCACTAGAGGTTAATGATGGTTCGCCCGACGGTATGTGTGTCGATATTGACGATACCGTTTTTATTGCTCACTGGGGCGGCAGTAAGGTTTCGCATTGGAATCTTAAAACAGGTGAAAAACTCGGTGAAATTTCACTTCCCGTAACCAATGTAAGTTGTTGTACCGTAGGCGGTGAAAATATGGATACGTTATTTATCACTACTGCCCAAAGTCCCGATATATATGAGCCGCTTGCAGGCGGATTGTTCGCCGTTAAAATCAGATAATTTTATCCTCGCCTTAAACTCAGGCGAGGATTTTTTTGTCAAAATGTGAGAATTATTCTCAAAATTGCTTGACAAATTCCGCATAGGTGATATAATATCAAAAGTGAGAATATTTCTCAATTTTATGCTTTTAAGAGGTACTGTCTTGAAAAAGGAATATAATACTGAGCCTAAAAAACTTATAACCGATTTTTTAAAGCAAAACAGTGACCGCCATTTTACGGTGGAAGAAATAAGCAATGCCGTATGCAACGGCGAAACAAAAGCGGGTAAAAGTACCGTTTACAGACAGGTTTCAAAACTGTTTGAAATGGGTGTAATCCGCCGTTTTGAAACCAATGGTAAAAAGAGTTTTGTGTACCAATATGCTGACAAACACGATGACTGTGACCACCATTATCACCTTAAATGTACTAAGTGCGGAAGACTTATTCATATGGAATGTTCCAAACTAGACGAGGTTAAAAAGCATATTTTAGAGGAACACGGGTTTATAGTGGGAAGCAGTCAAGCGGTGCTTTACGGCGAATGTAAAGATTGTATTGTAAAATAAAGAAGAGTTTAAAATGAAAAGATTTTTTGCAGTAATTTTGATAGGTTTAGTAATTGTTTTATCCTTTGCGGGATGTAGCGGTGAGCAAGTTGACGATAATAGGTTAAATGTTGTATGTACCATTTTTCCGCAGTACGATTTTGTGCGGGAAATAGCAGGGGATAATGTTAATTTGAAAATGCTTTTGCCGTATGGTATAGAAAGTCATGATTTTGACCTTGAAAATCTGTCGGTTGCAGATATTACGGCAGTTGGAAAAAGTGATTTGTTCATTTATGTCGGCGGTGAATCCGACCGCGATTGGGTGGCCGAGTTGAAATCCACAGTAAAAAGCGGCACCTATTGGTTAGCACTTACCGATACGGTAGAAACTTTAAATGAAGAACTTGCAGGCAGTATGCAAAGGGATAAAGACCACGACCATGAAGAAACTTTAGACCCCGATGAGCATATGTGGACTTCGCCTAAAAGAGCAAGTCGGATAGTAAATGCAATAATGGAAAAACTTTGTGAATTAGACGGTGACAATGCCGAAATCTATAAAGAGCGAGGCAAAAGATATATAGAAAAAATCAATGCACTTGACAAAAAAATGGTAAAGGTTACCGAAAGTGCAAAAACTAAAACCTTGATTTTTGCCGATCGATTTCCGTTCAGGTATTTGATGGCAGACTACGGACTGTCATATGATGCGGCTTTCCCCGGTTGTTCGTCGGCTACCGACCCTTCGGTAGCACAGATAACCTCTTTAACCGAAAGTGCCGTAAATGCAAACGCCAAGGTTATTTTTTATATGGAAAACTCTAACCCGCAATATGCCAAATTCATTGCTGAGAAGGTTGGAGTGAAAACGAGCATGTTGCACTCTTGCCACACAGTAACCAAAGAACAGTATGAAGAGGGAGCAACATATTTATCAATCATGAGTGATAATATCATTAAAATTTCGGAGGCTTTAGAGTGAGTCAAATCAAGGTAGAAAATTTAACGCTCGGTTATGAAAACAAAGCTGTTGTAAGCGACCTTAACTTTTCGGTTGATTGGTCAGATTATTTATGCATTGTCGGCGAAAACGGAAGCGGAAAAAGCACTTTGGTTAAGGCGTTACTTGGCTTGGTAAAACCTATTTGCGGCACTATAACACACGAAAACGGTATGAAAAATCGTATAGGTTATCTTCCGCAGACTACCGCTGTTCAAATGGATTTTCCCGCAACCGTAAATGAGGTTATAATGTCCGGTCTTGCCGCTAAAGTTCGTTTTTTTTACAGCAAAAGCGACAGGCAAAAAGCAAAGGAAATAATGGAAAAGTTAGGCATAAAAGATTTGGGCGAAAAATGTTTCAGGGAACTGTCGGGCGGTCAAAGGCAACGTGTTTTGCTTGCACGTGCACTTTTGGCCACCGGTGATATTTTGCTTTTAGATGAGCCTACAACGGGACTTGACCCCAACGCCACCCATGAAATGTATCAACTGATTAAAAAATTAAACGGTGAGGGTATAACCGTTATAATGGTTTCACATGATGTTACCGCGGCGGTGAAATTTGGAAATAAAATTTTACATCTTTCGCACGATTCGGTTTATTTCGGTGACACTGCCGATTATGTGAAGTCGCCGTTAGGCAGTGATTATTTGAAAGGCGGTAAGTTATGAGTATTGGTTTTAATTTCAGTGTCTTTACATCGCCGTTTTTCGATACATCAGTGTTTTTATATGCAGGTATAGTCGGAGTTTTAACCGGTATTTGTGCTTCGGTTTTAGGTGTGAATTTGGTGCTTAAAAGGTATTCGATGATAGGTGACGGTCTGTCGCATGTTGGTTTTTTGGCACTTAGTATTGCGGCACTGATAGGTGTTACAGGTGATTCAGTGCTTTGTATCACCGTTCCCGTTGTGACTGTGGCGGCGTTTTTACTTATGTGGCTCAGTGACAGCGGAAAACTAAAAGGCGACGCTGCAACGGCTTTAGTATCGGTAGGTACTGTAGCGGTAGGCTATGTCATTTTCAGCCTTGCCAAAGCGGGTGCAGGGGATATTTGTGCGGGGCTTTTCGGTGCTTCGATTCTTACCTTAAAATCAGCCGATTTGGTGCTCAGTGTTATAATCGCTCTTGCAGTATTACTTTTTTATATTCTTTTTTACAATAAAATTTTCAGTGCCACATTTGATGAATCTTTTGCACGTTCAACTGGTGTAAATACTAAGGCTTTTAACATGCTTTTATCGGTTATGACGGCGGTTACAATAGTTGTCGGCATGAAACTGATAGGCTCAATTATGATTTCGGCAGTCATAGTCATTCCTGCCATTACCGCAATGCGTATTACTAAAAAATTCAAAACGGTTGTTATTTTGTCGGCGGTTATTTCGGTTGTATGTTACCTTTTGGGATTTCTTTTTGCCGTAACATTCGTAATCACAAGCGGAAATGATACCGTTATGCTTCCTGTCGGTGCTACGATTGTTTGTTTTAATGTTTTAGCGTTGCTGCTTACTATTGCCGTAAAATTAGCAGTAAATAGAATAAAAGCATAATTAAACCCGATTTAGATTATTCTAAATCGGGTTTTTATATCAGTTAGTGTCGTTTCCGTTGCCGCTTAGCGGTATCTTTTCACCGAGGTAGGTGGGGTCGGGCTCAAAAACACAGAATAAAAAGTCCTTGTTGCGTGCGATTATTTCACGAATGTCACGCTTAATCTGACCGAAGTATTGCCGTATGTCTGCACCGACACCGACAGCGTTTATGCCACAGTCTTCGGCACACATTAGAGAGCGGTATAAATGGTATTTTTGTGTAACCAAAACGGCAGATTTTACACCGAATATCTTTTCTGCTCTGACCATGCTTTCGTATGTGGAAAAACCGGCGTGGTCCAAGAAGATTTTTTCGGTGGGAACACCGTTGTCGGCGGCGTACTGCTTCATGGCGGTAACCTCGTCATAGTTTTCTCTTCCGTGGTCGCCCGACATTATAATAACCGGTGCTACGCCTTTTTTATATAGTTCAATACCTGTTTCAAGGCGGTCATTTAACATAGCCGACGGTGTGCCGTCGGGTTTTACTCCGCATCCTAAGATAATTATACAATCATAAGTGCTGTTTATATTATCTGCGGTTTTGATGTTTTTCTTTTGTGAGCCTATAACATAAAAATTTATCGATAAAGCATAAATCCCTATTGCGGCAACAACCGATACCGCCGCTATAACTATCCTAATTATATGTTTTTTCATTTTCTGTTCCCCCACAAAGTTTGTCCATTAAAATAATACCATAAAAACAAAAAAATTGATAAACAAAATATGAACGAAGAAGTATAAAATTTTTTGTCGTTTCTGGAAATTTTGTATTGACTGTTTTTAAGTGATGTATTATAATAAATCAAATATAATTTTAATAAAAACGGAGGAAAAGTAAATGGCTATTTTTATTAACGAACCGTCACATACTTTTAATGAATACCTACTCATTCCGGGCTACTCGTCAAGTGAGTGTGTTCCTGCGAATGTAAGTCTTAAAACCCCGCTTGTAAAGTTTAAAAAAGGCGAACAGCCGGCTATCACCATGAATATTCCGCTTGTATCTGCCATAATGCAGTCGGTATCGGGTGACCGTCTTGCTATTGCTCTTGCTACCGAAGGCGGTGTATCTTTTATTTACGGCTCACAGTCTATTGAGGATGAAGCCGCAATGGTTTCACGCGCTAAAAACCATAAAGCAGGTTTTGTAAAGAGTGATTCTAACGTGAAACCCGATGATACCCTTGCCGATATTATAGCACTTAAAGAAAAGACCGGTCATTCGACCGTTGCCGTTACAAGTGACGGTACCGCAGACGGTAAATTACTCGGTATTGTAACCGGAAGAGATTACCGCGTCAGCCGTATGGGTTTAGACACCAAGGTAAGCAGTTTCATGACTCCGTTTGAAAAACTTATCTGGGCTAAAGAGGGTACAAGCCTTAAAGAAGCAAATGATATTATTTGGGACAATAAGTTGAACTCTTTACCCATTATCAGCGAAGATGGTAAACTTTGTTATATGGTTTTCAGAAAAGACTACGATACCCATAAAAGAAACCCCAACGAACTTTTAGATGAGTCCAAAAGATATGTTGTAGGTGCAGGTATAAATACGAGGGATTATGCCGAGCGTGTTCCCGCACTTGTAGAAGCCGGTGCAGATGTTCTTTGTATTGACTCTTCGGAAGGATTTTCCGAATGGCAGAAACTAACTATTGATTGGATTAGAGCGAAATACGGCGACTCGGTTAAGGTCGGTGCAGGTAATGTAGTTGACGCCGAAGGTTTCCGTTTCTTGGCAGATGCAGGTGCTGACTTTATTAAGGTCGGTATCGGCGGCGGCTCTATCTGTATCACCCGCGAAACCAAGGGTATCGGTCGCGGACAGGCCACCGCTCTTATTGAGGTTTGCAACGCAAGAGATGAGTATTTCAAAGAAACCGGTGTTTATATTCCGGTTTGTTCTGACGGCGGTATTGTTTATGACCACCATATGACATTGGCTCTTGCTATGGGTGCCGACTTTATCATGCTCGGCCGTTACTTCGCCCGCTTTGACGAAAGTCCTACCAACAAGGTTAATATCGGCGGTAACTACTTTAAAGAGTATTGGGGCGAAGGCTCTAACAGAGCAAGGAATTGGCAGAGATATGACCTCGGCGGTGACAAAAAGTTGTCATTTGAAGAGGGTGTTGATTCTTATGTTCCTTACGCAGGTAAACTTAAAGACAATGTTGCACTCTCGCTTTCCAAGGTTAAATCGACTATGTGTAACTGCGGTGCGTTAAGCATACCCGAACTTCAACAGAAGGCAAAACTTACACTTGTTTCGGCAACAAGTATTGTCGAAGGCGGTGCACACGACGTTATCCAAAAGGAAAAAACCACAGCCATTAAATAATTGAACATTTTGACCGACAGATTTATTTCTGTCGGTCTGTTTTTTGTCAATATATTGTATACAAATGGGTTGAAATGTGTAGACAAATCGCTTTTGTTGTGGTATAATACGAGAGTATAATTATTATTTTGGAGATGTATGCATTATGGCAAGACGGAAAAGAAGGAAGAAACTTATTCAAAAGCGTATTTTTCTTGCATCCTGCTTTATTCTTTTCGTTACAGTATGTGTTTTACTTGTAGTTTTGATTGTAGGGATTGCCAACAGTGTTAAGTATAATAAGATTATAGAAAAGGACCTTATTGTTGAGGCGGGCTCGCCGACACTTACGGTGGAAGACTTTATAAAGAATAATTATAAAAACCACAGTATCGCATCAAAAAGTGACCTTGCTGCCATTGATACGGCAAAATTGGGTGTGCATAAAGTTAAGATTGATTGCGGCGGTAAAATTTTGGACTGTAAAGTTACCGTTAAAGATACTGTGAAACCTACTGCAAAGGCGGTAGATAACGCAAAACTTTTTATTGGAATTGAGCCTGATGCAAATGATCTTGTGACCGATATTGTTGATGCTACCGAAGTTACTGTTAGTTTTAAGGACAAGCCCGATGTGAAAAATGCAGGCAAAAAGCAGGTAACTGTAGTGCTTAAAGATCAGGCGGGTAATAAAACCGAAATCAAGGTTACTGCAACGGTTGTAAAAGATACTACACCGCCCGTTATTTCGGGTGCAAAGGATATAAAGGTTTACCTCGGCGGCACCGTAAGTTACCGTAATAATGTAACCGTGACCGACGATTTTGACCTTAATCCCACATTGAGCATTGACAGCAGTAATGTAAATATCGGCGAACTCGGCACATACACCGTTATCTATTCCGCTGCCGATAGGTCGGGTAATAAATCCCAAAAGACCGTAAATGTAAAGGTCGGCCTTGAAGTTCAGTCGGATGACGATAAAAAATTAGCGGCAAAAAATCTTGCCGATAATGTGCTTAAATCTATTATAAAAGACGGCATGACCGACAGGCAAAAGGTTGAAGCAATCTATAAATGGGCGAGAGGTAATATCGGTTATTCGGGTCATTCTGATAAGTCTGATTATAAAATCGAGGCATATAATACCCTTAAAAAACTTTCGGGTGACTGTTTCAGTTATTTTGCCGTAACCAAGGTTATGCTTGAAAGTTTGGGAATCCCCAACATTGATGTAGTAAAGGTTAAAAATTACGACGGTGACAGCAGTCATTTCTGGAGTTTGGTCAGTGTAGACGGCGGAAACACCTATTACCACTTTGACTCGACGCCGAGAAAAGGCACAGGTGACGATTTTTGCTTGGTTACCGACGAATTTTTAGACGCATATTCAAATTCTCACAACAAATGCCATAACAGGGATAAATCACTTTATCCTGCAACACCTACTAAATAAGGGGTAATAAAATGAGCAAAACTACACTTGGTGTTATAGGCGGTTTAGGCCCTATGGCTACGGCACATTTTATGGAACTGGTTATAAATATGACCGACGCCAAGACCGACCAAGAGCACCTCGATATGATTATTTATAACAGTCCGTCAATTCCAGATAGGACAAACTATATTTTGGATAACAGCAAACCTAATCCGTTGAGTGAAATTGTAAAACTCGGCAAGAAACTGCAGGAGCAAAATACGGAAATAATTGCAATTCCGTGTATTACCGCTTGCTATTTCCATGAGAGTTTAAGGTCGGATATTTCGGTGCCCGTTATTCATACTGTGCGTGAAACGGTTATGTACCTTAAAGAAAACGGTGTAAAAAAAGTTGGAATTATGGCTACCGACGGTACAATTAAGGCGGGACTTTTTCAAAGGGAATTAGAGTCGGCGGGACTTAGAGCGGTAGTTCCTACTGCCGACCGCCAAAAAGACGTTATGTCACTAATCTATGATTCGGTAAAGGCAGGCAACCCTGTAGATATGGAAAGGTTTGAAAAGGTAAAACTTGAACTGTTTGAAAGCGGTGCCGAAACAATAATCCTCGGTTGTACCGAACTTTCAATGATAAAAAGGGATTATAAAATCGGCAGCGGTTTTATAGATGCTATGGAAGTATTAGCGGCGGTTTCGGTAGAGAAATGCGGTGCAAAATTAAAGGATAACTACCGTCAACTTATAACTTAATATTCTTAAAATAGGAGATATTTTTATGCAGACAAATGTTTTGGAATATTTGGAAAATACAGTTTTAAGGTTGCCTACAAAGGTGGCTTTTGCTAATGAAACGGAAGGACTGACCTTTAAGGAAGTTTACGATAATTCCCGTTCGGTCGGTACTTTTCTTTCACAAAGAGGTTTTCACAATAAACCAATAGTTGTGTTTATGAAAAAGCACCCCAATACTTTAACTGCATTTTTCGGTGTTATTTATTCGGGTAACTACTATGTCCCGCTTGATGATGAAATGCCAAGACACCGTATTGAACTTATTTTCAGCACGCTTAATCCTGCCGCCATTATTTGTGACGAGGAAACTAAAGAAACGGTAAAAGAGTTTGATTTCGGCGGTGAAGTTTATCTTTACAGCGAAATTTCCAAAACCGAAATAGATGCCGGTGCACTTGGTTTAATCAGAGATAAACAGATTGATACCGACCCGATTTACATTGTGTTTACCTCAGGTTCGACCGGTGTTCCCAAAGGCGTTATGGCTTGTCACCGCTCGGTTATTGATTATATTGAACATCTTTGCGATGTTATGAAATACGACGAAAATACAGTTTTCGGCAATCAAACACCGCTTTATTTTGATGCTTATTTGAAAGAGGTTTTACCGACACTTAAATACGGTGCAACCACCTATATTATACCTAAACAACTGTTTATGTTCCCCGTAAAACTCGTAGAGTTTTTAAATGAATATAAAATCAATACGGTATGTTGGGTTGTGTCGGCACTTACCATGATTTCGGCTTTCCGCACATTTGAAACGGTAAAACCTGAATATTTAAAAACCGTTGCTTTTGCAAGTGAGGTTTTCCCTATAAAACAGTTTAACCTTTGGAAAGCGGCACTTCCCAATGCTCGGTTTATAAACCTTTACGGACCTACCGAAGTAACGGGTATCTGCTGTTATTATGAAGTTGACCGAGAGTTTTCGCTTGATGAAACATTGCCCATAGGCAGACCGTTTAAAAATACCGATATTATTTTGCTTGACGAAAATAACCAAGTTCCCCAAAAAGGCGAGCAGGGCGAAATATGTGTAAGAGGCACATGCCTTACGCTCGGTTACTATAAAAACAAAGAAAAAACCGATGAAGCATTTGTTCAAAATCCGCTGAATGACCTTTATCCCGAACTTATCTACCGTACAGGTGATATAGGCAAGTATAATGACCGAGGTGAATTGGAATTTATGTCCCGCAAAGATTTTCAAATAAAATCAATGGGACACAGAATTGAACTCGGCGAAATCGAGGTCATTGTAAATATGCATAATAGTATAAAAATTTCATGTTGCATATTTGACAGTGAAAAGAAAAAAATTGTTTTATACTATGTCGGTGATATAAGCGAAAAGGATATTACTGCATATATAAAGGAAAAATTACCGCGTTATATGGTACCTAATGTTGTAAAATCTCTTGATAATATGCCATTGACACCTAACGGTAAAATCAACAGAAACCTGCTTAAAGAACAGTATTTGCAGGGCAAATAAAGGAGAAAACTTATGGAAGCATTACTCGACATTTTAAAGGAATTACACATTGATGTAGATTTTGAAAACTGCACCACACTTATCGACGATAAAATTTTAGACTCGTTCGATATAGTTACACTTGTTGCCGAAATTGACGAAGAATTCGGCGTTGCCATTCCCGCAGGTGAACTTGTGCCTGAAAACTTCAACTCAGCAAAGGCTATCTATGCTCTTATCGAGCGTCTTGAAAACGAATAATTTAAGAGGGTAATATGCAATTTACTTCAATGGGATTTTTATGCTTTGCGGCACTGCTTTTGGTAGTTTACTACGTTGTGCCGAAAAGTATTAGGTGGGTTGTTTTACTTACTGCAAGTTATATTTTTTACATCTTTGCAGGGTTGGAATATTTATTCTTTATATTGTTTACAACCGTCACAACTTACATAGCCGCAAGGATAATTGACCTAAGGCTTAAAAAACAAAAATTATATATTTCAGAACACAAAGATGATTTGTCGCGTGAGGACAAAAAGGCTTTAAAAGAAAAGGTGAAACGCAAAAATCAAGTGATTTTGGTTATTTACCTTGTGCTTAACTTCGGTATTTTAGCCGTATGTAAGGGTTTGCTTATAGCACCTTTTAACGCCTTGGCATCGGGCACACCGCTTGGATTTTTATCTTTGGGACTGCCGCTCGGTATCTCGTTTTATATGTTCCAATCGGTAGGCTATGTTGTCGATATTCACAGAGGTGCAGTGTCGGCAGAACGTAACTTTTTTAAAACCGCATTGTTTGTCAGTTTCTTTCCGCAACTCGTTCAAGGCCCTATCAGTAAGTTTTCGCAGTTGGCACCCCAACTTTTTGAGGGACACGATTTTAGCGGTAGGAATATCACAATGGGACTTTGGCGTGTACTTTGGGGATTTTTTAAGAAGTTGGTTATTGCCGACCGAATTGCCGTTGCCGTTGTCACCTTAAAAGGAACAGAGTTTGACGGAATGGGATTTTTACTGCTCGCAACATTTTATGCCGTTCAAATTTACGGCGATTTTACGGGCGGTATCGACGTTGCGGTAGGTTTGGCCGAAATGTTCGGTATTAAAATGACCGAAAACTTTGTAAGACCTTTCTTTTCGAAGAATATTGCCGAGTACTGGCGTAGATGGCATATTTCACTCGGCGAATGGATGAAGGATTATATTTTCTATCCTTTGTCGGTCTGCAAACCCATGCGTGAACTTTCAAAGGTTACACACAAGAAAATGGGCAATTTGGGCAAAAGAATACCGGTTTATATCGCCTCGGTTATAACTTGGTTTGCCACCGGTATTTGGCACGGTTTTTCACCTAACTTTATTGTTTGGGGTATGTTAAACTGTTTCTTTATCGTGTTGTCGGAGGAATTGGTACCGCTTTACGGTAAATTCCACAACCGTTTCGGTTTAAAGGAAAAGAAATTTTACGGACTTTTTGAAATGGTAAGAATGTTTACCCTTATGAATTTAATCCGTATAAGCGATTTGTTCCCTGATGTATCGGTCTACTTTGCAAAGTTGGGCTCGCTTATAATAAACCCCAATATTTCTTTACTTTGGAACGGCAAGTTAATGGAATTGGGTTTAAGCGGTCTTGATTACGGTATTTTATGTTTTGGCATTGTGATTATGCTTACGGTAAGTATAATCGGTGAATTTAAGGGAAATGTCCGCGAAGTTTTGGCAAAGCAAAATATAGTTTTGCGTTATGCCGTCATTTTCGCACTGTTTTTAGTTGTGCTTTTAGCAGGCAGTTACGGTATAGGCTATAATGCAAGCAACTTTATTTACAATCAGTTTTAGGAGGCAAAGGATATGAAGAAGAAAAAAATCATAGCACTTTGCGTCACTCTGGCTGTTTGTTTGGCGGTTGTTTATCTTTTACAGTTACTTCTAATGCCAAAATACATGAGCGAAAGCAAAGAGGGTGCACTTATTGCCGAATACTATGACCATGTCGGCGATAATGATGTCATTTTTATAGGCGACTGCGAGGTTTACGAAAACTTTTCGCCTATAACTCTTTATGAAAAATACGGCATCACTTCGTATATTAGAGGAAGTGCTCAACAACTTATTTGGCAGTCGTATTACCTTATGGAAGAAACATTTAAGTATGAAACGCCGAAAGTAATGGTTTTTAATGTGCTGTCAATGAAATATGACACACCCGAAAGCACAGGCAGTCAAGACACAAGGGAAGCATATAACCGTATGAACTTAGACGGTATGCGTTGGTCTAAGTCTAAATGGAACTCAATAAACGCTTCGCTTACCGAAAAGGAAAAGACTTGGGGCGGTGCGTGGAGTTATATATTTCCGATTTTAAGGTACCATGACCGTTGGTCGGACCTTAAAAAAGAAGACTTTAAATATATGTTCAGCCATGATGAGGTTTCGGATAACGGATACCTTATGCAGGTTGGTATAAAACCCGTAACCGCAGAGCATTTTGAAAAGCCCATAGCCGATTACGAGTTTGCCGACAACACATGGAAATACTTAGATAAAATGCGTGTGTTATGCGAGAAAAACGGCACTGAACTTGTGCTCATTAAGGCACCGTCATTGTCGCCTGTTTGGTGGGACGAGTGGGACGCACAGATTGAAGAATACGCAAAAAAGTATGACCTTTTATATTTAAACTTTTTAGAAACTCAAACCGAAATCGGTATTGATTGGAGCACCGACACATATGATACGGGACTTCACCTTAATGTTTACGGTGCCGAGAAAATGTCGGATTATTTCGGTAAGATTTTAAAAGACAATTATCAACTGCCTGACCGCAGAACCGACGAAAAGGTAAGTAAGATTTGGGCCGGAAAGGTAAATACTTATAATGAACGCAAAACATCGCTTGAAGCGATAAGAGATAATAAATAGAGGTGCGAAAAATGAAAAAGATTTTATGTTTAGCCGTTGCAGTTTTATTGATTTTTACATTTGCCGCCTGCGGTAACGACTCGGGCAGTACCGATAATTCGGGTAATAATGCAGCAGTTCATTCGTTTACCGTGAATGGTACCGAAGTAAAAATGGGCGTAGATGCCACCGAAATTTTAAAGAATTTGGGTGAGCCTAAAAGCAAAACCGAAGAGGCTTCCTGTGCTTTCGAGGGACTTGACAGAACCTATTTTTACGGCAATTTCTATATGACAACCTATCCTAACGGGGAAAAGGAAAATGTATTTGGTGCATGGTTTGTTGATGATACCGTTTCTACCGCTGAGGGTATTTACATCGGCTCTTCTAAGGCTGATGTAGAAAAGGCTTACGGAGCCGATAGTTTCAACGGCTCAAATGCTTATGTTGTAGAAAAAGGCAAGAGCAAACTTACCGTTATTATTAAAGATGATAAATGTTCTGCTATTACCTATGATGCAATAGTTGACTAAGATGTTGAAGTTTTTTAAAAAACTCTCACCGCCGAGAATTATCGCTTTAGGTTTTGCCGCGGTAATACTTATAGGCTCTTTGCTTTTAATGTTGCCTATAAGTATTAAAGACGGTGTTACTTTAAGTTATATTGACTCGCTTTATACTTCTACAAGTGCGGTTTGCGTTGTCGGGTTGTTGGCGGTTGATACAGGCAGTGTATTTACGCCTTTAGGCCAGTTTATTCTTGCCGTTTTAATACAGGTAGGGGGACTTGGAGTAACTTCGGTTGGTGCGGGTGTTATTCTTGCCATGGGTAAAAAAATTAATACCAAGGGCAGAGTGCTTATCAGCGAAGCATCTAATTTAGGAACAAAAAAGGGCATTATACTTTTTATAAAAAGTGTATTTTTAATGACCGCTTTTTTTGAAATTTTAGGTGCTGCGTTAAGTTTTATAGTATTTGCTGAGGATTACCCGCCGCTTACTGCTTTGGGTCACAGTTTGTTCCATTCGGTTGCCGCGTTTAATAACTCGGGATTTGATAATTTGGGTAATAATTCCAACCTTATTCCTTATAGTGACAATGTTTTACTTAATCTTGTCACCTGCGGACTTATTTTCTTCGGCGGTATAGGTTTCTTGGTTATAAGAGAGGTTTTAGAAAAACGTTTTAGATGGAAAAAACTTTCAATGCATTCTAAGGTCGTGTTGTCGGTTAGTGCGGCACTTATAATTGTCGGGACATTGCTCTTGAAATTAACCGAAAATATAACCTGGCTTGGTGCGTTTTTCCACAGTGTTTCGGCAAGAACTGCGGGATTTTCAACCTATAATTTAGGCAAATTTTCAAGTGCGGGCTTGCTTGTACTTATAGTACTTATGTTTATTGGTGCGTCACCGGGGTCAACCGGCGGAGGTATTAAAACAAGTACGTTTTTCGTTTTACTTGAAGGTATGAAGTCAGCCGCCACCAATAAATCCGAAAAGGCTTTTCATTATTCTGTGCCAAAAGGCACATTCAGAAAAGCGGCGGTTATCACATTATTGGCGTTAGGCGTTGTGGTGGTTGGTACATTTATTTTTGTAATTTTAGAGCCCGATGTTAGGTTTATTGATGCTTTTTTTGAGGTCACAAGTGCTTTCGGAACGGTCGGTCTTTCAACCGGTATAACAGGTAATTTGTCGGTTGGTGCAAAACTCCTTTCGATTGTGATAATGTATATAGGACGACTTGGTCCGCTTACCATTGCCACGCTTTGGTATTTTAATAAAGGCGAACGTGCCGAATATCCTGACGGAAATATTGCCATAGGATAAGGTGAAATTATGTTTAAAAAAAATATAAATCAAAAGAATACTTACGGAATTATCGGTTTGGGACGTTTCGGGTACGCTTTGGCTTTGGAACTTGCTACTTCAGATGCCGATTTTATAGTTCTCGACCGCGATGAGGAAAAAATCAGAGAACTGCGTGAATATACCGAAAATGCCTTTATTGTTAAGAATTTGGAAAAGAAAACTTTAGAGGAAACCGGTATTCAAAATTGTGATATAGTTGTGCTTTGTATAGGCGAACAGTTGGACACTTCTATTCTCACAACCCTTAATCTTGTCAGCCTCGGTGTACCTCATGTTATTGCTAAAGCAAGAAGTGCCGAGCACGGTGAAATACTGGAAAAATTGGGTGCTGAGGTTGTATATCCCGAACGCGATATTGCAATAAGACTTGCCCACCGTTTAGAGGCATCGACAGTGCTTGATTATATTCAGTTGAGCGAAAAACTTAATATTTCAAAACTTACAGTGCCGAGTGAAATTGTCGGTAAAACTGTTTTGGAAACTAATTTCCGCGGTAAATACGGTGTTAATATTATTGCCATTGAAAACAAAACTAAAATATACGAAACCGTTATGCCCGATTACTGTTTTAAAGAGAGCGACATACTGTTTGTATCCGGCTCTAAAGAGGGGCTTAATAAATTAGCAGAATTAAAATAATAAAAGGGGAGCAAAACATGAATACCGAAGTTTTTGTAACTCATTCGGCAGGTGATACCGAAAGGTTAGCCGAAGAAATATCAAAAACGGCAAAATCGGGTGATGTTTTTGCCTTTAAAGGTGACCTCGGTGCGGGGAAAACCTGTTTTACACGCGGTTTTGCAAGGGGTATGGGTTATAAAGGTGATGTAAATTCGCCTACCTTTGCCCTTATAAATGAGTATTTAGGCGGCAGGCTTGATATTTACCATTTCGATATGTATAGAGTAAGTGATTGGTATGACCTTTACACTACGGGATATTTTGAATACTTGAAAGCAGGCGGTGTACTGCTTGTTGAGTGGAGTGAAAATATTGAGTCGGCGTTACCCGAAAATACAGTAACCATCAATATTGAAAATACAGGCGGTAACGACAGAAAAATCACCGTAACGAGGTAAGAGGAAAATAGTATGATAATGCTTGGTATTGAATGTACGGCATCACCTGTGTCCTGTGCCGTATTTAATGACGGCAAACTTGTTGCCGAAAATTTTCTTGATATAAAAACCACACATTCTGAAACCTTAATGCCAATGGTGGAACATACACTGTCGTTATTAAACCTGAACATAAACGACATTGATGTTTTTGCCGTAACCGTAGGACCTGGATCTTTTACAGGGGTTAGAATTGGTGTCAGTGCAGTAAAAGGACTTACTGCGGCTAACAAAAAAAGCATTGTGCCCGTTTCGGTACTCCAAGCCATGGCATATAATATGTCGGCGTTTGATTGCTATGTATGTGCGGTTATGGATGCGAGATGCAATCAGTTTTACAATGCGATTTTTCGTATAAAAAACGGTGAGGTCGAAAGAATTACGCCCGACAGAGCATTGCTTTGTGATGATTTACTTGCAGAAATCAAGGAATTATCCGCTAGAGATAGTCTGCCTATATTTGCAGTAGGTGACGGTGCCGACATGTTTTATAAAAGCACCGAAAACCAAATTAAAACGGTGAAATTAGCACCTGTACATCTTAAAAGGCAGAGGGCGGCAGGCGTTTGCCTTGCGGCAGAAAAAGATTTTAAAAACGGCAAAATGGTTACATCAGAAGAATTGTTGCCTTTATACTTACGGCTTCCTCAAGCCGAACGCGAATTAAAATCAAAACTTGAAAGGGGAAAATAAAATGGCAGATTTTAAAAAGGGAGATATTTTGGGTATTGGTTGTGACCACGGCGGTTTTGAACTCAAAAACCAAATTATTGCACATTTGAAAGAAAACGGAGTGGAAGTTAAAGATTTCGGTGCATATGATGCAGGGTCGGTAGACTATCCCGATATTGCCGTTAAGGTGACCGACGCCATAATAAAAGGAGAAGTTAAACTCGGCGTGCTTGTTTGCGGAACAGGTATTGGAATGTCTATGGCGGCAAATAAGGTAAAGGGTATCCGTGCTGCCGCTTGTTCCGAAACCTTTTCGGCTAAGTTTACAAGACTTCATAATGATGCTAATGTTTTATGCCTTGGCGGTAGAGTAATAGGACCCGGCATAGCATGTGAAATGGTTGATTTGTTTATAAACACCGATTATGAGGGCGGAAGACACGACCGCAGAGTTGCGGCTGTTATGGCTATTGAAAATAAATAAGTATAAAAAAACAAACGGTCTTTGTGACACCTTCCTTACGGAGGGTGTCCCAAAGACCGTTTGTTTTATGTATTTTTCTATTTATTTACCGTAATACCGAAAAATTTAAGTGTTTCAAATACAATGGGGATTGCAAGAGGAAGAAGAATTGCAATTAGCCAACTTGTAACCTTGGCTTCGGCTAAACCGAAAAGCAAACCCAATGGTGTGGCGGCAATAATGATTGTAACCGCTATTGCTATTGCCGATACTATAACCATAAATCTGTTGTGTAAAATTCGTTTGTAGAAAAGTTCGGGCGAACGCGATATAAACATGTAATAAACAAGCGAAAACACCAATGCTACGAATGTTACCGTTTTAGAGCCGTCATCTTCTAAGGTTAGCACCGACACCAAAATCGGCACAACCGAAACGGCAACGCCCATTATTGCTGACATTATAAGTTCTTTATAATCAAGCATTTTTTCGCCGACCGTTTTGGGTGCTGCCTTCATAATACTCTTGTCGGCGGTTTCGTAACCTATGGCAAATATCGGGAATAAAAGAGCAAATACGGCACCGAATAAAATGAGCGGCGAAGAGGGGAATACAGTACGGAAAATACAGGTGTCAACCGCGGTGGTGATAAATACACAGGCACAAAGCGAAATATAGTAGTTGACATATTTTGAGAAGTTTCCGAAAATTCCTCTTGCGTTTCTGATTGCTCTTACAATAGACGAGAAACTGTCGTCGGCAACAACCAAATCGGCGTTGCCTTTGGCAACGTCTGTACCTGTTCTTCCCATGGCACAACCGACATCGGCATAGTCCATGGGAATAAAGTTTGCCGCACTGTCGGCGGTTAAAAGTACCGTTTCTTCGTTTGAGTGCAGTGCCTCAACCATTCTTATTCTTTGGTCTTGCGAAATTCGGGCACAAACCCTTATTTTGCCTGCAACGGTTGAAAGTTCGGCATCTGATAATTCGTCTAACTGCTCGCCTGTAACAGCAAGTGTTTCTTCATCTAAAATACCGATTTTTTCCGCTATTGCCGCGGCGGTATTTATGTGGTCGCCTGTAAACATAACGGTGGAAATACCTGCGTTTTTGCAAAGTTCAATTTCCGAAGCAACGCCTTTTCGCTCGCGGTCCGAAATACCGAAAAGTCCTAAAAACTGCAAATCGTTTTCGAGCATTTCGGGTGTAGGTGCTGTGGGGACCTCGTCAAGCACTTTGTATGAAATGGCAAGAACTCTAAGTCCCTCGCTGCACATTTCCTCGTACGCTTTCTTTACGGAGTCATAATCCACCGAGATACAACGTTCAAGTATGATATCAGGGGCACCTCTAACAATGTCAAAGACCTTGCCTTCAATCATATTTACCGAGGTTTTAATCTTGCGTTCGGGTGTTAAAGGAATAGATGCAATACGCGGAAATTCTGCATCAAAATCCGATTTTACAATGTTTAAATATCTTGTAGCCGCCGAAATTAAGGCTGTTTCGGTATGGTCGGCGTTGTCACTATCTGCAGTGTCGCAAGAAAGTGAGCCGAAACGCATGGCTATTTCACATTGTCTTGTTATACTGTCATGGCTTAAATCTATTACCTTTTCGCCGTCGAAAACTTTTTGGAGTGACATTCTGTTTTGGGTTAGTGTGCCTGTTTTATCGGAACATATAACCGTTACGCCCGCCAACTTTTCTATTGTTTGGGGGTTGAAAATAATAGCCTTGTCTTTCTCAAAACGTTTGATACCGAGGACTAAGAGGCAGGCAAGACGGGTTGGATAACTGCCCGGTACTATCGAAATGTAAAAAGCAACTGCGGCGATAAGGCTTTCCAAAAACTTGCCCCAACCAAGGTCGCCTTTTGTGACAAAAGTACCGAGAATAACAATAACCGCCGAAGCACCGAACGCTATGCCTTTAAATACCTTTAAAAAATCTCTGTGGCGGTCGGCAATTTTTTCCTGTATTCCTTTATGGAAAAAGACCTTTTCTTTAATGACACTTCTGCGAATTTCAGCATTTGAGCCGGTTTCAACAACAACGGCTAAACAACTTCCGGTCATAACGTGGCAACCGCAGTATAGCATATTTACGCGGTCTTTTATAAGTGCGTGGTCTTCTAAAACGGCATCGCCGTTTTTGGGAACAACTATCACACCTTTTTCGCCGAACAGCACCGACTCATCACATCTAAGCCCTGTAGCCTCTATAATCCTTGCATCGGCAGGAATAAAGTCACCGGCTTCAAGTACCAAAATATCACCCGGTACGATATTTTTGCCCGAAACCGAAACGATTTCACCGTTTCTTATAACATTAGCCGAAACCTTAATACTGTTTTTCAGTTGAGCCAACATATTTCTTGAATGGTATTCAAAAAGTATACAAAGGGTTTCTTTTATGAGCACTATTATAAATGCAACAATAGGAAGTAAAAAGGAATTTCTGCCTGTTGCCAATTCGCGTAAAACATATATGACAAGCAAACAAAGTAAAATTATAACAGACGGCTTTTTTAGTTGTTTCATAAGAGCCGCACGTTTGCTGATTTCTTCTTCATTAACCGAAAGATTTTTGCCGAAATCGCCCAATCTTTCTTTGGCTTCATCGGTAGTAAGACCGACATCCTTATCTGTATTAAGTTCTGCCAATACTTCCTCAGCAGAAGAACTGTGCCAAATCATAGAATACCACCTAACATAATAAGTAATATATATTGATTATACTATAGTACTGTAAAAAAATCAATTATTTTTGATAATAGTAAAATTTAATGTTTATTTTATATAAAAGATGTGATACAATAAGGTGAGTTAATGTGGAGGTATAGTGTTTTGGAATGGACAGAAATTAAAATTAGTGTTGACGGCAGTAAAACCGAAACGGCTGAGGCTATAGCCAATATGGTAGTTCCGTACGGCATTTATGTAGAGGATTATTCTTCACTCGAAAAGGACGCTTGGGAAATTGCACATATTGACCTTATCGATGAAGATTTACTTAAAAAAGACCGCACAGTGTCTATTATACACATTTATATAAGTAAAGAGGAAAACCCGTTAGAGGCTGTAGAGTATCTTAAAGCAAGGTATGAGGCAGAGGGGATAGACTGCTCGGTTGACCTCGGTACCGTTGACGAAAAGCAGTGGGCGGATAATTGGAAAAAGTTTTTCAAAACAACCGAAATAGGCAAGAAACTTGTCATAAGACCGAGTTGGGAGCCCAAACCTCAAACCGACCGTGCGGTTTTGAGCATTGACCCCGGTGCCGCTTTCGGTACGGGTACACATGCTACTACCAAAATGTGTTTGGAACTGCTTGAAAAGTACGTAGAAAAAGACAGTACATTGCTTGATATAGGCAGCGGAAGTGGAATTTTAAGCATTGCATCGGTGCTTTTGGGTGCAAAATCAGCCATAGGTGTGGATATAGACCCTGTAGCCGTTAAGGTTGCAAAAGAAAATGCCGAAATCAACGATGTCGGTGAAAGAACAGAGTATTTAGAGGGTGACCTCTTAGAAAAAGTAAACGGTAAATATGATATAGTTTGTGCCAATATCGTTGCAGATGTTATTATATCTTTACTCGATACCGTACCTGAGTTTTTGAATACGGGTTCACTTTTTATATGTTCGGGCATAATTGATGTAAGAGAGCATGATGTTTTGTCGGCATTTAAAAAACATGGATTTAAAATAATCGATGAATGCGAATGTGAAAATTGGCGTGCATTTGCAGTAACTTTCGGAAAGGAATAATTTATGCTACAGTTTGAGGAACAAAAGAGCCGTCTTGTTGCTGTTTCAAGTGATATAAAAGAACTCGGCGATGCTTTAGGGCTTGATTTTTTGCGTAAAGAGGTTGAAAGTTTAGAGGTACAGGCATCTGCACCTGACTTTTGGAACGACCTTGAAAAGGCTCAGAGTATTCAACAGAAAACAAGTCAATTAAAAGGTAAAATAGAAAAGTACGAAAAACTTGTTTCGCTTTACGAAGATACGTTGGTGTTGATTGAAATGGCAGACGAAGAGGGTGACCTTTCAATGCTCGACGAGGTTGTGGAGAGTGTTAACGAGGTTGAAAAAAGTCTTGAAGAACAGCGTCTGTCAACACTTCTTATCGGCGAATATGATAACAACAACGCCATTCTTACCTTCCACGCAGGTGCAGGCGGTACCGAAGCACAGGACTGGAACCAAATGCTTGTCCGTATGTATACGCATTGGGGCGAAAGCAATGGCTTTAAGGTTAGTATGGTAGACTTTTTAGACGGTGAAGAAGCGGGACTTAAAAGTGCCGTTTTAACCGTAACGGGCGAAAATGCTTACGGCTATTTAAAGGGGGAAAACGGTGTTCACCGTTTGGTACGTTGTTCGCCGTTTGACTCGTCGGGCAGAAGACATACTTCTTTTGCATCGTTAGAGGTTATGCCCGAAATCACCAAAGATGTTAATATTGAAATCAGGGAAGATGACCTTAAAATCGATACCTACCGTTCAAGCGGTGCAGGCGGTCAGCACGTCAATAAAACCGAATCGGCTATCCGTATAACACATATTCCGACGGGTATTGTTGTGGCCTGCCAAAACGAACGCAGTCAGGTGCAAAACAAGGAGGTTGCCATGACCATGTTACGCTCGAAACTTGTTGAAATTAAAGAGCGTGAACATTTTGAAAAAATAGAAGATATTAAAGGTGTGCAAAAGGAAATTGCATGGGGTTCGCAGATTAGGTCATATGTTTTTATGCCCTATACACTTGTCAAAGACCACAGAACGGGTTTTGAGTCGGGTAACGTCGGTGCGGTTATGGACGGCGATTTAGACGGATTTATAAATGCCTATTTAAAAGCCGCCTCTAAAAATGAACTTGGCGACTATTCGTCGGCTGATTAAGTTAATATTTAAAAAAGAGCCGTGCTGCAGCACGGCTCTTTTTTATCTTCTGTATAGATAATTAAGTTTTTTATAAAGTTTACGGTCGATTGTATCCAACTGGTCTTTGGTTATGCGGTAACTCCAGTTGCCTTCTGCTTTGCCGGGAATATTAAGTCTTGTGTCCGAACCATATTTAAGCAGGTCTTGAATGGGGAATATAACCGTACCTGCATGGCTTTGGAGCATTGTTCTTATAATACTGTCGTAGCACAAGTCCCAATTTTCGCCCTCAAATCCACAGTATTCGAGCATACCTTTTCTTGTTGCACTGTCAAGTTCCCAAACATAGCCGAGCAGGGTGTTGTTATCGTGCGTACTGGTGTAGGCTATGCAATTGTTAATATAATTGTGCGGTTGGTGGGCACTGTCGCAGTTGGATAGGAAGCCGAACTGAAATACCCTCATGCCGGGGAAACCGCTGTATTCTACAAGGTCGCATACCTCTTTCGTAATATCGCCCAAATCTTCGGCGATAACAAAACTGTCACCCCTTATAGTGTTTGCCATATCGCAAAATGCTTTTCCGGGACCTTTAACCCATCTGCCTTCTTTGGCGGTTTTAGCGGTGCTTGGTATACTCCAATATGACTCAATGCCTCTGAAATGGTCAATTCGCACACCGTCAAACAGTGTAAACATAATACTCAGTCTTGCTTTCCACCACGAAAAACCATCGGCTTTCATTTTGTCCCAATTATAAAGCGGGTTGCCCCAAAGTTGACCGTCGGCAGAAAAATAATCGGGCGGAACTCCAGCAACTTCTTTGGGTTTGTAGTCGCTGTTAAGCAAGAACATATCTTTGTTACCCCAAACATCACTGCTGTCAAACGATACGTAAATGGGAATATCACCGATGATTTTAACATTTTTAGAGTGTGCGTAATCTTTAATTTCTTTCCACTGGGCAAAAAACTCGAACTCTATAAATTTCCACATAAAAAGAATGTCGGGGTCGGAAGTTTTTACAGTCCACTCTGTCCATTCTTTTCCACCGTTAGCCTCTTTGAGTGCTAAAAATTCGCAGGTTTCTTTTAAATAGGGGTTATCTTCAATAAATTTTTCAATTTTTCCTTTGTCGGCAACCCTTTTTGAAGCGACTGAAAGCAGTTCCATACGCTCGGTGTTAAGACGCTCAAATTCGCAGGAATAGGGTGTTTTTTGTTTGGCACCGTCAAGTTCCTCTTTGGTTATAAGACCTTTTTTGAAAAGTGTTTCGGGGTCTATAAAATAAGGGTTTCCGCCGAAAGCCGAATATGATTTATAGGGTGAGTTGCATTCGTCAACCATGCCGAAAGGTAAAACCTGCCAATATTTAAAACCGCAGTCATTTAAAAAATCAATAAAATATTTTGCCTCTTTTCCGAATGTGCCGGTCGAATAATCGCCGAAAAGAGAGGAAATGTGCATTAAAACTCCGCTTGCTCTGTCCATATAAAACTCCTTTTGTTTTTATTTTAAGCAAATAAGGGCGGCTAAATTGCCTCTTTTGCCGTTTGTAAACCTATGTGAAAAAAGTAAGTCGGGATGACACTTTGTGCAAAGGTCGGTTACGGAAATGTTTTCGTTCGGCACACCTGCATTTAGCAGTGACAAAAGATTTGCACGCCATAGGTCAATGTGATATTTACCGCCGCCGTCTTCCTTTATTATACTGTTTGTATTAAATATAGATACCTTTGCAAATTCTTCGTAAACGGGGGTGTCAACCTCAAAACAGCACATACCTATAGATGGTGCGATACCCACATGTATATCTTTAGGATTGCACCCGAAAACCGCTGACATTTTTTCAACGGTAAGTCTGCCGATTTCACCTACAGTGCCACGCCAACCTGCGTGCGAAGTTGCAACAACCTTTTTTTGCGGGTCATAGAAAAGCAGACCTACGCAGTCTGCATACTGTGTTACGAGTGTTAATCCTTTGACATTGGTTATGAGCCCGTCAACATCGTCATAATCGCGGTCTTTTATAATGCCTTTTCCGCTGTCCTCTTCGGTTACGATACGAATATTTGTTGTATGTGTTTGTTTTGACAGTACGCATTTTTTGTAGTCGGTACCAATGGCATTACAAATCCGTCTGTAATTTTCTAAAACGGCACTGTCACTGTCACCGCGTGAAAATGACATATTCATAGAGGAAAATATACCCTCACTAACCCCGCCGAAACGGGTTGTGTATGCGTGGGTAATACCGTCTAATTCGAGAGAGGGAAAGGTCAAATAAACAAGACCGTCTACCGTATGAATATTTAAATTGTTGCTTTTTATCATAATTATTCCTACCTACTGCCGTCGAGAATTAGGTTTTCATCGGTTTCTATATTAAACCCACCGTCATAGCATTTGGCAATAACAGTGCCTACTGTATCGGTGCGGTAAACCTTTGCACCTATATCCGATAGTCTTTTAAGTGCTTCTTCATTGGGGTGACCGTATGTGTTACCGACACCGCTTGAAATAACTGCCGCTTTGGGTGTAACCTTATTTAAAAACTCGGCAGTCGACGAGTTCTCACCGCCATGATGACCAACCTTTAAAATGTCGGCATCTAAATTAGTGTTGAGCCTTAGCATGTCGAGTTCCGACGGCTTTTCAGTATCACCCGTAAACAGTATGGTGTTAGTAAAACAGTTAACAAGCAGAACTAACGAATAGTCATTTAGATTACTGTATATTCCGTCAACAGACGGTGCTAATGATGTAACATTAAAATTTTCTCTTTCTGCAATTACAGTTTCGGCACTAAGTTCTAAAAGTCGGCTGCCTTCTTTTTCAATGTTATTATTAAAATCAGTATAAATTTCGGTTGTGGGTTTAAATTCGTTTGGAATAAGCGGCACGCAAACGGTTTTCACATTAAAAGCATTGAAAATATCGTTCATACCGCCGATGTGGTCTTCGTGTGGGTGAGTGCCTACAAGGTAATCCAAATTTGAAACACCTAAGTTTTTCAGATAATTTGCAATAAGTTTGCCGTCATTACGGTTACCTGCGTCAATAAGCATGGTGGTGCCGTCGGGAAAAATAAGTAAAGAACTGTCTGCTTGACCGACATCAAAGAAATATACGGTTAAACAGTCGTCGGAATATTGGAGTTCCTTTCCATTGCAACCAATAAGCAAGGAAGCGGTTAAGGTTAATATTAAAAGAAACGACAAAAATCTTTTGAGCACCATAAACAGACCCCTTAAATAAATATATTCATATTTTATCATATAAATATTATCTCGGCAAGGCAAAATTAAAACTAATAAAAAATACCCCGAAAATTTTCGGGGTAATAAGGTTTAGACATTAAATAGGAAGTGAACCACATCGCCGTCTTGCATTACGTACTCTTTACCTTCACTGCGAAGCAGTCCTTTTTCGCGGGCAGTAACAAGAGCCTTTTCGTCATTTCCGCAGGCTATAAGGTCGTCAAAGCCTATAACCTCGGCACGTATGAAGCCTTTTTCAAAATCACTGTGAATTTTGCCGGCGGCACCGGGGGCTTTGGTGCCTTTCTTTATTGTCCACGCTCTGACTTCAGGCTGACCTGCAGTAAGATAGGAAATAAGACCAAGTAGACTGTAGCAGGTCCTTATAAGTCGGTCAAGGCCTGAACTTTCAAGTCCTAATTCTTCTAAGAACATAGCCTTTTCTTCGCTTTCCATTTCGGCAATGTCGGCTTCTAATGATGCACAAATAGGCAGGGTTTCCGCACCTTCTGTTTCAGCGATTTTTTTAACGGCATTAAACCGCTCATTTTTGTCTATACCGTTTTGAAAATCGTCTTCACTCATGTTGCAGGCATAGATTACGGGTTTTGACGAAAGCAGTTCGATAGTGCTTAAAATTGCCGCTTCGGGCTCGTTAACCTCTACAGAGCGGGCGGTTTTGCCTGCCTCAAGTTCCGAAATCAAACGTTTTAAAAAGTCAACCTCTGCTTGATACGATTTGTCACCCTTTAGTGCTTTGTTGGCTTTGTCAAGCCTTCTTTCTAAAATCTCAAGGTCGGAAAGTATAAGTTCCAAATTGATGGTTTCGATATCACGTAACGGGTCAACCGAGCCTTCAACGTGGATAATATCATCATTTTCAAAGCAACGGACTACATGCACAACGGCGTCGACTTCGCGAATGTGCGAAAGAAATTTGTTACCCAAACCTTCGCCTTTTGAAGCACCCTTCACAAGACCTGCAATGTCGACAAATTCGATAACCGCGGGAGTGAATTTTTGCGGATGATACATTTCGGCAAGTTTGTCAAGTCTTGGGTCGGGAACAGATACCATGCCGATGTTAGGCTCAATAGTGCAAAACGGATAGTTTGCACTCTGTGCACCCGCGTTTGTAATTGCGTTAAAAAGTGTAGATTTGCCGACGTTCGGCAATCCAACAATACCTAGTTTCATAATTCTCTATTTCTCCTTTAAAATCCTTTATTTATCAGGGTTTTCGGAGTATGGCGTATATCTACTACTCCATTTCTACTCCATTTCTACTCCATTTTCGCATGGAATTATATTAAGATTCATCTAAAACCTGATTATTTTCAAATTGCTTTATAGCCCGGTCCATAGACTCAGTTGTAACGTGAACATAACGGTCCATCGTTGTTTTGATACTGGCATGGCCGAGTAGTTTTTGTAGCACCTTCGGTTGCATACCTGCCTCAATCGCACGAGTTGCATAGGTGTGACGTAAAGCGTGCATACAAAACCGTTTGATTCCCGCCTCGTCGCAAAGTTTATAAAGGTGAGTGTCATAGGAACTATTCTTAGCAGGCTCACCTGTGCGCCAATTGATAAACACAAGATCACACATCACAAGCTGAGAGGTAGCACCCGTTCGCCTGTCTATGTATTCAAGTGTTTCTGAAAGTAAGGGAGACTTTTTCCTATACTCACGATTATCCCATATCTCTTTTAGAATGTTGTATGCGCGTTCTGTCAGAGGTATGGTGCGATAGCTTTGCGGCGTCTTGGGCGGTCCTGCTCGCCAATATCCTTGTTTGTGTCTGTACTCCAAAGTTTTGTTGACGGTAAGCGTACGCTTCTCAAAATCAATCGCATCCCACGTAAGCCCTATCAGCTCACCTGTTCGTAAACCCGTCTCAAGAATCAAAGCGTATTGATTGTAATTATGAGAACGCTTTGCTGCCTGAAGAAAAATCCGTTGCTCTTCACGGGTTAGGAATTTTATATCATCCTTTGCTCGAACGGGTTTTGTGTATCGAACACCGTTCATAGGGTGCTTTATGATTAAATCATTCATAAGTGCCGCTTTCAGCATCGTGCCCATTGCAATATAGGTTTGTCGAATGGTTGAACCTGCATAGGTCTCATCCATTTGCAGTAAAACCTTTTTACAATGCATTGGCTTTACGTTAGCAATTGCCATTTTACCGATGACCGGTTGAATGTTGAAAGTGTACCGTTCGCGGTAGTTCCGCAACGTGTTCGGTGCGAGATCTCCAACGATATTTTCTATCCAAAATTCAAACCATTCATCAACCGTAGTTTCGGTCGGAACAAAAATGCCCTCATGTTTATCGGCATACTTTGAATCTTCAATCCAGTTACGAGCTTCGGGAATGGTAGCAAAATATTTTTCGTGACGATTGCCTAATTTGTCAACAAATCTTGCGCTGTATAAACCATCCTTTCTTTGACGAATGCCTTTACCACATTCCTTACCTTTTAAATTCTTTCCCAATATGTACTCCTTTCCCACTGAGAAAAGAGCACACCGCTACACAATAAGTATAACATAAAGTGCATCCTTTCTCAAGTGATTAAACATTATTTTTGTAATTTTTTTGATCGTCGAGTTATATCGTCAGTCTTGAACTGATAAACTCTTCAAACTCTTTACGTTTTACCAACTTCTTCTTACCCACAAAAAGTACGAACGGACAGTTAGGTGTGCGAAGCATCTCATCAATTTTATTAATTCCAATATTGCTGTACTCGGCGGCTTCACGTATTGTCAACGCCAACTTTTCGTGGATAGGAACCGTTTGAACATTATCTGTCATACAGTTTTATCCTCCTTCGATGTTTTTTCCGAAAACATTTGTGGATAAAACTTGAGGGATCTTTTTTTCGACTTTCAAGAAATCTTTATGAATAGCTTCGCATTCACCACAACAGATGAAAACAAGGTAGATTTGTGGTATAATTTAAGTGCAGCATAAGGTAGGTTATGTTGTTGGATCTTTGAGACCGATCAAGAAATTTACATAGGCTCTTTCTACGAACCACGAATTGTTCAGCTCTTTTGAGCGAAAGAACGGATAGTAAAATGAGATATAAAAAGAGCCTCGCTGCAAATATGCTATGGAGGGAAAATAATGGAAGTAGTATATCAGCGCTGTTGTGGTATTGATGTACATAAGAAAATGATCGTAGCCTGCTTTCGTGACGGACGAAAAAAGGAAATACGAGAATTTGGTACGTTAACAAGTGAGCTTAGAGAGCTCACAAGCTGGCTTTTGGATAGCGGTTGTGAAATGATCGCTATGGAAAGTACAGCATCATACTGGAAACCCCTATACAATTTATTTGAATTATCCGGACTTCCTGCTATGGTGGTAAATGCACACCATATGAAATCCTTGCCTGGAAGAAAAACGGATATGAAGGATGCCGAATGGATTGCAGACTTGTTACAACACGGACTGCTGAAAGCAAGCTTTATTCCTGACCGTGAGCAGCGGGAATTACGAGAGGTGTCCCGTTACCGCAAAAGTCTTGTGGAAGAGCGTAGTCGTGAGCTTAACCGTTTACAGAAAATGCTTGAAGGCGCTAATATTAAGCTCGGAAGCAAACTAACACACATAAACGGTAAAAGTGGCAGAAAATACTTAGACCTTTTACTCAGCGGAGAAGAAATATCTCTTGAGGCTGTAGATGACATAAGGAATCACCAAATGCACAGCAGTGCGGAAGAGATATTAAGTTCGCTTGACGGCATAATCTCTCCGTTACAGAGAAAACTCATCCGTAGTGTTCTTGACCATATTGACGATATGACAAAACGAATCAAGGACATAGATAAGATTATTAAAGACTATATTAAAGACTATGAGGATGCCATAAATGCATTAGAAGAAATACCGGGTGTAGGTAAAATCGGTGCTCAAACCATAATTTCGGAAATTGGCAAGGATATGAGCAGATTTCCTTCAGCTTCACATTTGTGTTCTTGGGCGGGTGTAGCACCGGGCAACAATGAAAGTGCAGGTAAACGCCGTAGTGGCAGAACAACAAAAGGCAATCCTACACTTAAAACTACCCTTATTCAATGTGCTCACGGCACATCCAAACACAAAGATACATTTTTCTACGCACAGTTCCAGCGTATTAAAATACGCAGAGGTTCTAAAATTGCGGCTATGGCAGTCGCTCACTCAATGCTCACTGCAATTTACTACATACTGAAATACAACCAACCGTTCCACGATTTAGGTGCGGATTATTACAATAAGTTCAACCGCGAAAAGAAAATTAATTCTTATCTTAAAAAACTAAATGAATTAGGCTATGACATGACAGCCGTTCCTGCCATACCATAGCCTATTCTTTACATACTTTTATTCACCCCGCCGTAAGACGGGTTATTTTTGTTGCCGTGTTTTTGTGGTTATCTATTTGTTTTCATAGTAAAACTTAAATGGAGGGGGTAAAAAGCAAAAAAATAGCGAATATTTGTTTCATTGGCACACTTTTTTGAGCGAAAATAAAAAACCACCTGTTCGATATAGAATCGAACAGGCAGCTTAATTGTGTTTTTTGTGTCTACTAACTATTGACTATTTCATTTTTTGATAAAGAACTGTGCTTTTTCGTATGATATAGAGCTTTATTATTTATTTTCTTTCCTGCATTGTTCTACAGCTTGCAGAATTTGTGCTGTGGTTAGCGTGTTTCCCCATTTTTTTGCTTCTCGCTCTTTTTTAGCACACTCGGCACATATCTG
>JAZNLA010000035.1:0-1750 GCA_045578845.1 Acutalibacteraceae bacterium | reverse complement strand
GGAATTGACGTCGGTGATCAAACCGTTTGCCGACGGAATGGAAGATAAGCCCACCGAGTTTGAAATGATCACCGCGTTGGCGTTTCTTTATTTCAAAAGACATAACTGCGATAGTGTCGTTGTTGAGGTGGGAATGGGAGGTGCGCTCGATTCGACAAACGTTATCGAATCTCCGATCGTTTCGGTCATCACGGGCGTGGCGCTTGACCATACCTCGGTCCTCGGAAATACGGTTGCCGAAATAGCAGCTCAAAAAGCTGGTATAATCAAAAAAGGAAAACCCGTTGTTTACGGCGGACGTGACGAAACTGCCTTCGACGTGATTTCCGAAAAGGCAAAAGAAAACGGTTCGGCTTTGGTGAGAACCAAGCTTGATAGGTTAAACGTAAAGTCGATGGACGTTACGGGAACGGTTTTCGATTATTGCCGGCTTTGCGACGTGAAGCTTTCGCTGTGCGGAGCTTACCAACCCGAAAATGCGGCAACTGTTATCGAAACGGTAAAGCTTCTTAATGAAAACGGATTTGCGGTAACCGAGGAGGATCTGCGCAAAGGACTCGAGAACGCAAAATGGCGCGCGCGTTTTGAGTTGCTTGCAAACGAGCCGCCCGTCATATTCGACGGCTCTCATAATATCCAAGGTGTCGCGGCGGCGCGCGACAGTATAAAAAGCTTCTTCGGGGACGAAAAGGTGATCCTCCTTATGGGCGTTCTCGCTGATAAGGATTACCGCGAAATGGTCGGTATCCTCTCGGAGACCGTCGAACAGGTTTTTGCCGTGACTCCCGATTCACCCCGCGCGCTCGATTCCGAAAAGCTTGCCGACGTCTTTTCGGAAAGCGGTGTTCCTGCGAAATCTTTCATTAATATATGTGAAGGTGTCACAGCAGCATACAAAAAAGCTATCGAGAAAAATAAACCACTCGTGATGCTCGGATCGCTTTATATGTACGGAGAAGTCTATTCTTCGTTTGAAGCGGCGAGAGAAATGATTTTTAACGAAAATTAAGCTGTATTTCTGTCAAAACCCTTGCGTTTTCAATGCTTTGCAGAGTTTTTGAAAAAAATTAAAAAAATCTCAAAAAAACTTAAAAAAAGGTATTGACAAAGCTTGTTGTGTGTGATAGAATAGCCAAGCTGTCCGCAAAACGGGCGGCGAGAACGGACATTGAAAATTGAACAACAGATGTACTACAAAGCAAACGTAATGTAGAACACAAGACTCGTTAATTCTTTTAAAAGTAAAAGAGCAAAACAGGAAATTTAGCTCACATTGGTGAGATAAATAAAACAACTCATTAGAGAGTTTGATCCTGGCTCAGGATGAACGCTGGCGGCGTGCCTAACACATTCAAGTCGAACGGAGTTATCAAAGAAGCTTGCTTTTGAGATAACTTAGTGGCGGACGGGTGAGTAATGCATGAGCAACCTGCCTTAAAGAGGGGGATAACACGGTGAAAACCGTGCTAATACCGCATGTGCTATCGTGAAGGCATCTTCGTGATAGGAAAGGAGCAATCCGCTTTAAGATGGGCTCATGTCTGACTAGATAGTTGGTGAGGTAACGGCTCACCAAGTCTACGATCAGTAGCCGGACTGAGAGGTTGATCGGCCACATTGGAACTGAGATACGGTCCAGACTCCTACGGGAGGCAGCAGTGGGGAATATTGGGCAATGGGCGCAAGCCTGACCCAGCAACGCCGCGTGAAGGAAGAAGGTCTTCGGATTGTAAACTTCTTTTATAAGGGA
>JAZNLA010000034.1:0-2706 GCA_045578845.1 Acutalibacteraceae bacterium | reverse complement strand
CTAAAAGTATGACATACATATAAGGTGCTTAAATGTACTCACTACACATAAGCGGTGCTTATGTCGTTCGCCCGGTGGGACTTTAGTCCCCTTTTTTGCTCAAACAGCTCGACATAAATGTCGAGAAACTCGCAAAAAAGGGGAAACCCCCCGGCACGGCTCAAACCGTGCCGGGGGGTTTGAAGTGCAAGGAAAACAAGAGGACAACACAAAAGTGTGTTGCCCTCTTTTTCCATTTTGCAAATAGTGCCGTGTCAAGGTTTCGGGTCGTATTTTTGCATGAATCATAAAAATGAATCATGCAAAAATCTCCACCCCAACGCCGTTGACCTTGACAAAGTTACTCGTCGACTTGCTCGACATTTTCAAGCACCTCGCCGGTGCTTGGGTCTACTTTGATTGTATTCTTTGCAGCATGTCGCCATATACCTTTTATGAGGTTCGCAAAGTATATTGTGCGATTGCTTGCAACATCAAAGTGGTCCCACATCTCGCAATCAACGAGGTGGAACATCAAATCACTGTAGTCGGTGAATTGGTTTTCACGACACATGTTTGTCAATTCAATTACCATTGTATTGACTTCTGCAGATGTCAAAGTCTCATACTTTGAAATTGCAAAACCGTTAAAGACTTGTATATCTGCTGGGTCGTATTGTGCCTTGTTTGGGTCGTTTTTGTGTGTTAAGTAATCGTACTTTGTACGAATATTGGCACACGGTATGCAACATGGCCCGTTTGTAATGTCGCAAACTGTTGTTGCCGTTTGCCATTTTGTACCGTTTGGCCATACACAAATAACGTGATAATGTGCCTTTTTAGGTTCACCGTTTGCAGATATATCTTTATCATGTAAAGGACTTATGGCAAACGGCACACCAAAAGAAACAAGGTTCTCGACCCACTCAGATGGTGCACTCTCAGGGTATACAACAAACTCCCATGCTTTACCGCTTTTGCGGGGGTCAAATTGTATACCGCCGATAATTGTGCCTTTTTGTGGCATATTCATATTGATTTTATTGCATAAAAGTGCTATAATAATACATACTTACTATAAGGAACAAACAGAACGACCGTTCACCCTTTGCCGAGGGTGGCGGTCATATTTTTTTGTTTATCCTCGATATGCTTGCGACTGTATAGCACCTTGCTCTCCTTTCTGCAAGATTTTTGCGATATCGTCGCCATATCTCGCGACCAGTATGTCAATAACTGAACCGCGGGAAATACCACAAACAGAATGAAGTTCCTCGACTTTTTTCTTTGTGGTATTTTGTAATGATAGATTGACCTTTACCTTATCCATGTGTGTCTCCTCCTTTTAAGAAAGTGTTTCCTTTTACCTTGTAAAAAGCGGGGCGGGGTTTGATGTTGTGCCGGTGGGGTGGAGCATTCACCGCGCTATTAAATTGTAAGAAAGAAGAACCGCCCGCCTTTTACATACTAAGTATGTATTAAATATAATTAAAAAGAAAGAAAAAAGCAAGAAAAAAATGCTTTTGTATTTTCTTTTTATGGCGGTTTTTGTCTGTTGTCCGACGTCCCTCAAGGGGGGTGCTCGTAGTGGTTTTGCTATTCGCAAAACCTGCACCCCCCTTGTGTGACTTGCTCTCAGTCTCAAAATAAGGAGGAACGAAAAAAAACGGGGGCGGTTAAGTGTACCGCCGACCCGTTATCTTTTCGACATTTTTCGACAATTTTCGACATTCTACTTTTTAGATGTACCATTCCAAAACAACAAAGTTTTGGGATGTTCGGTTCCTGTTTCCTTGGGAACCTTGTAAACCCAAGCAATACAGGATACCTGAACAATACCAAAATACTTTTGTATGTTTTAGCGGTCAAAACCAAAAACCTCTTGCACCGCTTGCCTTGACTCTGTAAGCAATTTGGTGCGGTATTCTTCTGCAGCAAGTAACATTATTCTATTATGTTCTTGCTTTGTGGTATGGTTCTTTTTGGTAATCTCTTTAGGTATACCTCTTTTAAGTCCTAAGTCTTTGACATATTCGGCAAACTTGGTTTGTAATTCACTCATATCCTTTTTGTTGCCGAGTGTGTCTCTACTGCTTAACTTTTTTTTGGACTTATCAAAAGGAATACCTATAACATGCCAGTGAAAACTATCTTCATCGGCATGACGAGCAAAGGCGACCACCTCGATGTTGGGCATTTCTTTTTTTATAAATGCAATAAGTCTTTGCTCGTATTCCTTTGCAAATTGCAAAGTTTGATTATGCTCCGTCTTGCTATATGAAAAAATAAATTCTATAGCGACGGATGCATCACTTCGCAAAGCCCTCCTTTTGGTGTCGGTCTTTGCTTGTTCATTGTGTTGTTTTATATAAGAGTTTAGTTTCTTTTTAATGGTGGCATATCCACCCTTAAAAGTTTGAAACACATTCAAACTGCTAAACTCTTTATGAGATATCTCGGCGGTTTTGTCATGGTTTTGCAAGTGCCTAAATGCACACGACAAACCGCCTTTGCCTACTCCTCTTTTAAGTTTTGCTACTCTAAAAATTGCAAACGACATTATAAGCACCTCCTATGTGTTTTATACTAAAAGTATGACATACATATAAGGTGCTTAAATGTACTCACTACACATAAGCGGTGCTTATGTCGTTCGCCCGGTGGGACTTTAGTCCCCTTTTTTGCTCAAACAGCTCGACATAAATGTCGAGAAACTCGCAAAAAAGG
>JAZNLA010000033.1:0-11571 GCA_045578845.1 Acutalibacteraceae bacterium | reverse complement strand
CTTTATATCTGTAAACCCTTCAGTATTGGTGTAGAAATGATGTATACCACCTGTTATAACGTTTCCTGTGACATATGTATCACAGAAATAATCTACCGCTGCTATGAGAGAAGCGTTGGTTATACCGTAGATTACGATATCGTCATTGATAGTAGCAATAATATACTCGTTATCTCTGCCGGTTGCTTCAGATACAAGCAAATTCTTAGCCAATTCTGTTTCAGGACGATTGGTTTTGCCTATAATAATTTCGGCGACATCTGTTCCGTCTTCTTCATCGGTAACATTTTTAATGCTGAAATCGAATTTATTATTTAATGCTTTTAAAACCTTAGTCGGAATTTCAGCTATGTCTGAATCCATTTTATCGGAACGAACAATACGATAAACCGATTCTCCGTCTGCATCAGCAAAATTTACATCAGCAGTGTTAATTACACCTTCGGCGGTTACATTACTTGAACTGCCGTCAGAACTGTTGTTATCTTTTCCGCCGCAAGCAGCAAAAAGCGATACCGAAATGGCAATACACAGTGAAAGACATAAGATTTTAATTGCTTTTTTCATAAAATTTACTCCTTTTATTCCATTAAACATAGATATTATTCACTACTATACTAAGTATTTCAAGTCTAATTTTTTAATCAAGGAACCCATACCATTTAATCCGATTTATACCTTATAACTTGTTCTTTTTAAAAGTGTGCGAAAATGGTTTGGAGAAATATTTTTGATTTTTTTAAAAGTATGTATGTAATAACTTGTAGATGTAAATCCCACCGTAAGGGCAACCTCGGTTATATCCATTTCATCATTGACCAATAGTTTCAAGGATTCGTTGACACGCACAAGGTTAAGATAGTTGCTGAAACTCATGCCGAAATAAGAATTAAAAACTCTTGAAAAATAACTGTAACTGAGCCCCACATACTCGGCAGCACCTGATAAAGTAGCATCGACATAATTCTCTTCAATATATTTACGCGTATTCTTTATTATTTTTGCCGCCGCGGTATTAAACTGCGGCAACTGTTTTATATCATTACTTTCGTGCCAAAACCTCATAATAAAACAAAAAATCTTCATAATATCGGCTCGCATTGTAAGTTCATACCCGAAACGCTTTTCATTATTTTCCTTTAATATTTCATCAAAAATTACTTGAATTTTATCATTTGCCAATTCTTCTTTTGTAAAAACACGTTTACTGCCGAATTGACCGAAAATAAACGGCAATGAACACCCCGTTTCGGTTACTGTTTGCTCTAACGAAATCAATATTTGAGGCGAAAATTTGATACTCAACATACTTCTATTGCCTGTAACACCCCTAACCAAATGCGGTTCTCTTGCATTTACTACACACATGCCGCCTTCTTCCGACAAATATTCTGTTTCATTTATTTTTACAGCAAAACTGCCTCTTTTTACATAAAATATTTCAATATAATCATGACACTGCACATCTGAAAACCTTGTGGGTGCATCATTTTGTGATATGTACTCGGAAAATTGTATCGGTAACGCCTTTGTATTCTGCTTATTCATACCTTTATTATAAACAACCTTCATAAAATCACCCCGAAAACAGTAAATGTAAAAATATTAATATTTTTTAGCAAATTTATTATATCATAAAGTTTTATAATATGCTATACTTTTTTTCGTAAAACAAGCAATTTTTTGCTTAAAAAGGAGAGATTTTTATGGATAGAAAACTTAAAATCGGCGTTATCGGTGCCGGCGGTATTGCAACTAACGCTCACATGCCCGGTTACTCAAGAATGGACAATGTCGAGATAGTCGCCATCTGCGACATCAAAATCGAAAAAGCAAAGGCTTTGGCAGAAAAGTACAATGTACCTCAAGTTTTTGAGAACTACAAAGACGTTTTGGCTATTGAAGGTCTTGACGCAATCGACATTTGCACCCCTAACTATCTCCATTCAATTATCGCAGTTGAGGCTTTGGAAAAAGGTCTTCACGTTTTCTGTGAAAAACCTGACGCGGTAAGTGCTGAAGAAGCAGAAAAAATGAAGGCTGCTGCCGAAAAGAGCGGCAAAGTTCTCATGGTTATGAGAAATAACCGTTATATGCCTATTTCTTCCTTTGCAAAAGAATATATCGACAACGGCAAACTCGGTGAAGTTTATGCTGCACGCTGCGGTTGGCAACGCCGTAGAGGTATCCCCGGCAAGGGCGGTTGGTTTACCACTAAGGCTCAATCCGGCGGCGGTCCCCTTATCGACCTCGGCGTTCATATGATTGACCTTACCATGTGGCTCATGGGCAACCCCAAGCCTGTTGCGGTTACCGGTTGTACATACAACAAATTTGCTGACAGCGATGTTTCTGACTCGGTACACTCACAATTCGGCGAAAAGGCTGCTGACGGCACATTCGACGTTGAAGACCTTGCTATGGGATTCATCCGTTTTGACAACGGTGCTTGCATGCAGATTGAATTCTCTTGGGCTTCTAACATTGATGCAGAAAAGCGTTTCTTCGAACTCAGAGGTACAAAATCGGGTATCATGTGGAACTCCAACCTTAACCGCCTCGGCATCTACACCGAAGAATTCGGCAAAACCGTTGACTATATCCCCAACATTAACAACGGTGCAGGCGTTCAAATCCACGAAGCAAACCTCCGTCACTTTGCTGATGTTTTACTTAACGGTGCTGAGCCTATGTTTGTTCCCCAACAGGGCGTAAACATGGTAAAAATTCTTGAGGCTATCTACAAGTCAGCCGAAACCGGTAAGGAAGTTCTTCTGTAATTATTAACAAGGAGGAAACCGTAATGATTCGAGTATCAATATACAACGACTATATTCATGAGCAAAAGAATGAGAAAGTTGCAGAAATTTACCCCGAAGGTATACACGGTGCGATTGCTAATTTCTTAAATTCTGACGATATTACCTGCCGTTGTTTTACTTTAGACACTGTTAATGACATAACCGATGAAGTTTTGGCCGAAACCGACGTTATGATTTGGTGGTCACACTCCGGTTGGAGATATGTTCCCGATGAAGTAACCAATAGAGTACAGTTGGCTGTATTAGGCGGTATGGGTATTATCTTCTTACATTCATCACATAACTTGGAACTTTTCCGCAGACTTATGGGTACAGGCGGCAGACTTTCTTGGCGTATTAACGGCGATAAAGAACGTATTTGGAATATCAATCCTTCCCACCCGATTGCTCAAGGTATTGACCATTACTTCGAACTTCCCCACGAAGAAATCTATTCGGAGCCGTTTGGTATCCCCAACCCCGATGAAATTATCTTCATAGGTTCTTATGAGCACGGTGAAGTATTCCGTTCAGGTTTCACACTCCGTCGTGAAAACGGTAAAATCTTCTATTTCCAACCCGGACATGAAGACTACCCCACATTCTACGACAAAAATGTTCAAACCATTATCCGCAATGCCGTATATTGGACCAATCCGACATACCGTCATCAGGATACCGGTTGTCCTATGTTAACCAAAACACCTTGGGTTAAACCCGAATAATAACAAATAATAAAAAGCCGCAGGTTCCGTTTGGACCTGCGGCTTTTATTATTCAACGCAAATTGAATTTTTAAAATTATCATAAATAGTATCGCCTATACCGCTTACATTTTTAATATCCTCAGGGTTTTTAAAAATACCGCCATTCTCACGGTATTCAATAATAGCATCCGCCTTCTTTTCGCCGATACCGGCAAGTAACATCAGTTCCTGCTTAGTAGCGGTATTTATATTTATCTTTCCGACAGGCTGCGATGAATCTGCCGAACTGCTGCTGTCATAAAACTTAGACTTCGTTTCTGTTTCGTACTGAAAAGGCTCTGATATATTACCATTATTACCGTTTACAAAGTTACCTATGCCTGTCGAAACCGACACAACAACACCTGCAAATACTAAAAATACAACGAAAAGAATTACCTTTTCCGATGTGTTATTTTTCTTTTTCTTGTCCATATTTCCACCCATAAAAAAGCCGAACTTTCATTTTGAAAGTTCGGCTTTAAAACTAATCGAGAATATAAATGTTCACCTTGCGAACACCAAACGCTGAACCCGATGATTTTGAAGGGAACCTGAGGTCAACTATTCTGCCGCTGCCGTTATAGGCAAACCCGCCGGTATCAGCCGCTATAGCATATCCGTAAACATATTTGCCGTCAGCAGAAACGATATACATTTTAGTGCCGTAAGGAATTTGCTTGGGATTAACCGCTACATAACCCGGCTGTGCTTTAACACCGGTCGAGCAGTACTCACCGCCGTCTTCACCGGGCCAATAAGCCGATGCTTTACCCGAAATTACCTTAGCATAAGAAACAGGTATTCCGTTTTTATCGAGTTCAATCGGTTTATGAGCCAAGGTCGAAATTGATTTGACATCGGCACTGGTCATAACTGCATTAGACGAGTTGTAAACAACGCGTGTACCTACTGTTTCAATCTCAGGTACAGCCTCGGTAATAACCTTTTCGCTGTGGACCTTACTGTCAACTACAACTCCGTTTACTACTGTCTTGTAAAGCACGACTTCTTTCTCGCCGTTTTTACCTTTAGTAACCTTGCGTTCGCCCTTTAACATATCAGACGATTTAACGGTTTTGTGACCGTACTTTATAGTACGTGTTACGGTTTCATAAACATGCTCTACTGTGCAAGGATTAACAGTATAAAGTCCTTCAACCGTATTATCTTCAATCACACCTACACCCTTGTTGTCAAAAAGTTGTTCATTTGTGTAATCAATTACACTTTCGCTGATTTGACCTGCAGCAAGCAGAGTTTCGGGATTTACAACATAAGAATATGTGCGGTCAACGGTAATTACATTTTTATCCATATTTACGCGGTCTTCATCTTTAACGTTAAGACCTGCGGTATTTAAAACACCTGCTACGCTATCTGCATAGGTTTTTACACTATAGGTTTTGCTACCGTCAACTACTGTATAATCATTAACGAAAACAAATCCGACAGTAATGGCTACAACCGAGAGTAATGCCAACCCGCTGCGATAATAAACCTTTGCAGGAATATGCTTTACAACATTATTCAGTTTTGTCAAGAAATTTTTAAGCATAAATAACTCCTGTTTAAAAATTTTGGTAACTGAAATTAGTTACAATCCTGTTAATAGTTTACGCCGTTTTAGCGGCAACAAAACCAATTATATGATATTTCGCCGATAAGTCAACCCCCTCATGTGCATACCGATTGTGCAAAATGACGAAAAATACCCATAAAAGCGGGTCAAAAAGAGGTTACAGGATTGTAATTTTTTAAAAAAGAGGGGGTGTTTTCGGTCGAAAACGAAAATTTTTGTTGTGCAAACCTACAATTTTTTGTGAATATATTTCACAAAACGGCCTTTAAACAGTAAAAATGGCATAAAAATACCCCGAAAAACCAATTTTTCGGGGCTTATTCCCACAAAATATGCCTCTTTAAGCATTTTTTTGAGAAAAAATTTTATTTTTTATATGCTTTTTTGAAATATTTCGCTCGCAAGTTCCACTGTTTTTGCAAAAAACAGTGTCATAAATCCGTCATTTATAAAAATCGGCTCTCTTCCCTCGGGGATTTCGCGGTTTATAATCCTTGATTTTAAAATTTCGGTTTTAAAAGCCGTAACCGTTCCTATATTTTCGGCTGTTGTAACTTTTAAACAAACTGCCGTTTCGCTAAACCACGGCAGTTTCGATTGATGTTTTTCATATCCGTAAAGTTCAGCCCAACGTGTTTCCTTTAATTCTTCTTTAGGTACACCGCTTTTATACATTTCGGCAAAAAGCGGCCCATCAAACCACATATCCCAAGCAATATCGGTGACAATGTGTAATATGTATCCAACTAAATATGAATTATCGTACTTAGTAATGTTTTCTTCGTAAAACCTTTTGGCATTTTGGTACCACACGTTAAGGTCTTTATCCCTTAAATGTGCCGGCCAGCGGATTTCCTTTTCGGCGTGACCGTCTACATTAACACTGTCGGGACAAATGCTTCCCAAATATAACTGCGGTGAAAATTTGCCGCCCATTTCCTTATTATATATATACGCAACCTTTAAATGAGTTATCGGTCCCGGCATACAATCCCGCCTTTCTGAGTTTAATATACCATTTATATGTTGTATTTTCAAGCAAAAAGAAAACCGCCTGCGATTTTACAGGCGGTTTATACATTATAATATAGATTTCAAAATACAGTCAGCGGTTGAGCGGTTATTGGCAATGGGAATATCATAAACCTGTGCAATTCTGAGCAATGCCTTAACATCGGGGTCGTGAGGCATTGCAGTAAGCGGGTCGGAGAAAAAGATAATAATATCTATTTCACCGCTTGCAACCTTAGAGCCAATCTGCTGGTCGCCGCCAAGCGGACCGCTTAAATGAGCAAATACAGGCAAATTTGTTGCCTCGGTTATGCGTTTTGCAGTTGTGCCGGTGCCGCTTAAGAAATGCTGTGACAGTATTTCTTTGTTTTCGGTACACCACTCCACCATAGTATCTTTCATATTATCATGTGCTATAAGTGCAATTCTTTTACCTACCATTTTTAAAACTCCTTGTTATACATTAATTAACTTATATTAAATTACTTTATTTAATTATATCAAAACCGTATTTAAAAATCAATTATTCATTATTCATTTAAAAAAGTCGCTTTAATGAATATTTAAGGAACAAATAATGTGAAGTTACGGTCTTTGCCATAGTGAAGTCAAGTTTGCCACTTAGCCTTTAGGCGAAACTTCACACACCTTAGTGAACTTCACTGAGAAGCAACTTAACTTAGCCCTTGGGCAAACTTAGTCGAAAAAATCCCTGTTCGTAAGAACAGGGATTTTTTCTGGTGCGCTGAAAGGGACTCGAACCCCTGGCCTACTGATTCGTAGTCAGTCACTCTATCCAACTGAGCTATCAACGCGTATTTATTTTTACTGCCATAATATATTAGCACAAGCGTTTCTAAAAATCAATAGTAAATTTCATAATTTTTAAAAAATTTTTAGGGGATGCTTTCGCACCCCCTTTTATGGCTTAAACTCTAAGTGTTGCACCAACCTGCTCTAACTTCTTAATCATCTTATTTACGGCTCGGTCGATAACCTCATCGGTGAGGGTTGCCTCAGCCGAACGAAGAGTTACTCTATAGGCTACGCTCTTTTTACCCTCGGCAATCTGTGAACCTGTGTAAACATCAAACAGTTGGATATTTTCACAAAGTTTGCCGGCACCCTCTCTTAATGCCTGCTCAAGTATTCCGACCGGTATGGCAATATCGCAAACAAGTGCAAAGTCACGCTCAACTGCGGGGAATTTAGGCAACTGCTTATAAATAATCTTCTGTTCGGGGATATTGTAAAGTTTATCCACCTTAATTTCGGCAATATAGCAACGGTCCTCAATGCCGTATTCTGCCGATACCTTAGGATGTACTTCGCCGAAGGTGGCAACAACCTCGTCACCGAGAATAGCGACGGCACTTCTGCCCGGATGTAAATAAGGCTCAGATGCAGTTTCAATCTTTAACAGTCGGTTGCTAAACAATCCAACCACTGCCTCAACTACACCTTTAAGAGTAAAGAAGTCCTCGCTGCCGCCGTACATACCAAGGCAAAGTTCGGGGATTTCAAGCGGTTGCTCGGTTACGGGCAAACTCTTGGGAACGAAAATTTTGCTCAGTTCAAACAGTCTTGCCCCCGAAATTTTACGCGAATAGTTAGTAGACAAAACGGTCATCATGTTGGTTACAAGGCTTGTTCTCATGGTCGAATACTCGTCGCCAAGCGGGTTTAAAATCGTAACGGCATTACGGCGGCTGTCATCAGAACAAAGATGTAAAGTATCAATAGCCTTACTGCCTATAAATGAATAGGTGGTTATTTCATAGAAACTGTTTGCCGTAAGCAGTGATTTAATCTTGTCGCCCTTAACGCGTTCGGGAAGTTTGCGTCCGCGTGATACGGCACCCTTCATTACACTGCCCTTAATATGGTCATAACCGTAAATACGCATAACCTCTTCGGCTATATCGGCTCTGCCTTCAATATCGTCGCGGATTGACGGAACAAGGCAATTCAAAGTGCCGTTATTCAAAGTAGTTTCAATACCGAGATTGCAAAGGATTTCAACCATTTTCTCTGCGGTAATTTCTACACCCAAAAGGTCGCAAACCGACTGTACGGTGACACTCAGTTCCCTCGGTGCGGGAAGGCCTGCGTTAAGGTCAACCTTGCCATCGACAATTTCGCCTGCACCTAACATGCAAACAAGGTCGAGTGCTCTTTCCATAGCGAACTCTACATTATTTATATCGACACCGCGTTCAAACCTGCCGCTTGACTCGGTACGGACACCGAGTTTGCGTGAGGTCTTTCTGACACTGTCGCGGCGGAATTTTGCACACTCAAAGAAAATATCCTTGGTATCGCTCTTAATTTCACTGTTAAGACCGCCCATAACACCTGCAATACACGAAGGCTCTTTGCCGTCGGCAATAACGAGCATTTCGGAACTTAATTCATGCTCTTTTTCATCAAGAGTAGTGATTTTTTCACCGTTTTCGGCATTGCGGACAATGATTTTACTGTCGGCAACATCCCTTAAATCGAATGCGTGCATAGGCTGACCTGTTTCAAGCATTACAAAGTTGGTAATGTCAACAATATTGTTTATAGGTCGCATGCCTGCGGCAGTAACGCACTTTTTAAGCCAATCGGGTGACTCGGCAATTTTAATATTCTTTACAACCCTGCCGTAGTAACGCGGGCAAAGGTCCAAATTGCGGTTTTCAACCGAAATATAATCCGAAATATCACTGCCTGCGGTTTTATACTGAGGTTTAGGCGGGCAAAACTCTTTGCCGAGTACAACCGCAGCCTCGCGGGCGATACCCAAAACGCTTTGGCAGTCGGGACGGTTAGCGGTGATTTTAAAATCAATTATAAAATCATTCAAACCTAAAACATCACGCATATCGGTGCCTGCGTCACCTGCATCGGGTTTTAAAATCATAATTCCGTTAACAGAAGCACCCTCATAGTCACTTTCGGTAACACAAAGTTCTTCGCCCGAACAAAGCATACCGTTTGACTCAACCCCGCGGAGTTTGCCTTTTTTAATATGAATACCGTTAGGCAAATCAGAGTCGTGCAGTGCGGCAGGAACAAGGTCGCCCTCGTTTACGTTCTGTGCACCCGTAACGATTTGTACAAGTTCCTCTTTACCGCAGTCAACCTGACAGATAAACATATGGTCGGAATCGGGGTGGCGTTCCATTTTTACCACCTTGCCGACAACAACATTACGCATGGTTTTCGAAAGGTCAATCATCTCCTCAACCTCGAAACCTGCCATAACCATTTTATCGCAAAGCACTTCTACGGGTACATCTATATCTACATACTTATTAAGCCAACTTAAAGATACCTTCATTTACTTGTACCTCCTTAAAACTGCGAGAGAAAACGCATATCGTTTTCAAATAGCAGACGAATGTCGCTGATTTTATAACGGGTGGTGGTAATGCGGTCAAGACCGATACCGAATGCAAATCCCGAATATTCTTCGGGGTCAATTCCGCAGGATTCAAGCACCCTCGGATGTACCATACCTGCACCCAAAATCTCAATCCAACCGCTGCCCTTACATACGCGGCAACCTTTACCGCGGCACTCTGAACAGGTGACATCAACCTCAACGCTGGGCTCGGTAAATGGGAAGAAAGACGGACGGAACTTAACCTCGGTTTCAGGTCCGTAGATTTCGTGGGCAAACTGCTCCAAAACACCCTTAAGGTCACACATGGTAATCCCCTTATCAACCACAAGTCCCTCAATTTGGTGGAAAACGGGCGAATGGGTAGCGTCAACCTCGTCGGCACGGTAAACACGTCCCGGGCAAATCATTTTAATGGGCGGTTTTCTGGTTTCCATTGTTCTTATCTGTGCCGCAGAGGTCTGTGTACGAAGCAGCAATCCTTCGGCAAGATAGAATGTATCCTGCATATCCCTTGCGGGGTGGTCAGCGGGAACATTTAATGCCTCAAAATTATAATGGTCGGTTTCGACCTCGGGACCGTCTACAACATCAAATCCCATTGATTGAAACAAATCAATAAGGTCGTTCAAAACGGTGTTAAGCGGATGAAGTTTGCCTACTTTAGCAGGTTTAGACGGCATGGTTACATCTAAAGTTTCCGACTTTAACTTAATATCGTCTGCCTTTTCTTTAAATGATTTTGAAGCCGCCGAAATGCTTTCCTCAAGTTCTGCCCTTACCTTGTTGGCAAGTTGACCTATAATAGGTCTTTCTTCGGGACTAAGGCCTCCCATTTGCTTTAAAACAGCAGTAAGTTCACCTTTTTTGCCGAGGTATTTAATTCTTACCTCGTCAATCTGCTTTTCATCTTCTGCCGCGGCAACAGCCGACAGTGCTTCGGATTTTAAAAGTTCTAACTTTTCTTTCATGATTTTTCTCCTTATCGGTTTTAAAAAACAAAGACTTCGTCCCCCGAAATAAAAGGGACGAAGCCGTAAACTACAAACTCCGTGGTACCACCCACATTTTTGCTTTAGAGCAAACACTCATTTGACCTGTAACGGGGCCGCACCGTCAATGCCTACTAACCGTTCAGCACTGCCGCTTCGAAGGGAACTTCACCGAATTTTTTGACATTGTGCTTTCAGCCTTTGGCACAACTCTCTTTAGACCGAAAAGACGGTTACTTTACTTCATCATGGCGTTTTATTGGAACAAAGTATTCATTTTCTATACATTATACACCCATATATACCATTTTGCAAGAAAAAATATTCAATTTTTTACACAATTTTCTTTATAATAATTACCGCAATTACTACACCCACAACAACGAGTATACTTACAACAACTACAATCCAAACCCAAGCATCACCTTGACCTTTATCATCGTTTGGATTCGGCTCACCTTCAGTGGATACTATTTCTTGTTCGGAAGAAACATCAGTCTGACTTGTATTGGTCTGAACTTCTGCTAAGGTGTAAATACTGAAATGGTCAGTGTTAAATACCGCAAAGTTTTCCTTTATCGAAACTTTATGCTCATCAATATCACCGTTATCATTCACGTAATACACAATCAAATTCTTACCCTTGAATTTTTCGGAAATAGGTATTCTTACCTCAAACTGACCGTTAGACAATTTTCTAACATGATCATATCCTTAATAATAAGTTTTAAGTTGAAAATTGCAGATAATTGGTATATAATTATTTTTATAGGAATTTCAGGCAAATAATCAAACAGCCTACATTTAATAAAAGAGGTCAAACTATGAGAAAGGAACATCGCAGAGGTATTCCCATGCCGGGCAGAATTATAACAGCGGGACTGCTTATATTATTGCAGATACTCTTCGTTACCGTAGTTGAACTTATGCTTTCGCAATGGAGCGGTATAATCTATCGCATAGTTCAGATACTGGCAATACTTCTCGTTGTTACCATAATAAACACCCGTGCCAATCCGAGTTATAAACTCACTTGGATTATATTTATCCT
>JAZNLA010000032.1:0-1976 GCA_045578845.1 Acutalibacteraceae bacterium | reverse complement strand
CAACTCCTTGTAACAATATAGACACTTTGCCATACGCTACTCCACCTCATTGATTATGGGTTCAACACCTACTGCACCGATACAATCCTTGCAACACGCAAGTAACAACGACATGCGGTCGCGAGCATCAATCTTCCAATTCTTCTCGGCAATATCCAGGAGCCAGCCTTCGGGAATCAAGCCATCGAAGAATGGGAACAGCACCTTGTCTCGATAAGGCTTATCGCTCAACGGCAAAGTAAGGCTCACCGCCTCGGCGTTGGCAGAGGTTAGAAAATCGGCATCATACGCAAATGTATAACCGTTCTCATCTTCCGTCAAGACACCGGCTTTTACGTTACGCAAAAATACAACAGCCTGTTTCATCGCTCAACGGATTTAGTTATTGGCACAACGCCTACTTCGCTGCCAAAAAGATTTAATATCTGGTTTACTTTATCAAGGCGTAAAGTCTGCTTGCCCTGCTCCAATTCTCGAACAAGACGCAAGCCCACCCCCGATTTCTCGGAAAGCTCCACCTGCGTAAGGTTGTACTGCTTACGCATCGCCTTTACATATTTTGAAAGTGTTGTCTGCTCCATAGCCACAATAGATTATACCCTATCGGGTGCAAATATAATGAAAGTTTTTCATTTCACACCTTATCGGGTATAATTTTATTGTTTATTTGTATATTTTACACCCTATCGGGTATAAAATTAAAACTTGCCACGATAGCAACTCTGCAATACTCGTTCAATATCGCTTTCACGATAAAGGATTTTCCCAACCAGTTGACGGTACGGCAAAATGCCGTTGTTGCGATAGTCCTGCAAGGTGCGGCGACTGATTTTCAAACGTTCAGACAATTCCCTATCGGTCAAATAGTGTTCGCCACCTAATAGCGGTTGATTCTCATCCGCCATCGTTGCGACATCTTTGGTAATGCGGTCAAGTTCTGAGAATAGACCGCGCACCCACTCGTGCTTGTGCGTGATAACTTCATTACTCATAGGCATAAAATTTATAGGTTAAACATCATTTTCAATAAGTTGCTCCACATCTTCGGGGCGATAGTAGATGCGGTTATTGATTTTAGAGTGCGGCAACCTGCCGCTATCCCTAAGCGTTTGCAGCGTGCGGGGACTTATTTTCAACGCATGGCAGACATCCTGATTATCCATCCACTCGCTCATACGCCTACCACTACGCTGGCGATTGATACTATCCATTCGCTTAACGAACTGCCCGAGACGCGCCACAAGTTCCTCAAAGGTCTTTTTCTCAATGCTGATAATCTCCATAACTATTTCATATTTACATTAAACTTCAATTCTGAGCGCTAAGTAAAAACAAAAAATAATACACTCTGCAAACCCGACATAAGGTGTCATCACCTGTCATCAGATTGCATTTCTGGAGACAATAAGCAAGTTGCAAGATGGTCGGTTGGTCATATGGTCACATTAACCGTTGGTCGGTTAGTTTAATGGTTGCAACAAATCAACAGACCAACCAACCATTATGTGTTGGTCATAAGCGACCATATGACCAACATCATTTAAACAGGCTAAATTATTGAGCTAAAAAGAAGGGAATGTGTAATAATTTTCAGGCACTGGAAATTTATGTTCAAGCGAACATAGCAAGTTGTGTTTTGGGGCACCCGAAATGTTTTCGGCATCCCAAAACTACCTATCGGCATCCCACCCTCCCAAGTCGGGTGGATTTGATGCTTTTGTATTGCAAATACCTTCACTTTATGTACAAGTTTTATGCTCTAAATTTTCATATAAACTATCCAAATTTTCATTCCAAATTATACAAATTACAATTTATGCTGTAAAAAAGTTACTTCAAAAAGACATAGTTTCGCATATTATCACTAAATTTGCGGTATACGCCAATAAAATGTGTAAATAATGAAAGATTTAAATAGACTAAAAGTAGTATTGGTTGAACAAAAGAAAACCGGCAAATGGCTTGCCGAGCAGTTA
>JAZNLA010000031.1:0-1626 GCA_045578845.1 Acutalibacteraceae bacterium | reverse complement strand
AGCATTTGCTGAAGGCAACATCGTTGCGAGTGAAACGAGCACATCATTTGACCAATAGGTCAACTTCATTTTGAGCGCAGCGAAAACATCGTTTTGTGTCCGCAAACGGACAATGATGTTATGCCTTGCGACATAAATGATGTGCAAACTTCGTTTACAGTGATGTTGTGCCCGCCAATGCGGACACAAATGAAAAAATCTCGTTCCGAAGAACGAGATTTTTTGTCATTCGTGTCCGAAAAAGAACTGAGGGAAAACCGAGATTTAATATAAATTTGTGAACATATTCCTTGCACCGCATTTTGTGCATATTTTTTCACGATTTTTATCGTTAGAACGAATTAGTGCTACAACGCCAAGATAAACCAATCCCGGAATAAATCCAAGCAGTAACAAACCGACTCCGATTACAAAATCCATTGGTCTTAATATAGGACCCACTTTCCAAGGTGCAATGTTTCCACAATAATTGCATTTTGGGATTTCGTGATGTGTAGGAATGGTATTATTTGAATGATTTTCTATTTCAGTAGCATTTACCGAAACAGAATTGCCGCACATAGAACAAAATTTAACATCATCATTAATTTTACTTCCACATTTAGAACAAAACATAATTGAACCTCCTAAATATTCGTTTATCCTATTTTATCCTACTTTATCTTATTTGTCAATATTTTTCATCATTTTATCCTATAATGTTTTCGAGGTGATAATAATGAAACCCTTGAAAGAAAAAATAAGCATAACTATCGATAGTGATATTTTGACAAAACTAAAAGAAAAAGCAGAATATGATGACCGTTCACTTTCGCAATATATTAACCTTGTTTTAAAACAACACATAAAAGACATAAAAGATAAAAATAAGCCGTGAAAATTCACGGCTTATTTTATTTTTCTGAACATAAAAAGAACGAAGCGATTGCTTCGTTCTTTTTTGGCTCCCCAAGTTGGACTCGAACCAACGACCCACGGATTAACAGTCCGTTGCTCTACCGACTGAGCTATTGAGGAATATTTTATTTTCTCTTTAAGAAGTGCATTTATTCGAGGTGAGTTTCAAGGGACATTTTACTGACACCGTCGATTGATGCTTTTTAAATACAGCCGTTTAAGAAAGACTTAAACGGCTGATTTAGTGTCGGCATTACCTATTTTCCCGGGCCGTCGCCAGCCAAGTATTTTCGGCACAAGTGAGCTTAACTTCCGTGTTCGGGATGGGAACGGGTGGACCCTCACCGTAATCAACACCGACTATATAAAACAGTTTTACCCGTTTTACTGCTTTTATTCTTTTTTGGTGACCCGTACGGGATTCGAACCCATGTTGCCGGCGTGAGAGGCCGGAGTCTTAGGCCACTTGACCAACGGGCCATGTATATAAAACCTATTGGTTTTTTATCTATTGGTGCACCATCAGGGATTCGAACCCGGGACACCCTGATTAAGAGTCAGGTGCTCTACCAACTGAGCTAATGGTGCTCATCTTTCCACGCACCTTCAAAACTGAACAAGAAAAGGAATACAAAGAGGTTAAAGGTCAAGCCCTCGGTCTATTAGTACTGCCTAGCTAAATACGTCACCGCACTTACACACGCAGCCTATCAACCCGGTAGTCTTCCG
>JAZNLA010000030.1:0-5685 GCA_045578845.1 Acutalibacteraceae bacterium | reverse complement strand
GTCGGGGCCGGTATAGTTATTTACACCGAACATGGTATTCACAACACCGTTAGGTTTGTTTATTTGACCGGGGTATTTTATCTTATCCGTCTTTTGCACTACGTGACTGTTTTCGGTGTTATATAAAATAGGAATACCGTCACGAATTTCGTTCGCGGTATTTTGGGCGGCAGTTTCGGACTCTTTAGCATTGATTTCCGACTCTTTAGCCGCCGCGGCGGATTTTACCGCCTCTTTGGTTTCGGAATCCAAAGTCACAGCGTCAACATAAGCCTTGGCACTTTTAGCCTCGTTTGCATACTGCTCGGCAAGGTCGACCTGTTTCGCTGCTTTATCCACTTCATTTTTTGTGTTTAACGCAACTTCTCTGACTGACAAAGCAACGGCCGACAAACTCCGTCTTTGTTCAGCCTCGAACTCTGCACCTGCTCTCTGCTTAAACCAAATATGTGCAGGGTATGTATACAGTTCCTTTTCACCCGAAGTCAGCACCAAGTATATAACTGCACTTCCGCCGGGAGCACTAAGTGTTATATCAACTGTATATCTGACGGTTTTTTCCGTCAATACTTTTGGAACTCCGCACTCCACACCGCCAAGGCTGTTTCGTGTATCAAAACGGTAATATGTATTTTCGGGTAAATTGTCATACAAATCATCGTCAATGGTAAATTTCAAGTGATAAACACCGCTCGTTCCTTGTATACCTGCATACTGCCGTGTATTTGGATAAATATTTCCAAAAGCGACATTATATTTTATATTTTCCATTTCTTTTTTCACCTCCTAAAAAGAATGTACCACGCTGTAATCCGTAATTTTCCGTAATAATTTAACCTGCATGAATTTTTAATTCATGCAGGTTATTTTTACATTAACTTATCACTTATGCCTTGAGTGACACATAATGCATTTTTAGTTTTGGTGCTGACTGAAAGTTCGGTTATAGCCAATGCTTTTTCGGCCTTACTTACACCGCCGCTGCCGTCTTTGTCGGCATATTTTTTACCAAGTGCCTCTTTAGCCATAACATACTCGTTAATATCCACCCCTAAATCAATTATATACGAGTATTCCGCAAGCCACACCCTTTTTTCAATCTCATGTTCGGGTACACCGCTGTCAATGAGTTTTTGCACCTCTATTTTATAGGCAGCGTTGCTCATGAGTTTTACTTTGTAAAGGTCTATATATTTCTGTTTTCCTTTGTCCCCGTAAAAAGAACTGTAGGCAGTTTGCTTTTTAATAGTACTCTCTACATCCTTTTTATCGTCGCTGTCGAGCATTTCATACGTTTCGTTGCCCTTTAACTTTTTGGTTTGACTTTCTGCTTTGTCGGAAAACTTGTCATTATCCGAATAAGCCGAAATCATTTTGGAATATATATCCTTTTCCAATTCTTCGGGGTCCTCAATATCACTTCCGTCAGCAATCAACTTATAAATTTTGTTATACTTTTTTGTATCACCGTTTTTATAAGCCTCAGCAAGGTCTGTGTACATTTCGGTTTTGTTAGTCACAAAGAAATTAACACCGAATATTTTATCAATCAATTTAAATGCAGCCTTTTGTCCGAATTCTTCTTTTATGCTGTAATCAATACCTGTTATACTCGTTTTAGTAATATTCTTACCTAACAAAATATTGTGTACTGCATTTATATCTCTTAAAATGTTTTTAAGAGGTACACCGAAAATGGCAGCAAGAGCACCCGCAATTTCAGTTACATTATCATAAACCGATTTATTTAGATTCCCAATACCGTCAAACGCTTTATACAAATCGGAAATAACCGACATATCCGAGCGACTCACGTCGTACCCTTCAAAAATACTTACGGCATCTTTAACAATCGGAATATAAGTAAGCGGATTGAGGTCATCGGTTATATTGCCGAGGATATGAGCAATATACTTTTCAATATATGTTTTTTCCTCGTCATCATCCCTTGCTGCGGTAACAAGTGATTTCAAGGCGGCATTTAATACTACCTGTCCCACCAATGATGCAACAACCCTTGTAGCATATTTTTTTTCCTCTTCACCTTTAGAATTTCGCATTGCATCTACAAACATATTAAGTGTTGTAGTCGGCTCGGCCATAAATGCAGTAGTCATTTTTACAAGTGAGTCTTTAGACCTCATATTTTGCGACCTCGAGAGTACCGAGTCGTAAACTTGGGTTTTCTCTATAACTTCATTAAACCTTTCGGCTGCAGCCTTGAAAAACTCGTCACTGCCTACACTTAAAGCCTTGTTTTTGTCGGCGACCTCACGCTTACAGGCAAGCCATATTTGACTCCACGTGAGTTCGTCTGCTTTAGCGGCGGCACCCGAAAGAATATCGTCTCGGTATTTGCTGTCGGTAAAAAATGAGGCAATCTTACCCTTTTTACCCCATATTTCGGTTGGGTCAACGTGTGTCATCCACTCAATATCCGTAGCACCACTTCCTGTGTCAAACCGTCCCATTTCTTTGATTATTACGATAGGACACCATTTCCGCATTTCGTCATATGTTTTAACCGACTCATCTTTGCCGTAATTTGCACCCGCAAAATATTTGGGGTTCAAAATTGCCAAAGCACGCATAATTGCTGACGGCTGTTGCACGACAACCGAAGCCGAAGCAAATACAGCACCTTTTTTAAATAGGTTGGTAAGTTGATTTACAAAACCTGTACCCTTTTCAGTTCTGACACCGCCGTTAAGTTGTCTTATCAGTTCATCTATGTAAGAAACTGCCGACTCGCCGTATACACGTACAAGTTCTGCCCTTACACTTTGATAATCGGTGTTATCGGTCGAAGCAACCTTATATTTCATAAGCCTTGTAAGACTATCGACCGGCAAAGTCATTGTACCGTATAAACACATCTGTTGAACATGCTGTGCCACCACATCTGTAAAATCCATCGCAACAAGCGGGTTATTGGCTTTATGTGTAAGATTCTTTGTAAACGATTTTGATTTAAGTGTAGGCTCTGCAACTTTGCCGGTACTCTCAACCTGACTGTTCACATAATATTTAGAACTCATATACGGCACATAATACTTTTCACCGAATTTTTGTATACCATACAAAGCCATGCTTGTTTTATTACCCAGTGCGGCCATGTTGTACGACATAAAGTTGACCATTGAATTGACATAGTTTTTTTGGTCTTCGGTAAGTTGCTCGGAAATATGGCCTAAATCAAGCGTTGAAATTTTGTGTGCCGAAAGGTCAATTTCCTCAATCCACTTTTTGGTGTCAATCTCGCCGTCTTTACCCTTAACCTTTTGCGGAGCCTCAAAGACAATACCGCCTCTTTCAAGGTGTTCTGCAGACTGTGATTTATTCATTTTCTGTCTCTTATAAACAGCATAAATATACATAGCCTGCTCGATTGTCATTGTAAGTGTTTCGCCACGTTCAGTTTCAATGCTTATGGTATCCTTGGCCCAACTGTCGCTATAGTTGTATTCTTGCTTTGCTCTCAAGAAATGAGTCTGAGCCAACTGTAATTCCTTGGCATAGTTGTATTGACCTTGCAATAGGTCGTTAAAGATTCTTTCAAACTGACCGCCTATTTCTTTAAACAAATAAATCGGTTTAAGGTTGCCCGTCGTCAAAAACTCGGTAATACCTTCGGTGTATTCAGTATGAGCCCAAGACGTTTGATGTTTTTTGTCCATATCTTTAAGGCGGCTTAACTCAGAATCGCCCAATACACTTAATTCAACCTTTCTTTCGTCAAGAAATACCTTATTTTCATTGGCGACAATGTGGTGAATATTTTTTACAACATCATATATGGTTTTAAGTTCAAAGGTTGAAAGGCTGGAAAGTTTTCTGCCGTCTAACGTTTTATACAGCAACTTCAAAGAGTTTTCAACATCCACACTGTAAGTTTCAAGAATTTCACCGGCAGTTTCTTCCGATATTTCGGCATTTAAATCCTTGTATTCATAGTATATTTGCTTGATGTCTTTACTTTTAAATGTGCTTTTGTCGTTATCGGCAAACACCTTAACAACCTTATAAACCACGATTTTAAGGGCCTCGGGCACGTGCTTATTGTTGCTATTTGTCCTGAGAGCACTGTCAAGTTGCCTAACCTCTTTGCGTATCATTTCCCTTGCACGTTCACGGTCGCGGCGTTTAAGTTCCGACTTTTCTCTTTCTTCCCAAATTGAAAGTTCTTTTTGTATTTCTCTCATGCGGGAATCGGTTTCAGTATCAAGTTCCGACTGCAATCGTTTAATGGTCTGTTCTTTAGCTGAAAGTTGTTTTTTATAACGGTTTAAATCTTCTGCCTGCTTTTTAACCGCTTCACCGTAAGTTTTCAGAGCAGAATTTACACCTTCGGTTATTGCTCTCGAACTGCTTTCATCACTTCTTGACCGTACCCTTTTAATAAACTCCTCTCGGGTAATATTACCGTTCTCATATTCCAAAAGGTCTTTATCAATAAATTCCGAAATAGCACTTTTTTCCTCAATATCCGTAACATTTTCTGCAGTTTCGGAAACATTTTCAGTGTTTTCGGAAACATTTTCAGTGTTTTCGGAAACATTTTCAGTGTTTTCGGAAACATTTTCAGTGTTTTCGGAAACATTTTCAGTGTTTTCGGAATTATTTTGAGAATTCTCGAATATACTATTACCGTAAGAATCTATCGCACCTGCTTTTTCTAAAGCAATTTGAAAAGCAGTTTTTTTAGTGGAATTTTCTATCTTGACTTTTCCGTCTTTATATGCTATTCTTCTTATAGAACCAGTTTTGGTTTCCCCCAACGGCAATTGGAGCCTATTCAGGGATAACCATTTATTGGTTCTTTTTTTATTCGGGTCAATATATAAAATACTGTTTTCGTTTATATAATTTTGCAATGCCGATTTTGAGTAAGCACTTGTAATAATATTAAAATCAAGTATTTTTGTCCCTTTTTGATTAGTTGGCAATAGTTCTATAGATACAAGTACTGGTACATTTATCACATTACCCTTATCGTCTTTCGTATTGGCAAACAATTCACCAATAACTGTAATTCTACTGTCATATTTCGGCTTATTGGTTTTGGGGTCAATAGCATCAGAAAATTGAACGATAATTGGGTGTTCTAATAGTTCCGGAATATCTCTAAATGTATCATATGTCAATTCATCATGCTTATTTAATTTATTTATAATTGTACCTGAATTTAATTTCACCTCTTGAGATTTTATTCCTATTGATTTTAATACATCTGATGTTGTTCCGATAGTAAACACTGTATTAGAATCTTTACCACCGTCATCTATCCAATCTTGCAACTCCGAATAAAACAAATCTCTAATAGCCGCCTTACTCTCCACCTGCTCGTTGGTGGAGTTTTTATTTTCCACCACCTTGCTGTTATAGGCGGCTTTGAACTTGCGTTCCAAGGCTCTCATATCGCGGCGAAGTTGACGGTTTTCTCGGCCGTCTTTTATTTTTTCCTTAATACCGCTTATAAAATCCAATATAGTCCTTACAATACCTTTATGATGTGTAAGTTCGTCAACCATACGGTCAAGCGGTGTAAGGTCGCTGCTGTCCTGCTCACCTCTGAACATATATTCACCCACAAACTGTGCCAACATCTCGGTTTCCATTGTGTAGTCGTTTATATGTTCTTTTTCATATGCGTCGACCTCATCCGAAGCCTTATACATTTCGGTA
>JAZNLA010000029.1:0-21050 GCA_045578845.1 Acutalibacteraceae bacterium | reverse complement strand
TTATTCCCACTCTATAGTTCCGACGGGCTTCGGAGTGAGGTCATAGAGAACGCGGTTGATACCCTCTACCTCAGCAGTTATGCGGGCAGTAATTTTGTGTAATACGGAATAAGGAATTTCCTCGATAGTTGCACTCATGGCGTCGGTAGTATTGACGGCACGGATAATCGCCGGCCAACCCTCATACCTCCTAGAGTCTTTAACGCCTACACTTTTAACGTCGGGCACTGCAATAAAATACTGCCATACCTTTTCGGCAAGACCAGCTATTTCAAATTCTTCCCTTAAAATTGCATCGGCCTCTCTTAAAGCGTGAAGTCTATCGCGAGTAATTGCACCCAAGCAACGGACACCGAGTCCCGGACCGGGGAACGGCTGGCGGTAAACCATGCCGTGAGGAAGGCCCAAAGCCTCGCCTACCACTCTAACTTCGTCTTTATAAAGAAGTTTAACCGGCTCGACAAGTTCCATTTCCATGTCTTCGGGTAAACCGCCGACATTATGGTGAGCCTTGACGCCGTCACTTTCTAAAATATCGGGATAAATAGTGCCTTGAGCCAAGAAACTGATACCCTCTAATTTTCTCGATTCTTCGTCAAACACCTTGATGAATTCGCCGCCGATAATTTTTCTTTTACTTTCAGGGTCGCTGACATCTTTCAGTAAATCAAGAAAACGGTCGGTAGCGTCGATATAAATAAGGTTAGCATCAAGAGCCTTGCCGAAAACCTCAATAACCTGTTCGCTTTCGCCCTTACGCATAAGACCGTGGTTTACGTGAACACAGACAAGTTGCTTGCCGATAGCCTTAATAAGCAATGCGGCAACAACCGACGAGTCAACACCGCCCGACAGTGCCAAAAGCACCTTTTTGTCGCCAACCTGGGCTCTGACCTCTTTGACCTGCTCGTCAATAAAGGTATTGGCAAGTTCTAAATTCACGATACGTTGCATACTTTCCGGACGCTTTACTATTTCCATATATGTTCCTCCAATCTAAAATCGGGGTTTTTTATAAAAATAATATATCACACTAATCGTCGTTTGTCTATCAAAATTTCATTGAAAATTTGCAAAAAAATATAGTTAATTTGTAAAAATTTTCTGTGCGATTTTAACCCCCTTTTTAAAACTGTATAACTTTCACTTGTTTAATTTCAAATTATACCGCTTACCACTTGTAAATTTCAAAAAAAGGTGGTAGAATACTAAATGAGCACTTTCATAAGGTGCAAATATATGTGTATCATTGGCACAAAGGCAGGTATTTTTATGGAAAATCAAAAATTTTATTTGACAACGGCAATAGCATACGCCTCGAAAAAACCGCATATCGGCAACTCTTACGACATTGTTCTCGCCGATATGATTGCCCGCTACAAACGTAAACGCGGGTTTGATGTACATTTCCTCACCGGCTCTGACGAACACGGTCAGAAAATAGAAGAAAACGCCAAAGAAATCGGTCTGTCACCTAAAGAGTTGGTTGACAATGTTGCAGGTGAAATCAAATCGGTTTGGGACTGTTTAAATGTCACATACGACCGTTTTATCCGCACAACCGATTTGGACCATGAGGACGCCGTCAAAAAGATATTCAAAAAACTTTACGAAAAAGGCGATATTTATAAGTCAGAATATGAGGGCAAATACTGTGTGCCCTGCGAGTCATTCTTCACACAGTCGCAACTTGTAAACGGCAAGTGCCCCGACTGCGGAAGAGATTGTATTGATGCAAAAGAAGAAGCATACTTTTTAAAATTGAGCAAATACCAAGATAAATTGGTTGAGTATTATGACAATAACCCCGACTTTTTCCAACCCGCCTCAAGAAAAGCGGAAATGGTAAACAACTTTATAAAACCGGGTCTTGCCGACCTTTGCGTTTCACGCACCTCGTTTAAATGGGGTATCCCCGTTGAATTTGACGACAAGCACGTTATATATGTTTGGCTTGACGCACTTTCAAATTACATTACAGGTATAGGATATAACCCCGACGGCAGTACAGAACAATTCGATAAATTATGGCCTGCCGATTTACACGTTATCGGCAAGGATATTGTCCGTTTCCACACAATTTACTGGCCTATTATTCTTATGGCTTTAGACCTGCCGTTGCCTAAACAGGTACTCGGTCACCCTTGGCTCTTGTCGGGTGAGGATAAAATGAGTAAGTCAAAAGGCAACGTTATTTATGCCGACGATATGGTAAAGCGTTTCGGTGCCGACGCAGTTAGATACTATCTGCTTTCAGAAATGCCATTTGCACAAGACGGCATTATAACCTACGAAAACTTTATCAATAAGTATAACACTGACCTTGCCAACACATTAGGCAACCTTGTAAACCGCACCGTTGCCATGACCAACAAATATTTCGGCGGTACCGTAAATAAACCGTCATGTGATTTTGATGAGTTCGACAAAGAATTAAAACAGGTGTCGTTAGATACCGTCAAAAAGTATCTTGACCTTATGGACACATACAAAAATGCCGATGCTTGCGATACCGTAATGAACCTCGCAAGGCGTTGCAATAAGTATATCGACGAAACCATGCCGTGGGCACTTGCAAAAGACGAAGACAAAAAAGACCGTTTGGAAGCGGTTATGTATAACCTGCTCGAAAACATCCGTCTTTTGGCAGCACTTATTTTCCCGATTTGCCCCGAATGTTCCGAAAAAATCACCGCTCAAATTAAAACCGCAGACGATAATCTTGATTTCGGCTTAACCGAAACCTTTACGGTAGGCGAAGGTGCACCGTTATTTGCAAGGATTGACGTCGAAAAGATTTTAGCGGAAATTGCCGAGGAACAAGCAAAACAGGCAGAGTCCTTAAAAGAAGAAAATGCCCCTGAAAACGTTGTTTCCTTAGCCGAAATTTCTATTGACGATTTTTCAAAAGTAGAACTTCGCACTGCTAAAATCAAGACCTGCGAGCCGGTAAAGAAATCTAAAAAACTGCTTAAACTTACCCTTGACGACGGAAGCGGTACCGACCGCACCGTTGCATCGGGTATTGCACCTTGGTATTCACCTGATGACCTGATAGGCCGCACAGTCATAATTGTTGCCAACCTAAAACCCGCCAAACTTTGCGGCGTTGAGTCGGCAGGTATGATACTTGCCGCCGACTGCGGTGAAGATGTTAAAGTGCTGTTCGTCGATGATATTCCTAAGGGCAGCAGAATAAGATAATGTTTGAAAATTTACCTAAACTGCCATTTCCCATTATCGACACCCACGCACACTATGACGATGACTCATTTTGTGAAAATATAGGTGAGATAACCGACAGCATGAGTAACTATGGCGTTAAAAGGATAATAAATAACGCCGTTGACCTTGAAAATTCTGCTGAAAATATCTTAAAAATGGCAGAAAACAACAGCCTTTTTCTTAGTGCCGTAGGCGTTCACCCCGAATCGGTTGACCGTTACGGAAAAACCTTAGACCGCGAGGGACTAAAAAGACTTTCCCAACATAGTTCGGTTGTGGCTATAGGAGAAATCGGTCTTGATTATCACTACAGCACCGATAAAAAAGCACAGCAAATTGAGGTCTTTTACGGTCAGTGTGAGGTCGCTGACGAACTTGGGCTGCCCGTTATAATTCACGACCGCGATGCACACGGTGACACATTTGATATTGTGAAAAAATTAAGACCGAAAGGTGTTGTTCACTGTTTTTCGGGCAGTAAAGAACTCGCCCTGCAATATGTCGATTTAGGACTTTTTATAGGTATTGGCGGTGTTATAACCTTTAAAAACGCCCGCAAACTCGTCGAAATTGCAGAAAGTATACCTATGGAAAATATCCTGCTCGAAACCGATGCACCCTATTTGGCACCCGTTCCCTTTAGAGGTAAACAGTGCAACTCTGCACTTATAATTTATACGGCAGAAAGAATTGCCGAAATAAAGAATATATCAACCGAAACAGTATTAAAAACTGCCGCCGAAAACTCTGTAAGGCTTTTTGGTGACAAATTAAAAATATGAGAGGCGGAAAAGCATGATTAAGTTCACACCATTTGGAAAAACCCCCGACGGAAAAGAAGCAAAACTTTACCACCTTAAAAACGGCGACTACAGTGCCGACATTACCGATTTCGGTGCTACGCTTGTCAGTTTCAGCGGTCCCGACCGTGACGGCAAAGAAACCGATGTACTGTTGGGTTTTGACAGCGTTGAACAGTATGCCGGCAATACAGGTTATATGGGTGCCTTAATAGGCCGTTTCGGAAACCGAATTGAAAAAGGCAAATTTACGCTGAACGGCAAAGAGTTTAAACTTTTTATAAATAACGGACCTAACCATTTGCATGGCGGAAAAGAAGGTTTCAGCCATAAGTTCTATGATGTAAGGGATATTGATTCCCATACAATCGAATTCAGCAGATTAAGTGCAGACGGCGAAGAAGGATACCCCGGCAACATGGACGTTCAACTGACCTATTCGCTGAGTGCAGACGGCACGCTGACGCTTGATTACTACGCTATTTCCGATAAAGATACCGTAATCAATCTTACCAATCATGCTTATTTCAACCTAAACGGTGCAAAAAGCGGCACAACCGTTTTCTCGCACTCTTTGAAACTTGATTCTACCGCATTCTGTGAAACCGACGGCGACTGTCTTGCCAACGGCAATATTTTAGCCACAAGAGGTACTCCTTTTGATTTTTCAAAACCTGCAATTTTAGAAAAGGCTATCACTGCTGACTTTACCCCTGCAAAGGTTGCGGGCGGTATCGACCATAACTTTATTATAAGCGGTAACGGATACCGCGAGTTCGGTGTGCTATACAGTGATAAAACCGGCATTGAAATGACCTGTTACACCGACCAACCGGGTGTTCAGATTTACACCGGTAATGCAATGAACCCTATAGAGGGCAAATATGGTGTTACCTACGCAAAACACGGGGCAATCTGTCTTGAAACTCAAGGTTTCCCTAATTCGACAACCTTTGCACACTTCCCGTCACCCGTTCTCAAAAAAGGCGAAATCTACCGCCGCACCACAGCCTATAAGCTGTCGGTAAGATAAAATTTTACCGAGTAATGCATTTTTAAAACGGATAGGAACTCAAAACAAAAAAGAACTGATTTGAAATGAATTCAAGTCAGTTTTTTCTTTTCCAAGCAACACAAGTAAACTGGTAGAATACGCTAAAAATAAGAATATCCAAATAACTAATCTATGGCATGAAACTTAAAGCAACAGTATTGTACCGTTGCTTTTTTAAAAACCATTTGTAAATACTGTATTTATGTGTTATATTATATATAACTGTATCTTGGAGGTTTTTTTATGTCTGTATGTGCCAATTTAGAACCGAAAAAGGTTTTTGAAATTTTTGAAAATATTTGTTCAATCCCCCACGGTTCGGGGAATATGAAAGGCATTGCCGATTTTTGTGTGGAATTTGCAAAAAAACATTCCCTTGAATTTCACCGCGACCAAAACGATAATGTTGTTATCTTTAAAAATGCTACAGCAGGTTACGAAAATGCCGAGCCGATAATTTTACAGGGACACCTTGACATGGTCTGCCAAAAAACGGCCGACTGCACTATAGATTTTGAAAAAGACGGCTTATCACTTTTTTTAGACGGTGATTTTTTAAAAGCCAAAAACACAACCTTAGGTGCCGACAACGGCATTGCCGTCGCCTTTATTCTGTCGATTTTGGCAAGTAATACTCTAAAGCACCCGAAAATCGAGGCAGTTTTCACTACCGACGAAGAGGTAGGTCTAATAGGTGCAATAGCACTTGACATGAATATTTTGTCGGCAAAGCGCATGATAAATATTGACTCGGAAGAAAGCGATGCCGTCACCATTTCGTGTGCAGGCGGAAGCGACTTTGCCGCAACGCTTGCTTTAGAAAGCGAACTCTTTTCGGGCACCGAAGTTTCGGTAACACTTAAGGGACTTAAAGGCGGTCATTCGGGAATTTGCATAAACGAAGGCAGAAGTAACGCCAACCTGCTCGCCGCAAAATACTTAAATGCACTGAATGTCCCGTTCAAACTTATAAGTATTGCAGGCGGTGACAAAGGCAACGCCATACCTAATGTTTGTGAAATACGTGTTTTGGCGGAAGATTTTACCGAATTTAAAACCGAAAGCCAAACCGTTTTAAAAGATTTTCAAGGCAAACTGCAAAAAACTGAGCCCGACTTTGATTTTGAAATATTGAACCTAAATCAAAAAACTTTGTCCGTTCTGACCGATGATTGGACAAAAAAACTGATAAATATAATTTTAAATATGCCCAACGGCGTTATTAAAATGAGTGAAGAAATAGACGGTCTTGTCGAAACCTCCCTTAACCTTGGTGTTTTGAAGGCGGACACTTGCAGTGCATACTTCTACTTTGCTTTAAGAAGCAACAAACGTAAAAGTTTAAGTAATTTAGAAAACACGCTCAAAGACTATTTCGGTGAAAATGCGGTAATTAAAACCGCAGGCCACTATCCGCCGTGGGAATTCAACAGCCTTTCTAAAATGCGGGATATTTATCTTGACACCTATAAAACCCTGTTCGGCGAAACCCCTAAGGTTGAGGCCATCCACGCAGGACTCGAATGCGGCGTATTTGCCGACGCTATAAGGAAATTTGACTGCATTGCCATAGGTCCCGATATTTTCGACGCACATACCGTAAACGAACGGCTGTCGGTAAGTTCTGCCGCCAAAATATACAAATTACTAACCGAAATATTGGAAAAATGCCAATAATAATCTGTTGCATAATTGGTCAACATATGGTAAAATAATATGTATTTTTATGTCGGCCAAGCCGACGGTTAGGAGTAGTTATGAAAAATGATAAAAACTTTAAGCCGTATATTCCGGCTGAAAAGGTTACCCCCGAACTTACCGTTACGTCGATAATAATGGGTATACTTTTGTCGGTTATATTCGGTGCCGCCAACGCCTATTTGGGGCTCAGAGTAGGTATGACGGTTTCGGCATCTATCCCTGCCGCCGTTATCGCCATGGGCGTTATCCGCGTAATTTTACGCAAAAATTCTATACTCGAAAGCAATATGGTGCAAACCATAGGCTCAGCAGGTGAGTCGCTTGCCGCAGGTGCAATCTTCACTCTGCCCGCACTCTTTTTGTGGGCAAAAGAAATTGACCCCGCAACCGGCAAGGCTATCATGGAAACGCCGAGTTTAATTTCCATTACGGTAATTGCACTTTTAGGCGGTCTTTTGGGCGTATTTTTTATGATACCCCTTCGCAACGCACTTATTGTACGTGAACACGGCATTTTGCCCTACCCCGAAGGACAAGCCTGTGCCGAGGTTATGCTCGCAGGTGAAGAAGGCGGGTCTAAGGCGTCATCGGTCTTTGCAGGTATGGGTTTTGCCGCCGCATTTAAGTTTATCATTGACGGACTTAAAATTGTTCCCGGTGAAGCATCTGTAACCGGTCCCCGTCTTTACCCCGCTTCAATCGGCACACAAATTTACCCTGCCGTAATGAGCGTTGGTTACATCTGCGGACCTAAAATTTCTTCCTACATGTTTGCCGGCGGTATTTTAAGTTGGGTTGTACTTATTCCCATTATGGTACTTTTCGGCGGTGACTATGTTTCGGCTTTAGCAAGCGGTAAAACCGTTGCCGAAGTTTTTGCAGAAAGCGGTGCAGGCGGTGTTTGGGGCACATACATTCGCTACATCGGTGCAGGTGCTCTGGCGGCAGGCGGAATTATAAGCCTTGCAAAATCGTTGCCTTTGATTATCCGCACATTCGCAGGTTCTATCAAAGGACTTTCATCAAGTGCAGGTACTGCCGGCACTTCCCGTACCGAAAAGGATATAAATATAAAAATAGTTCTAATTGCTATTTTAATTCTCACCCTTGCCGTTTGGCTTGTTCCCGCAATTCCCGTATCATTGTTAGGTGCTTTTATAGTAGTAATTTTCGGTTTCTTCTTTGCAACCGTTTCCTCACGTATGGTCGGACTTGTAGGCAGCAGTAACAACCCTGTTTCGGGCATGGCTATTGCCACACTGCTTATCGCAACACTTATCCTCAAACTTACAGGTGATGCAGGTGCTCACGGTATGCAGGCGGCTATTGCCATAGGTTCTATAATCTGTATTGTTGCCGCTATTGCAGGCGACACTTCGCAAGACCTTAAAACAGGCTATTTTCTCGGTGCCACACCCAGAAAGCAACAAATCGGCGAGATTATCGGCGTTGTTGCCGCCGCTTTGGCTATCGGTGCAACCCTTTATCTTTTGGACTCGGCTTGGGGATTTGGTACTAAAGAAATCACCGCACCTCAGGCAACCCTTATGAAAATGGTTGTCGAAGGCATTATGAACGGCAATCTCCCTTGGGGACTTATCCTTGTCGGTGTATTCATCTCCGTTGTTATCGAAATTTTAGGACTTCCCGTTTTGCCGATTGCAATCGGTATTTATCTGCCTGTTCAACTTAATGCCTGCATTATGGTCGGCGGTATCATTCGTTTCTTCTATAATAAAATCAAAAACGAAGACCGTAAAAAGGTTGCCGTCAACAACGGTATACTCTTCAGTTCGGGTATGATAGCCGGCGAAGGCATAGTCGGTCTTTTGCTCGCAGTTTTGGCAATAACAGGTATAAGCGACATGATTGACCTTTCCAAATTCCTTACATTTATGCCTGCTTGGGCTCTAGGTATCGGAAGTATGGTACTCTTCGGCATAATCATTCTTTGCTTTGTCGCATTCACCGCACTTAGGAAAAACAAAAATAAAGAATGATGAAAAAGAAAAAAGAAATAATCTCTAAAAACTATCTTGAACTAATACCCGTTCGCAATCCCGAAATTTCGTGGAAATCAGGCGAAGACGGACTTGTAACATTAGAAATCGCAAACAAAGGTGCATTTAACAAAATTGCCCAAACACTGTTTAAAAAGCCTAAAATCAGTTATGTTCACTTAGACGAAAACGGCAGTTTTGTCTGGCCTTTAATAGACGGCGAAAACGACATTATAAAGATAGGCGAAGCGGTCAAAGAACATTTCGGCGAAAAGGCGGAGCCGCTTTACGAACGCCTCGCCAAGTTCTTTAAAATTCTTGAAAGTTACAAATTCATAAGTTTTAAGTAATTACAAAAATCCCTGCGAATGTGAGCGTACATTCGCAGGGATTTTTAAATATATTATTTTGTTGCACCCGCATCATTTTTAGGTGCGGGACCAAAAGAAATTGTATCACCCGGTTTTTGGTAAATACGTATCCAGTCAACCATAAAATCAATAGGCCAACAAGCCTGCGAGTCATCGGTAAACTGTTCGGTCATCTCAACACCGACAAAGAATGATAAATACATTTCCTTTTGTAAATCCTCATACTTTTTATCGGTGGTTTCAACCGTACCGTAAGGAACACCGTCAATGAAAAATCTTATATATTCTTCGGTCCACTCAACACCATATGTGTGATATTCATAGTCGTTGAGCAACTGCCCGTTATGAAGAACACCTGCACGGTAACCCTCATAACTTGAATCATTTAGTTTAACAATATCCTCGTAGTAATTCTTTTGTGAAACAACACCTACTGTGCCAAAAATGGTATCGGAACTTGCCAATGAATTAAAAACATCAATCTGTGAAACATCTTGTGCTTTTTCATACTGATTGGTAAGGAGAAGTTTAATCCAAAATCCCGGTGCGGTTCTAAACTTGGCACGCACCTCAACATATCCGTGCTTAAGCCTTAATTTGTCAAAACTGTTAACTTCGCCCGAAGTATAATCATCTAAAAGTTCAGTTCTTATAACAAGATTTTTTCCGTCAAGCGAAACCTGTTTGCTGCTATAACACATAATTCCCGGTGACACCCCGTATGTAGGGAGTTGATTCTCTTCGGAAGTCCAAACAGTATCATCAAGTTTAGTGCCGTTAAATTCATCGGAATATTTTAAAGAATACCCACCAAAGAAGTTCTTAGTATAATTATCGGTATAACCGGTTTTGCAGTAATTGGATTTAAGGTGAAGCGGCTCAGCCGTGATAAGTGAATTATTAACCATATCATTAAACTGTGCAACGGCAGTCGCAGTCGACTCTATCCTGCCACCCCTTAAAATAAGTTTTGACCCGTACTGTGCTACCGCATAACGTTTATCCGAAAAGAAATCGGTTACATAGGTTTCGGCTCGGTTGGTATCTCCTATTAAAATTTCATAAGTAGTATCTTCTATAACATCGGTGACAATCGGCAATTCGGTACCCGTTGCCTTTTTAATGGTTTTAACAAGTTGTTCGGCAATATTGCGTTCTATATAAGACGGTGCATCGGGCAGCACAACCGAATACTGCACGATATTAACATCATCAACCGTAACAACAGGCGAGTCCGAACGCTCACTTAAGTATAAATAACTATATCCTTCCTTAAACGCCTTGTTAACATTTCCCGCAAAAAGAACGTCGCGAATATAATTAAACGCATCTTCTCTGCCAAACTTGGAAATCCAACCTACCGACAAAAGATTAACATCGGAACGGAGCATATAATCATAATAATTATTGCTTCTTATATTATCCATAATCGACATTGCTTTAGCCGATGCGACATAAGCAGTGTTGCCGAGTAAAATAAGTTTTTGTGAAGGGTCCGGCACCTTTAATGTATCAGGACAAATCTGGAATGTAGCGGTAGCAGAATACGTGTTACTCAGACTTTCAAGAAAATCAATGCAAGCATCAATTTCCGAGTGGGCGGCATTTGCATTATACACAAGCAGATAATCACAGTTAATATTCTCAGAAGAACTGATAATCATATCATATCTGCCCGAAGCATAACCAATACTTACCGTATTACCTTCGCCTAATTCAGATTTGCCGCAACCCGCCGCACAAAGCAAAACTGTTATACTTAAAAGCAGTACCGCTATAAGCCTTATCATCTTAATTTTCAAACAAAAAACACCTTTCACAAATGAGGATTTAACACTATAATTCTACTATACCGCTAAAAAAAAGTAAAGCAGTATATTTTTACAGAATTGTAAAGAATAAATCATATGTACTTTTTAAGTGTCTTTTCAGCGTTTTTTATAACCTTTTCAGTCGATTCACGCACCGATACGGGCAACCTTTTCTTTTCTTTTCCCAACTCACTCATTTTAGCATAAAGTCCCGCACTTGCGGCGGCACATAGGTTACCGTAATCTTTCTGCTCATACTCAAAAGTAAATGCCTCACCCCTTGTAGCGGTTTGGCAAAGAGCACGTGCCATGTGATAGGCATTAACCTCTGTAATATTGCTCAATAGGTCATACGCCGCAGGCGAGTGGTCTTTTGCGGTTTTAAGTATTCGGTCAATGGCGAAGGCCGACGGCTCAGACTCATAAAGTACGGGATTTTTAACCTCGGTCTTGCCGAGCAGATAATCGCAACTTACCGAATAATACTCGGCGAGCCTAAGCAGAAAATCCAACCCACATTCCCTTATACCGTTTTCATAATGCGACAAAAGTGCTGGCGAAATACCTAATTCTTCAGCCGCCTTTTTTTGTGATATACCCTTTTGTCTACGTAATTTTGCCAACATTTGCGGAAATTTACACAACATTTTTTAAAACCTCTCTTGCAATCATAACAATGTTATTATATTATAATTAAAAGAGTTTGTATACAGTGAAAATATACAAATAGTAAATTTATTTTTGTGCAAAGGAGTAGTTTATGAAAACACTTAAACTGCATTTTATACGGCATGGACTTACCGACGGCAACGCCGAACGCCGATATATAGGTGTTACCGACCTACCGTTATCGGAAGACGGTAAAGAAAGACTTGAATTTTTACGCGACGAAGAAATCTACCCTTATGTTGAAGCGGTATTTTCAAGTCCGCTTAAAAGATGTATTGAAAGTGCCGAAATAATATACCCGAACCTTGCACCCATTGCCATAGAAGAATTCAAAGAATACGATTTCGGTGAATTTGAAAATAAAACCGCCAACCAACTTGACGGCACCGCAGAATATCTTGATTGGATTTCGGGTAAAGTACCGTCACCGCCAAACGGCGAAGATAATTTTGAGTTCACAAAACGCCTTTGCTTGGGACTTAATAAAATAATAGTTGCCATGATGAATGAAAATGTAAGTGAAGCCGCCGTTTTGTGCCATGGCGGTGTTATGATGACCTTGTTTTCGGCAACCGCACTGCCCCGTAAACGCACAGTAGAATGGACCTGCGATTCGGGACTCGGCTACACCGCAAGAATAACCCCGTCGCTTTATCTTAAAAGCGGTGTTATTGAAATAGTAAACACGATACCAAAAGACTATTTCATTGACACCGACCAAGCCGAAGAAGAAAACTAAAAAACGCCCAACCTCTTAAATTTGAGGTTGGGCGTTTTTTAATTCAACAGTCTTTCGATATCACCCATGATTTCGGATACGGCTTTAGCGGCTCTGCCTGTGGTTTTATGCAACTTCTTATTTTTATCACACATGCATTTGACCGATGCAGCAACGGCTATACCTGCCACCATGCCCGCACCCATGCCTCTTACAAAATTCATAGTTTGTTTCATCTTAACACTTCCTTTCATTCTTAGTTTCTCCTTTGCCTATCCTGTTATTACGCATTACATTAAGGTATTTTTTTGTATGTTTGCTAAACAATCCCGATAACCCTAAAACTATTAAAAACACCCCGAAAATATAGGACAAAACATCGGTGCCGATTTGTTTGGCAAACAAAAAGCCCAACACTACACCCACAATTCCGCCTAACCACATTTTAAAAACAATCTTCCACTCTATCTGTTTCTTAAATGAGTAAATAATTGTGGCAAGTACGCCAACGGGTATAAAAAAGAGCAAATTTATTCCTTGTGCCTTCATTTGCGGTACACTTGCAAACAAGGTTAGAAATATAAGCAGTACTCCGCCGCCGCCAAGTCCCATTGCACCAATAATTCCTGATAAAAAAGCAGCCAGAATAACCGTTATATTCATCTCAGTATCAACCTTACACCCGCCCAAATCATAAATGCGGAAAATAAAATTTTAAGCCATTTTTGAGGTATTTTGGATACAATAAGCGTACCCACCGCCGCACCTAAAAGCCCTGCAGGCAAAAACGGTAAAACATCTGAAAATTTCACCGATTTTGTAAAAAGATAGATAGCCGCACTGAAAAGTGACAACGGCATTATGACTGCAACCGACGAAGAATGTGCCCTTTTTTGTTCTACACCCATTCCCTTTATAATCGGCACCGCCACCATTCCTCCGCCGGCACCTAAAAGTCCGTTTATAAATCCTGCCGTAAACCCGCCTAAAACAGGTTTTGTTTTTTTAAAATTTAATGCACGCATTTTAAGGTCCTTTATTTATAGTTACTATATTATTTTCACAAAATAATTTATTATTATTCCGATATTTTTTTAAAATTTAAAACCGATGTGACATAACTTTAAATGCAACATCGGTTTTAGTTTATACTGCTTTTTCCACTATTGCGGCAAAAACGGTTATATCGTCATCGTGTCCGTCGTGCCGTCTTCGGCGTGCCGCAGTGGCAATTTTTTCTGAAAGTTGTTTGGCACCGCCGCCCTGCCACGACTCAATTTCAGCACATATCCAGTCGGTGCCGTCGGTACAAGCACCGTCTGAAACCATAACCAAAATATCGTCATCTTTAAGGGTTACCGCCGCTTTATCGAACCCTACTTCGTGTAAAATCCCCGTAGGAAGCGAACGGCACTCTGCTCTGCCTGTGCGTCCGTTTCGGCGGACCAAGGTCGGTGCGGCTCCCGCTTTATTAAGTTCAAGTCTGCCCGTATGCAGGTCAAAACAGGATATATCAAGTGTGGCAAGCGACTCATCGCTCGACTTAAATAACATTGCGGAATTGACAAGACGTAATGTGCAATCGTACCCGAAACCTGCCTTTATAAGCCGTTCGGCAAGTCCCGCTGTCATAGCTGAATCAACCGCCGCTCTGCCGCCGCTGCCCATGCCGTCACTTATTATCACCACAAATCTGCCCCTGCCGTCGGTAAAAAATTTGCAGGTGTCGCCGCAATGCTTGTTTTTGCCTTGATTAAACTGCGTTACAAACGCATCAACCGTAAATACTGCCTTTTCTGTAACCGTTATATAGCAACCGTTACCCGCTCGGTTGATTTCGGGCGGCTCGAAATCGCGGTCGCATACCTCTTCTATTCTCGATAAAATTCTTGCTCGGTTTATGGGTATTTCAGGCACTTCCGCAAGTCTTATCTCAACCGTCATTCTCCCGAACTTGTCCACTACACAACAACATTCACTCGGCCTTAAATCAAGTTCTCCCAATGCCGCCGACACCCTGCCCGCCATTTTTATATCGTACTTTTGAGCCGTTCTGAATTCCTCGGCAAGTTCACCTAACATATCGGCTATTCCGTTCATTTGGTCAGACACGACCTCACGCATTTCAGTCACCCGCTTTTCTGCCGAAACGGCACCCAAAAACTCGGTATAATGGCGTGTAAGAGAGTCTTCAAACCTCTCAATCCTAAGGCATTTTTCCTTAAATTCCCCCGGCACTTCGGCAAGACCTATCGGTTGGCACCGCCTTATCGCCTCACACATTCCCATTACCGCATCGGTAGTTATCTGCCGTTCTCTTTCCCAACAATGAAGCATAAACGAACAACCGCGGCATACATCATTTTCCACGGTATGCATAACAGTATTAAATGTCGGTTTCTTTGCCACCTGCAAACACCTTGACACCTCGTCTACCGTTTCAGAAACACCGTGCAAAGCCGTTGAGGCAAGCCCCAACCTCATGGTGAGCGTTTTGCGAAGTCCGTTTGCATCGGGAGTTTTTACGGGCACTGCAATAAGTTTTGCCGCTTTGAGTCCAACGCTTTTAGGCAGTACCAAAAACACGACACCTGAAATAACCGCCTCTAAAAATGCCGATGTACTGTAAGGATTTGCTGAGGAAACTATAACCCAAATTCCCGTTACCGCCGCAGGCGACACCGCCGACGGCAACCTGCCCAAAGATGCCAAAATACCCGAAGTCAGTCCCGAAAAGCATAATACTATTGCGGAATTGACATTTCCGCCCGAAATAAGTACCGTCGCCGCAGCCGCCACCGAACAGATAGTTGCTGACGCTGTTTTACCGTAGCGTGCAGTAAGCAAAATTAACACAATCATGGCAATTTTGCCTATAGAAATTCTGTCTATCATAACGGGGTAAAGCGAGGTTAAAATCAAATTTACGGCAATAAGAAGTGACGCAGACTGTTCTTCGGAAAGCGAAGCCTTATTTAAGTCAATTTCGGTTGCTCTGCTTATAAAATATGCTCCGCCGCCGGCGAGCAGTCCTTCTGCCACACCCAACGCACCGTCTTTAATCAGATTATCTCCCGCCGCGGCAAGTCCTACACCGGTCATAACAACCGCCGCTGTAACTGCCGACAGAATAGCACCTTTAGGCACCTGATTGATACTTGTAAGAATCATTCTTATGGTTGCAACTCCAAGCAATGCGGCTATATATTTAAGCCCTTTTGCACCATCAAACGGCAGTATGTAGCCTATCATGGCTCCGAGCCCTGCCGACGGCATATATTTTATAGGTACACCGCTTACAACCGATATTCCAAGCGGAGAAATGCCGCCCCAAAGACCGGCACCGGCACTTAAAAAGCCTACAACCGCAGACAAAATCTGCAAACTGAAGGCTATCAATTTTTCCTTTAAATTCGGTATTGTTATGAGTTTTAATTCAGTATCCTTTACAAGTTCCTTCATTTTTATTTCCGTCCTTTTAGGTTCTTTCCTTAAAATTATACAATAACCAAACAGAAAATTTTGTCACTTTACGGTGTAGTATTTTGACTGTTTGCCGCAAAGTGACAACAAAGGATTGAAAATTTTGAAAAAATATGGTAAAGTGTTTTACGAGGAGTGGTGATTTATGAAAAAAAGCATAAAAATAGTAGCCATTGTACTTGCCGCAGCCATTGGAATTTCAGCTATAGCCGGCACGCTTATTTTTGCATTCACACGTTTCAGTAATCAAAATTTTGCCGTTTTGGAACAACAAATGAGTGACCAAAATAAGGTTATCTTTAAAGATTCGGTAAAAATAAATACTGATTCTGATAAACTGCAGAAAAAACTTAAAAAGAGTGAACTGAAAGACGGTATTTACACCCTTTCGTACTCTAAAAAGTTACCCGAATTTTTCAAAAGCCTTCAAAAAGATGACATTTTCTGCGTTTATCCCGATGCAAATTCCGATAACCAACTTTTTGCATTGGGATTTTGCGGTAAGGTCATTGAAAGTGACGAAAAATCCATAAGTTACACAAGTCCTGAACTTACCGAGGTTTTTTCGACGTTTCACATTACAACCGAAAATTCTAAAGCCGCAACTGCAAGTTTTAAACCCGCAGACGGTGTCACTGTAAATACAGCAAGCGTCGGCATGCCGATTGCCGGTGCAAAAAAGGTTACAAACGGTTCTATTGGTAGTCTTAAGTATCGCTATGTATCACCGTCAACCCAATCCAAACTCCAAGATTACATGCTTTTGAATGACGAACTCACCTTAAAATTCAAGCACACTGTAGACTGCATCGACGGACTTGAATTGGGTGTTGACGGCAAGGTTGTTTTAAAAGACACTGCCGTGAAATTCCTCATGGACTATACCTATGATGAAACAAATGAAACCGCTACAGTTAATGATTATTCAATAGGTTTTATCACCAATCAAACGGTCGATTTAAACTTCAATGCAAAAGGCTCTATCGGTCTTGACGATATAAGTTTTGACCCTTATGATTTAATACCTATGCCATCTCTTGACATCGGTGATGCCACAAGTTACGAAGACGGCAAGATTGTTTTAGGTACATTTTTAATCGGTGTTCAGGCAAATTTGCCTGTTATAGGCGAAATGCTTGAAACCCATAACCAAGTAAGCGTTCTTTCTATTGGCATTGCCATTCAATTATCAGTCACCGCTACAGGCGAACTCAGCGTTTCGTGCAATATAAATGAGTCAGGTTTTGCACAGTTGGAAATGAACTCTGACGGTCAAAACACATGTATATTAAAAGGTTACAACTATCCTAACCCCGCTGTAAATACTACAACACCTACCGAAGAACAACAAAATTCAATACCTAATCTTTCGTGCAGTGCCAAAGGCGATGTCACATTTGATGTCGCCGTCGGTATTGATGTCGGCATCTGTATTTTAGGTGTGGTACCCATTAAGCAATCGACAAATATTATTGAAGTTGAACTCGGCAAAACACTATTTGACCTAAAAGAGAAAAAAGACGAAAGCGAAATAATGCTTAATAACTATCTCGTAAATGATAATATTGATTATATTATAGTAAGTTGCAACTCTTCCACTGTAATGTACTTAGGTGCTGAAATCACCTACGGGCCGCTTACCGTTTACGATTTCGGTCATTTAGGCGGTAAAATAACATACTATCACAATATTTTCTTCCAAACTCCACCTCCTACCGGATTTACCAAAGAACAAACCGGTTTTGGCGGTGTATTCGTAGGCGAAGAATACGCAGGCGATAAATTAAACACCACCTTTAACGAATATATGAAGGATACCGAGCAAGACAGTTTCTTTAATAAAATCAAAGACGCTACAGTGGGCACCGCCGTTAACACCGCCCTTGAAACACTAAACTTCGACCCCGAAGAATTTATTGAGGCTTTAGGCGGAAACTTCGATATGGAAAATTATGATATAACCTATCTCTCTGCCGGTGCTATCTACATACGCGATGGGAACAACGTTGTGGCAAGCGTTATATTAGGTGACCAAATCGGTAATAAAGCAGGTATCCACAACGGACTGTCAAACAACAAAATCAAACAAGTATATTCGGCACCGCACACCTCAGCGGAAGTGGATTTAAGTATAGGAGAAATGCTCGCCCAACTTATCGGCATCGAAGCAATTGACAATGTTAACCTCTCAACCGACATTTATATATCAAGTAACAGCAATCATGAAATGCTATTACTTTATGCAGACGGCGAACTGAAAATAATAGTTGTTACCGGCTCAAATTCCGATAAATCCGAAAAGTAAATAAAAAACTAAACCCGCAGCCAAAGACGGTTGCGGGTTTAGTTTTTAAAACGATTAAACTTTCTTTTTAAGGGTTATGAAATATACGGCATAGTGAATTACAAGTCCAACGCCGATTGCAACAACAAGATTAAATACAACGGTCAGTACAAAGGTCAGCACTAAAACAATTATGTCGGTCACATTTTTGCTCTTGCAAATTTTCACAAAGTGACGCCATTCGCTCATGTTATAGGCAACCACGAAGAGTATCGCCGCAATTATAGGCATAGGTATCATTTTGGCAAGAGGCATTAAAACCACCAAGAAAAGCAACAATACCACTGCATGCACCATGCCCGATATAGGTGACCTGCCGCCGTTTTTAACGTTTGCGGCAGTACGGGCGATAGCACCCGTAGCGGGAATTCCGCCGAAAAGTCCCGAACCTATATTGCCGAGTCCTTGTGCGATAAGTTCGGTATTGGGATTATGTTTATCTCCTATCATACCGTCGGAAACAACGCAAGAAAGCAGGGATTCAATAGCCGCCAAAAGTGCTATCGTAAAAGCACTGGGAAGTACTGCCAAAACGGTTGAAACCTCGAATTCGGGTAATGAGAATTTAGGTAATCCTGCCTGTAAATCGGGGTACAGTGTACCTATTGTGTTTGCTTTAAGCGGTGTGAACTGCACCACTAAAATACCGACTATAACGGCAATTATAGAGGGTGGTATTTTACCGCAAACAGTGGAAAATACACCTAATTTGAGTTTACCTATAAAAGGCCACGAAATCAAAATTAAAAGTCCTATTAAACCTACAAGTAATGCCTGTAGGTTAAATGTGCCTATGGACTTTATAATCGCATCGACCTTTTCGGCAGTTTCTATAGCGTTAGTTCCCGCCTTAAAGGTTAACCCCAAAAAGTCCTTAATTTGACCGACTAAAATAGTCACAGCAATACCCAAAGTAAAGCCGACGGTAATGGTAGTAGGTATGTATTTTATAAGTGTGCCAAGTCGGCAAAGTCCCATAATAATCAGCAAAATACCCGCCATGACGGTGGCTAAAATAAGTCCCGACAACCCATGCGACACAACAACACCTGCAACTATGGTAGCAAATGCGGCGGTCGGTCCCGAAATATTAACTCTGCTGCCGCCGAAAAGTGCAATAATAAATCCCGCAACAATGGCGGTATAGAGTCCCAGTTCAGGCGAAACGCCCGAAGCAATGGCAAGTGCTATTGACAAAGGCAGTGCAATTATCGCAACAATAATGCCCGCAACTACATCATTTGCACATTTAGACGCACTGTAGTTTTTTAAACTGCTTATGATTTTAGGCTCAAAAAATTTCATAACTTAGGATACCCCCATATCCCTTAAAACAAAGTGTTTTACATTATACAGTATATATATACCGTTTGCAAGTGTTAGTTTTAAACTTTTAAAATTTACGGAAATATATACCCCCGTTTTTTATAAGTTTTTCAATTTCTATTTTTAAGCACATTGATAGTTTGGTTTTTAAATTTCGTGGGATTTTTCTGTGTCCGGTAAAACAACATGTTTTATTTTTCATAACACACCTCTTTGTATTCTGCTTTGTATTCGTATAACGAATCTATAAATAGAATACAATATGGCATATACTAATTCAAGAGGTGAATTTGATTATGTCTGATTTTATTCCTAAACAGTATAAGAAAGACCCTATTACAATTCGAATTGATTTCAAGAAATTAGATAAGATTGACAAATTAGCCGCACAATATAATTTAAGCCGAAGTGAGTTCATAAATCAGTGTATAGATTACGCTTTGGAAAATATGTCAAAAATAAAACAAGCCGACAAAAGCGTGATGTCCTTAACGGAGTTCTTACGCAAACCGAGTAGGACAAAAGAAATTGACAGTATGGCAAATGCTATACTGTCTTTTCTTATTTAAATACGGGCAACAGTCAGTTGCTTGTTATTTAGCCTTCATACTGATATAATATAGTCACAGTAAATAAAGGCGGTAAAAAACATGGAAACAAAAGATATTATCCTTGAACTTAGAATAAAAAACAGATTATCTCAGGATGAACTTGCTGAAAAAGTATTCGTGACTCGACAGGCGGTAAGTCGCTGGGAGAACGGTGAAACAATCCCAAACACCGAAACACTTAAGCTCCTGTCAAAACTTTTTGATGTTTCTATCAATACACTTCTTGGCTCACCGAGAGAACTTGTATGCGAGTGTTGTGGAATGCCTATTGATGACAGTAATATTAGCCACGAAAAAGACGGCGCATTAAACGAAGAATACTGCAAATGGTGCTATGCAGACGGCGAATACACTCTTGATTTTTTTGAAAAATATAAGGCTCTTGGTGGAAAAGAAAAGTTTGAGGAATTTAAACAACAACTTATCCACGAATTTAACACCTTGCTTCATATTGAAGGTTTACCAAAGGTTGAAAATCTGAACGTCCTGTCGGGTAGTTTTATCAATCTGGAATACCGCTTACCTAATGGACAAACAGTAAAATTTCTTGATGATAATGCCACCTATCTTGGCAGTCAACTGGAGTGTGAATTTGGCGGTGATAGATGCTTTGGCATTGCTGCCAATATGGATTTTTTGCTTGTCTGTACATACGAAGAAAACGGCGAAAATCCCGAACTTGTAATTTATAAGAAAAGATAAAGCAGCCGCTGAGGAATCGAAACTCCTCAGCGGCGTTTTTTACGTTTATCGGACTACCGAAGAATGACTATAGATATAGAACTCCTCTTGGCTCGGCATCCACTTCTTTTCCTTTGGTGGGAAAGTAGCGTCGAAGGCATCCACAGCGACAGTGCCCTCACAACAATCGGCGGCAGTACTTGGAATATACATCCACTTTTTGCCGACAAGTGTACCGGGGACAAGCTCACAAACG
>JAZNLA010000028.1:0-19224 GCA_045578845.1 Acutalibacteraceae bacterium | reverse complement strand
GGTGGATTTGACGGCGGTGCTGTGGCTAATGACGGTACTATCGAAAAAGATTTGAATTTAAGTATTGCTTTGAAATTAGCTTCCATAATGGACACATTAGGATACAATGCAGTTTTGGTGCGTGACCGAGATATATCGACCGCTTCGGGTGACGATACAGGTTCCAAAAAGGTAAGCGACATAAAAAACCGCTTGAAACTCACTGAAAAATATAAAAATGCAATACTTATCAGTATTCATATGAACAAATACTCGACTGCTCAGCCTCGCGGTGCTCAGATATTTTATGCAAATATTGATGGTTCTAAACAACTTGCTGAATGTATACAGACTTCGGTTAAAAATTTGGTGCAACAGGATAACAACCGAGTTGTCAAAAAAACCACGAAGGATATTTATTTGCTTAACCGTGCCGTTGTGCCGTCGGTTATTGCCGAGTGCGGTTTTTTAAGCAATCAAAATGACCTTAATAATTTAAAAAATGAACAGTATCAGCAAAAAATGGCACTTGCTATAGCGGTGGGTGTTGTGGATTATTTTAAAAACGAAATTTAACAAAAAGGAAGTTTAAAATGGCTGCAAAGATTAAAACAAAATTTATATGCAGTGAGTGTGGGTATAGTGCACCTAAATGGTCGGGACAGTGTCCGCAGTGCCGTGAATGGAATACCATGAATGAAGAAATTGTCAATGATGTTAAAAGTACGGTTGCAAGGACTGTATCATCAGGCAGTTTTGTAGGTGTAAAACCCGTCAGCCAAATCGACCATGGTGATGAAATAAGGTATAATACTAACATAGGTGAACTTGACAGAGTTTTGGGCGGCGGTCTTGTTAAAGGCTCGGTTGTGCTGTTGTCGGGTGACCCCGGTATCGGAAAATCAACTTTACTTATGCAGGTTTGCGGAACGTTTTGCAATGAAAAAAAGGTACTATATGTATCGGGTGAAGAGTCTGCAAAGCAACTTAAACTTCGTGCGGACAGGCTAAGTGTCAACAGTGACAGTCTTTTTGTTATGACCGAAACCGATGTTGAAACGGTGTGTGAATATGTAAAACTTAATAAACCCGATATTGTCATGATTGACTCAATTCAAACCATGAATCATGCTGAAATACAGTCTTCAGCGGGAAGTGTTACTCAGGTAAGAGAGTGTACAAACGCGTTGCTACGCGTCGGTAAATCGCTTGATATTCCCGTTATTATTGTGGGTCATGTGAATAAAGACGGTGCTATTGCTGGTCCTAAGGTTATGGAACATATTGTTGACGCTGTTCTTTATTTTGAAGGAGAACGAAATTATGCTTACCGCATATTAAGGGCAGTTAAAAACCGCTACGGCTCGACCAACGAAATTGGTGTTTTTGAAATGAATGACCGAGGACTCGAAGAAGTTTCAAATCCGTCGGCGGCACTGCTTTCGGAAAGAAATATAAATGTTTCGGGCAACTGTATTTCATGTGTTATGGAAGGCTCAAGGCCTGTTCTTGCCGAGGTGCAAAGTCTTGTGTCTGCGTCGGGTTACGGAAATGCACGCAGAATGTCTACAGGCTTTGATTTTAACCGGCTCAATTTAATACTTGCGGTGCTTGAAAAACGTCTTGGTTACCGTTTTTCGGGAATGGATACCTATCTTAATATAGTAGGCGGTCTTCGTCTTGATGAGCCTGCGGCAGATTTACCTGTATCGTTGGCACTTGTATCGGGTATAACCGATAAGGCCGTTCCGGATGATATTGTTGCAATAGGGGAAATCGGTCTATCAGGAGAAGTTAGGTCGGTATCACGCATTGGTGCCCGAATAAGAGAGGCGGCACGACTTGGGTTTAAAAGATGTGTAGTGCCGCGTTCGTGCTTAAAACAACTTAAATCAGAGGATTTTGGTATTGAGGTTATCGGTGTCCGTAATCTGCATGAGGCTATTGCCAATGTTTTTTGAGTAGTAGGGACATTTTTTAATTATGTTTTTTGGTGTTTCAATATTTTCAAGCATACAGTAACCGTCACCTTGATGTTTGCAGTTTAATGAACATTTAATTATACTCATATTTTCACCTTTGCTTAGTTTGTGTGAGATTTTATGATTTATAATATAAATGTAAAAATTACACTGAAAATCTGTAATTGTGCCTTTGTTTTATAAGGTTAATTTGTTGAAATATACAAATTTTTAGAATAATGTTGCATTTTTATTCAGTTGGTGATATACTGCAAATGTAAATATTTATTGGAGGTAAAATTCATGAAAAAGATTTTAACTTTAGTTCTTGCAATTGTAATGCTTTTGGGTGTTTGCTCAATGGTTGGTTGCGGTAAAGACGAAAATACACTTGTTATGGCTACCAACGCTGCTTTCCCTCCGTATGAAATGTACGAAGGCGATAAGATTGTCGGTATTGATGCAGAAATCGCTGCTGCAATTGCCGAAAAACTTGGTATGAAACTTGAAATTAAAGACGTTGATTTCGACTCTATCGTGTCGGGTGTTGCAGGCGGTAAGTATGACATCGGTATGGCCGGTATGACCGTTACCGAAGACAGAAAAAAGAGTGTTAATTTCACAAACTCATATGCCAAAGGCGTTCAGGCAGTTATTGTTCCCGAAAACAGTCCTTATACTTCGTATGAAGATTTCTATACCGGTTTTGATGCAGAAGGCAATCCTATCGGCGTTAAAGACGGTATTAAAATAGGCGTTCAAATGGGTACTACAGGTGATATATATTCCTCATCTGACCCTAATAAATGGGGCTTCGGTAAAGATAAGGTTGCTCAGTACAATACAGGTGCTGATGCCGTTCAAGCACTTGTTACCGGCAAAGTTACCGCTGTTATCATTGATAACGAGCCTGCTAAGGCATATGTTAATGCAAACGCCGGTCTTAAAATTTTGGAAGGTGCATATGTTGACGAAGACTATGCAATCTGCCTTGCAAAAGACAACACCGAACTTCTTGATAAAATCAACAAGGCTTTAGAGGAACTTACCGAAGACGGCACAATTAAGAGTATTGTTGATAGATATATTCCTGCAGAATAAGTTTATTTACGCTGATAAAAAGGGCGGTATTTTTACCGTCCTTTTTAAGTGTTTTTATGTTAATTTGGAAAATACTTAGGAGATTGTATGGATTGGTTTAATGATTTAAAAGAGCAATTTATTCTTAACTTTGTTAAGGACGACCGTTGGGAATTTTTGCTTCAAGGATTCTTTAATACTATTATAATAACCTTGGCTTCGGCTGTTTTGGGTGTTTTTATAGGTATTATTGTTGCAACGATAAGAACAACTTATGACAATAATTTAGAAACTATGAAAATCCATAAGGGCTTAAAGTATTATCTTTTTAGTTTAGTTAATAGTATTTGCAAATTATATCTTACTGTTTTGCGTGGTACACCTGTTGTTGTACAACTGCTCATCATGTATTTTATAATTTTTGCATCATCTGATAACGGACTTATGGTTGCCATGCTTGCATTCGGTATAAATTCCGGTGCCTATGTTGCCGAAATTTTCCGCGGCGGTATTATGTCCATTGATAAAGGACAACTTGAAGCAGGGCGTTCTTTGGGCTTCGGTTATTTTCAAACAATGATGGTTGTTATTTTGCCTCAGGCTATTAAAAATGTACTTCCGACCTTGCTTAATGAGTTTATTGCACTGTTGAAGGAAACTTCAGTTGCGGGTTACGTTGGTATAATGGATTTGACCAAAGCGGGTAATAATATCAGAAATCATACATATTCACCGTTCATGCCTCTAATCGCAGTTGCTCTTATTTATTTGGGACTTGTAGTTTTGCTGACTTGGTTGGTCGGCAAACTTGAGAGGAGGTTGCGTAAGAGTGAGCACTGATAATGTAATTATTAAAGTTGAAGACCTGCAAAAGTCATTTGGCAGTGTTGACGTTTTAAAAGGTGTTAATGCTGAAATTAAAAAGGGTGACGTTATCGTAGTAATCGGTCCTTCAGGTTCGGGTAAATCGACCTTTTTACGCTGTTTAAACCGACTTGAAGAGCCAACAGGCGGTAAAATTTTCTTTGAGGATGTTGATATTACCGACCCTAAAGTAAATATAAATAAACACCGCCAAAAAATGGGCATGGTGTTCCAACAATTTAATCTTTTTCCGCATATGACCGTTTTGAAAAATATGACGGTAGGACCTATGAAACTTTTGGGTAAGACTAAGGAAGAGGCAGAAGCAAAGGCAATGGAATTGCTTGAAAAGGTAGGACTCAGTGACCGTGCAAATGCTTATCCGTCGCAACTGTCGGGCGGTCAAAAGCAACGCATTGCCATTGTAAGGGCACTTTGCATGGACCCCGAAGTTATGCTTTTTGATGAGCCCACATCGGCTCTTGACCCAGAAATGGTCGGTGAAGTTTTAGAGGTAATGAATAAATTGGCCGCTGACGGCATGACCATGGTGGTTGTAACCCACGAAATGGGATTTGCCCGCGAGGTTGGTACAAGTGTTTTATTTATTGACGAGGGTATAATTATTGAACAGGCAGAGCCTAACGAGTTTTTCTCTAATCCTAAAAATCCACGTCTTAAAGATTTTCTTTCAAAGGTATTGTAAAAGAAACCGCTTGTGAAAAACAAGCGGTTTCTTTTTGTCTTAAAAAGTAAAAACCGTCTAAACAAAATGTTCAGACGGTTTTTGGTGAGCTATCGGGGATTCGAACCCCGGACACCTTGATTAAAAGTCAAGTGCTCTGCCAACTGAGCTAATAACTCGCAGTCATTGACGACTAATGCATTATAACAAAAGCATTATGATTTGTCAATACTTAAATTTAATTTTACATCAATTTTTTTAAATAAGGCGATTTTCTTGAAATCGCCTTATTTAATAGTAATCATAATATTATTCTATTTATGAATTAGGTTGTCCTTTTTGGTATAATTGTACCATTTCACCATACCGTAAATTGTGTTTATAAGCATTGCACCTTCGGTTATGAGCAGAATATACATACCGCCCGAAATATCTAAGAAAATGGTGATTATAACGGTTATGAGCCATGCAATCCACTGTTCACTGTAACGGAATAAAAGTAAAATGCCGTTTGCCATACCTACCGCCGCTGCAAATGCATCTAAGTAACTGTCAGCGGCACCGGGGATATATGTAAGTAATGTTCCGATACCAAGACCAAAAGCGACAATTCCAAGTGTCATAAGTGCTGTCTGCCATGGCTTTAATCGTTTTACAACGGTTAAATTATCATCATTTTTGTCCGGATGTTTATGCCATTTTATAAAACTTATAATATCAATAGGTATCCAAAAAAGAAGAGTTACAAATGCCGTAGCGTACCAACCTAGTATTAAGCATATGACTATTTCCGAAACTTCAACAAATAGTACGCTTACAATGAAATTCCACTTGCTTTGTTTTGCAATCAGCAGTTCGCAAACAGGATTTGAAATAGCGTCCATAATACAAAAAATTATAAGAACCGTACTTCCTCTGTATTCTTGGTCGATAAATAAATCGGGGAAGACGGCGGTCATAACAATAACCAATACGGTTGCCGTTATTAAATATGTAATTTGATACGGCGTAAATGATTTTAAAAAACCTTTAAGTTTATTTGCTTTTGTTTGTGTTTGCATTGGAAGACTTCCTTTTTGAGTTTATGCTCATAAATATAACATACTTCATTCAAAAAGTAAAGATTTATTTTTTTTATATATATTTATCACAAAAGATAAGTGTTAATTTTGCGAAATTTCGACTAAAAAAATCTTGTGTATTTACTGATAATTTGCTATAATATACTGGTTAAAAATATAAAGGAAGTAGATATTTATGCAGTCGGCAAACAGTATCAGAAATATTGCGATTATTGCTCACGTTGACCACGGTAAGACAACCTTGGTTGACCAAATGCTTAAACAAAGCGGTACATTCCGTCAAAATGAACAGGTTGCAGAGCGTGTTATGGACTCTAACGACCTTGAAAGAGAACGCGGAATTACCATACTTTCTAAAAACACAAGTGTTATTTATAATGATGTTAAAATAAATATTGTTGATACACCGGGACACGCGGACTTCGGCGGTGAAGTTGAGCGTATTTTGATGATGGTTGACGGTGTTGTTCTGCTTGTTGACGCGTTTGAAGGCTGTATGCCTCAAACCCGTTTTGTACTGAAAAAAGCATTAAATCTCGGCAAAAAGCCCATAGTTGTCGTTAATAAAATCGACCGTCCCATGGCAAGACCTAATGAAGTTATCGACGAGGTTTTGGATTTGTTTATTGAACTCGGTGCTGATGACGAACAGATTGAGTTTCCCGTTGTATACGCTTCGGGCCGTGACGGTTATGCTTCACTTTTAGCAGACGAAAAAGGTACGGATTTAAGACCGCTTTTCGATACTATTGTAAGCGAAGTGCCCGCACCGAACGGTGATGCCGAAGGTCCTACACAGGTACTTTTTTCTAATATCGACTATGATGATTATATCGGCAGAATAGGTATCGGCAGAATTGAAAGAGGAAGTTTAAAGGTTGGTCAAAACGTTGCACTATGTCATGAAAACGGAACTACTACCAATGTTAAAATATCTAAACTCTTCCTTTTTGAGGGCTTAAAAAGAACTGAGGTTGAAGAAGCACCGTTTGGTGAACTTGTATCGGTTGCGGGTATTACCGACCTTAATATCGGCGAAACGGTTTGCGACCCCAACTGCATTGAGCCGTTGCCTTTTGTTAAGATTGACGAGCCTACAATTTCCATGAACTTTATGGTAAATAATTCACCCTTTGCGGGTAAGGAAGGCAAGTTTGTTACCTCAAGAAATCTTCGCGACCGCCTTTTTAAAGAGGTGGAAACCAATGTTAGTATGAAGGTTGAAGAAACCGACTCGGCCGATACATTTAAGGTTTCGGGACGCGGTGAACTTCACTTGTCTATCCTTATTGAAACCATGCGTCGACAAGGCTATGAGTTTCAAGTTTCACCGCCTGAGGTTATTTACAAACACGATAAAGACGGTAAATTACTGGAACCTATTGAACTGCTTATGATTGAAGTGCCCGAAGAATATGTCGGCTCGGTTATGGAAAGACTCGGTACACGTCATGCCGATATTCAAAATATGGGTACACGCGAAACAGGACTGAGTCATTTAGAATTTTTAATTCCTGCACGCGGTCTTATCGGCTACCGTTCGCAGTTTATGACCGATACTAACGGTAACGGCATTATGAACCATATATTCCATGGTTACGAGGAATATAGAGGAGATATTGAAAACCGTATGACCGGCTCTATTATCGTTCACGAATCGGGTGAATCGACCGGCTACGGTCTGTTTAATACACAATCACGCGGTAAACTTTTTATAGGCCCCGGTGTGCCTGTATATGAGGGCATGATTATCGGTGAAAATCCGAAAAATGAGGATATAGTTTGCAATGTTTGTAAGAAAAAAGCCGCTACAAATATGCGTGCCGCTGGCTCTGACGACGCTTTAAAACTAACACCACCGTCGATTTTAAGCCTCGAGCAGTCGCTGGAGTTTATTAAATCCGACGAACTTGTTGAAATCACACCCGAAAATATTCGCCTTAGAAAGCGTATTTTGAGCAAAGAAGCCCGCATGAAGGCTGAAAGCAAACTTAAAAAGTAATGGAATATATTATACTTGATAACGAGTGGAACACGACATTTAAGAAAATTAACGGTAACTATTTTAACGAACTTATTGAGATAGGTGCGGTTAAATTAGACGAAAATCTTAATGAAATTTCAAGATTCAGTGCTCTTATCCGCTCGACCTTTACTAAAAAGTTAAGCAGCAGGTTTCAGCGTCTTACTAACATATCAACCGAGGAGATGCTTAAAAACGGCATGACCTTTCAAGAGGCTGTGAAACTATATACTGACTGGGCAGGAAATGAAGCAGTAACTTTAACATGGAGTAATTCGGATTTATACGTTTTACTTGAAAATTTCAGACTCCGCACACATAAAAATAAAATCCCTTTTATTTATAAGTATATAGACCTGCAAAAGTATACCCAAAATGAAATGATTGCCAAAGGACATAGCATTACTTCTCAAATTTCGGTTGCTAATGCCGCGTTGCTTTTGGGTATTCCCATTGACGGAATAGGACTTCACAGGGCATTAGATGACAGTTTGCTCTGTGCTGAGATTTTAAAGAAAGTTTATGCTCAAAAGCGTTTGCGTGAATATGTTGTTGATACTACGGCACCGGATTATTATTCCAGACTTACCTTTAAAGCATATATAATCAAGGATTTAAGCAGTCCTTTAATAAATCGCAAGAAATTGGAGTTTAACTGTGATAAATGCGGCGGCGAGGCTATGAGGTTAACGCCATTTGCCTTTAAAGGTCAGTCTTTTAGGGCGGAATTTTCTTGTAAGTCTTGCGGGAATAAATTTTTAGGCAGAGTTTCGTTTAAAAAGTATTACGATAAGGTTGTGGTAAAGAGAAATACCGCACCGATTACTACCGTTATTGTAAAACCTCAAAAAGAGAAAACTTAACATTTAAGACCGCTTGTATTAGCGGTCTTTTGTTATATTGTTAATGTTTCAAGAATAGTATTTTTTGGGTGATAATATGGCTTTGCTTATGTTTTTTTGTGCTTGTTTACTGGGCGTTTGCGGTGGATTTTTGAGTGTAAAATCGGGATTTTTTCAAATTGTAATGTTTAAATCGGTTTGGAAAGAAACGGTTGGAAAACTAATTAATACAAAAAGCCTTGAAGGTTTTAAGGCAATGTCTATAGCACTTGGAAGTACAATAGGTATAGGTAATATTATAGGCGTATCTGCCGCTATTTTAATAGGCGGTGCAGGTGCCGTTTTTTGGCTTTTGTTAACAGGTGTTATCGGTATGATAACTAAATATGCTGAAATTTATATTTCGGTTAAAGAAGCACGCAGTGAAGATAGAACTTGCGGCGGCACTATGTATGTTATTAGGTCTTATTGCAAAGGAAAACTTAAAATTTTCGGCACTGTATTTGCTGTATCGGTTGTGGCGGCTTCGCTTTTTGCGGGTAATTTGGTACAGGCAAAGTCAATGTATGAATTTTTAAGGTTAGGGTTTAATATTGATGTTTTGCCCGTAACATTGTTTACATTGCCGTTACTGACAATTATTCTGCTCGGCAAGGATAAATTGTATCAAAATTTTTCGGCGGTTTTAGTGCCTATAATGGCGGCGTTTTATGTACTCGCCACGGTTTTAATTATCATGGTTAATATAAGAAATTTACCAAATGCCGTTTTGAGTATATTTAAAGGTGCATTCGGTTTTAAAACTATTGTGGGCGGATTTTGCGGAAGTGTTTTAAGTTCTGCAGTAAGGATTGGCGTAATGAAAGGACTTTTTACTAATGAGGCAGGCATGGGCAGTTCGCCTATAGCACACTGTTCTGCTGCCGATACCGACCCACATACGGCGGGTTGTTGGGGAATAGTGGAAGTTTTCATTGATACAATAGTTGTGTGCAGTTTGACGGCACTTAGTATTCTTTCGTCGAATATCTATTTAAGCGGTAAAATTACGGACCCGTTTACGCTTGTTTGTGAAATTTTCAATTCCACCTTTGGACAGTTTGGACTAAAAGCACTCAGTCTGTCTGCTTATTTGTTCGCTTTTGCATCAATAGTCGGATGGTCGTTTTACGGTATTAAGGCATTGGAATTTTTGTCAAAAGAAAAATTTATAAAATATATCTACATAATATTTTTTATAGGTTTTATACCATTGTCAAACTGTGTAGGCGGTGGTATAATGTGGACATTGGCCGATGTTTTTAATTCGTGTATGTTAATACCCAATACTACTGTATTACTGTATTTCGGCGGTGACGAAGTGAAAAATCTAAGAAAAGGGAAGTGTAAAAATGATTTGCAGTCTTTGTCCAAGAAAATGCGGTGCTAAAAGAACTGAAACCGAAAATAAATGCGGATATTGTAAAATGCCGCTTAACCCCGTTGTTGCAAGGTCTGCACTTCACTTTTGGGAGGAGCCTTGTATCAGCGGTAAAAACGGCTCGGGTACGGTGTTTTTCAGCGGGTGTTCTCTGTCCTGTGTTTTCTGTCAAAACAGAGAGATTTCGCATGAAAATAAAGGTAAAATGATTACGGTAGAACGCCTTGCAGAAATTTTTAAAGAATTAGAACAAAAAGGTGCCGAAAATATCAACCTTGTCAACCCGACACATTACATGCTTGCCATAAAAAAGGCATTGGAAATATATAAACCGAATATCCCTATTGTCTTTAATTCGAGCGGGTATGAGAGCGAAACTGCAATAAAGTCGGCACTAGAGTTTGCCGATGTTTTTTTGCTTGATTTAAAATATATAAACCCGCAAAAGGCATTAAAATATTCCGGTGCCGCCGATTATCCATATGTCGCAAAAAAAGCAATAAAAACGGTAGGGGAACATATAAAAGAAAATACGTTCAGTGAAAACAATATTATGACCAAAGGTCTTATTGTACGTCACCTTTGCTTGCCGCATAATTTATACGAGGCAAAAAGGGTAATAGAGTTTGTCGAGCAAAATGTACCCAATGCCGCTTTAAGTTTAATGAGCCAGTATGTCCCTTGCGGGAATTTGGATGATTACCCTGAAATAAACAGAAAATTATCTATTTTAGAACATAAAAAATTATTATTGTTCGCGGTAAATTCAAATATTGAAACCGTTTATTGTCAGCAACTGACAAGCGGCAGTGAGGATTTTATACCGCTTTTTGATTTTTCGGGCGTGTAAAAATATTTGTCATAATAGCATTTTTTCGTTCATATTATGAAGCAGAAAAAGACCTATAAAACTCGGAGGAATGCATATGACAAATACTGATATTTATAAGGATATTGCCGACCGCACCGGTGGTGATATTTATATTGGCGTAGTAGGACCTGTAAGAACGGGAAAATCGACCTTTATAAAAAAGTTTATGGACACTCTCGTAATTCCCAATATTACGAGCGATTATTCGAGAGAACGTGCAAATGACGAACTTCCGCAATCGGCTGGAGGCAGAACAATTATGACTACTGAGCCGAAGTTTGTGCCCGAAAAAGGTGTGGAAATCAGTCTTGATGATGCTCTGTCTATGAACGTAAGACTTATTGATTGCGTTGGGTACATTGTGCCGAGTTCACTCGGATACATAGAAAACGACGACCCGAGAATGGTAATGACACCTTGGTTTGAAGAGCCGGTACCTTTTAATATGGCGGCTGAATTTGGTACTAAAAAGGTTATTACAGAACATTCAACCATAGGACTTGTTATTACTACCGACGGCAGTATCAGTGAAATCCCGAGGGAAGAATACGCTGAAGCGGAAGAAAGGGTTATATCAGAACTAAAAGAGATAAATAAACCCTTTATAGTACTTGTTAATAGCATGTATCCGCAGTCTGAAAGTGCTTTAAAGGTTGCAGAGGAAATTCGTGATAAATATTCGGTAGCGGTTAAAACAATTAATTGCTTAGAACTTAGTGAAAGCGATATTAACAGTATTTTGCAGGAACTTTTATATGAGTTCCCCGTAAAGGAATTAAAGATAAAACTGCCTATGTGGATTACAGCACTTGACAGTGAACATCCGTTGCAAAAGACACTTTATTCTGCAGTTTTGTCTTGTGCAAACGACCTTTCTAAGGTTTCGCATATTTCAGCATTTGCAAAAAAATTGTCACAGTGCGAAAATATAATATACAGTACTGTTGATAAGGTTTATTTGGGTGACGGAAGTGCGACGGTTGTAGCCGACATTGACCGCAAACTTTTCTATGAGTGTTTAAAGGAATCAACCGGTGTTGATATAAATAACGAGCAACAACTTATGCGGGAAATAATTGAGTTTGCTGAAATTAAAAAGGAATACTACCGATTTAAAAATGCACTCGACGAGGTTGAGGCAACCGGTTACGGAATTGTAATGCCCGAAATTGACGAACTGTCTTTGGAAGAGCCGGAAATTGTCAAACAAGGCGGAAGATACGGGGTTAGGCTTCGTGCATCGGCACCGTCAATCCATATGATGAAAGCAAACATTACTACCGAAGTTTCGCCGATTGTGGGAAGTGAAAAACAGAGCGAAGACTTGGTTATGTATCTGCTTAACGAATTTGAGGAAGAACCAACTAAAATTTGGGACTCGAATATATTTGGCAAATCATTGCACGAACTTGTAAATGAAGGGTTACACACAAAACTGTCGCGTATGCCGTCTGATGCAAGAATGAGGTTGCAGGAAACTTTGGAAAGGGTAATCAACGAAGGCTGCAGCGGTCTTATTTGCATAATACTTTAATAAAAAACGTCTGTCTTTTTGACAGACGTTTTATTTATTAAGGAATTGTAACTTGAATAGAATACTTTTAAATGATATATTAAACTTAAGGGGAAAATATATAAAGGTGGTGTTTTTAATTGAAACAATTTATTAAAATTTTATCGCTTTTTATTTTAATACTGTTTTTGTTTACAGGTTGTTTTGGCGGTGCTGTCGATAATTCGAGTTACACGCAAACTACCGACAGTTCTCTTGAAACCGAGTCAGTTGATGTGAATAGCAGTAGCGGGACAAGCAGTGTAGAGTCAAGCAGTATACAGTCAGAGTCACAGGTAGAGTCTTCTGTACCTGAGAGTGGTGTCGGTGTGCAAGGCGGAAGTTATGAAGACGATGAGTTTATGAGCCTTGATAACACCCTTCGCGGCTATGGACACGGTGTGAATAAAGATAAAGACAACCGACCTACCGGTGCTACATGGGCTCAAAGTAAATTCGGCAAATATGACGCTGTTTTTATTGCTCCGAAATCCGAAAATATATATCTTACATTTGATTTAGGATATGAAAACGGTTACACCGAAAAAATCCTTGATGTATTAAAAGAAAAGAATGCTAAGGGCGTGTTTTTTGTCACCAAATCTTATTGCAAATCATCGCCTAAAATCGTTCAAAGGATAATTGATGAGGGTCATGTGCTTGGTAATCACTCGGTAAAGCATAAGTCGATGCCGTCGCTTACCGTTGAACAAATGAAAAGTGAAATTATGGATTTGCATAATTTTATTAAGGAAAAATACGGTTACGAAATGTATCTGTTCCGCCCGCCTATGGGTGAATATTCCGAACGGTCACTGGCCGTAACTCAAAGTTTGGGTTATCAGTCTATGCTGTGGAGTTTTGCATATATGGATTGGGATACTGAAAATCAGCCGGAAGAAACCTATGCTAAAGAAAAAATGCTAAATGATGCACACGGCGGTGCAATTTATCTTATTCATGCAATATCAAAGACTAATACTGCGGTACTTGGCGATGTTGTTGATGGTATTCGTGAAAAAGGGTATGTCACTGCAAAATATGTAATACCTAATTGATTAATTTTTTAAGATTGTAGACAAATTGATACTCAATAATTTTTATTATCAGAATAAATCGCTTAACATCAGTTAAGCGATTTCAATATTCAATATTCATTCGAAAAAGTCACCCGATTTACATCAGGTGACTTTTTCGTTGGTGCGGGTGACAGGACTTGAACCTGCACGTGCGTGACACTAGATCCTAAGTCTAGCGCGTCTGCCAATTCCGCCACACCCGCGAGTATGATATTATAACAGGCAGTAGGTATTTGTACCTGTAAACCGACATTGATTATATCATTATAAACGGTTCATGTCAAGAGAGATTGTGATAAATAACCAACTAAAGAAAATTAAATTATTATTGAAATAACTATGAATATATTGTATAATTTAATATATTATTTTTTGGAGGTGTGGTTATGAGTAACGAAAACAAATCCGTTTATATTGTAATAAGTTATACCGGCACTGTTTTGGCACGTATAATTAAATTCCTTACTCATAAAGATTACAGCCATGCCTCTATAACACCGTACGAGGACCTACATATTATGTATTCTTTTGGCAGACTAAATGCTTATAATCCTTTTATTGGCGGGTTTGTCAATGAATCGGCAAATTACGGTACCTTTAAACGTTTTTATAATACCGAAGTTATAGTGATAAAAGTTCCCATTTCTACCGATGATTATACTTGTATGTGCGAACATATTGATAATATGGTAAAAGAAAGAAAAAGTTATAAATATAATTATTTAGGTCTATATCTTGCGGCACTTAATATATCCCATAAATCAAAAAACGGTTTTTACTGTTCGGAATATGTGAAATATATGCTTAAAGAACATAATATTGATGGTGCTGATGAATTGGAGGAAATCGTGCATCCCATGAGTTTTTTAAAACTTCCAGATGTTGAAACGGTTTATATAGGTAAACTTAAAGATTTTTCTTTGGAAAAGATATGTGTATAAAAAATCCCGAAGTATTACTTCGGGATTTTAATTTTATTTATTCTTAATTAGGTCGGCCATATCGTAAAGACCGGGGGTTAAATTCGCAATAAACAGTGCGGCGTTAACGGCACCTACTGCAAAAACCTCCTTAGAATATGCTGAGTGAGAAAGAGTGACAACTTCATCTCGGCCGGCAAATATAACTTCATGTTCACCGACGATAGTGCCGCCTCTTACAGCGTGAAGTCCGATTTCATTTTTGTTTCTTTTTTCGCGTTTTGAGTGGCGGTCATAAGTATATTCATATTTTCCGTTATTAGCGTTATTTACTGCATTTGCAAGCATAATGGCAGTTCCACTCGGTGCATCGATTTTTTGATTGTGATGTTTTTCGACAATTTCAACATCGTATTGTTCACCGAGTATTTTTGATGCAGTAACAGCAAGCGAACACAATAGGTTAATGCCAAGGGACATATTGAATGTGAAAAATACGGGTATAACCTTTGCTGCTTCTTTTATGTTATCTATATCGGCGTCGCTTAAACCGGTAGTTGCAAAAACAACGGGTGTTTTGGTTGTTACGGCGTACTCTAAAAGTGCTGGCAGGGAAGATGGGTGAGAAAAGTCAATTATAACATCGCCTTTTTCAGCCTCTTTGATTTTAGAAACAATAGGGTAATCGCGGTCAGCCTCGGTATTAAGGTCAACACCGCATACAATTCTGCAATCGTTTCTTTCGCTTACACAAGATGTAACGGCCTTGCCCATTTTTCCGCTGCAACCGTTAAGAATAATATCTGTCATTTTATTAGTCCTGTAAATATAAATTATTTAATAAGTCCGTGTTTAATAAGTTCTGCTTTAAGTGCTTCTCTTGCATTGTCGGTCATAGGTGCCAAAGGCATACGCAACGGACCCATACCCATACCCATTAAGTTCATTGCCTCTTTTACGGGGATAGGGTTGACATCGCTGAACAAAGCATTGATAAGACTTACATATTTAAGTTGCATATCTCTTGCTTTTTCGGTGTTACCCTTCAAGAATTCCTCGCAAATATTGTGGGTTTCTTTTGGAAGTATATTGGAAAGTACCGAGATTACGCCTATACCGCCGAGTGACATAATGGGAACGATTTGGTCGTCGTTACCTGAGTAAAGGTCAAGTTCACCGGCACAAAGGCTCATGGTTTTTGCAATAGCGGAAATATCACCGTTTGCTTCTTTAATGGCAACGATATTTTCGTGCTTGGCAAGTTCCTTATATGTTTCGGGTTTAATGGCAGTACCTGTACGGCTGGGAACATTGTAAAGAATAATAGGTGTCTTAACGCGGTCGGCAACATAGAAATAGTGGTTAAGAAGACCGTTTTGAGATGTTTTATTATAGTAGGGTGTTACCATAAGCAAACCGTCAACACCTAAAGATTCTGCATGCTGAGAAAGTTGAGCGGCATACATAGTATCGTTACTGCCGGTACCTGCAATAATGGGAACTCTGCCGTTGGCAGCTGAAACAGCCTCTGTTAAAACCTTGATATGTTCATCATTATCAAGTGTAGCAGATTCGCCGGTAGTTCCGCAGATAACAAGTGCATCAACACCGCCTGCAATCTGTTCTTCAATAAGAAGACGAAGTCTTTGGTAGTTTACCGAACAGTCGTCATTGAACGGAGTAACAAGTGCGGTTGCACATCCGGTAAAAATTCTTTTTTTCATAAAACTACTCCTAAATATAAATTAGTCAAAAAAACCTTTGGCACAAAGAAGTTCGGCAAGTAAAACGCCGCCGCCTGCAGCACCGCGGAGTGTGTTGTGTGAAAGACATACAAATTTGTAGTCATACTGTGTGTCCTCACGAAGTCTGCCGACCGAGATAGCCATACCGCCCTCAAGGTCACGCTGGAGTTTGGTTTGAGGCATATTATCTTCGGTAAAGTAGTGTATAAATTGTTTAGGTGCACTGGGAAGATTTAATTCTTGAGCGGCACCTGAATAGTTTTGCCATTTTTTAAGAATTTGCTCTTTGGTGGGTTTTTTGTTAAATCTTACGAAAACAGCGGCCATATGACCGTCTGAAACGGGAACGCGTAAGCATTGTGCGGTGAAGTGAGGTTTTTCGGCATTTTCGATAACATCACCGTTTACTTTACCCCAAATTTTAAGAGGTTCCTGTTCGCTTTTTTCTTCCTCGCCGCCGATATAAGGGATAACGTTATCAACGATTTCGGGGAATGTTTCAAATGTTTTACCTGCACCCGAAATGGCTTGGTAGGTACATACCAAAACATCTTCTACGCCAAAGTCAGCCGATAAAGGATAAAGTGCGGGTACGTAACTTTGAAGTGAACAGTTGGATTTAACTGCAATAAACCCTTTTTTAGTGCCGAGCCTTTTCTTTTGTGCGGCAATGATATCGGTGTGGTCGGCATTTATTTCGGGTATAATCATGGGAACATCTTTAGTACCTCTGTGAGCACTGTTGTTGGAAATAACAGGGCACTCATGTTTGGCATAGTTTTCTTCCAAAGCCTTGATTTCGTCTTTTTTCATGTTTACGGCACAGAAAACAAAATCAACTGCCGAGGTGATATTTTTGATATCGGCTTCGGCGTCCATGATAATCATATTTTTTACATTTTGAGGAATTTCGTTTTTCATAGCCCAACGGTTGCCAACGGCCTCAGTATAGGTTTTGCCTGCACTTCTGCCGCTTGCGGCTAAAACGGTGATATTAAACCATGGATGGTCGGAAAGCAGAGTAATAAAACGCTGGCCTACCATACCTGTTGCACCGATAATTCCCACATTATATTTTTTCATATATTATGTACCACCTTTGACAATGAATTTAAAAAAGTGTTGATAATTGGTATAAATTGAAATATAATAACACTTAATTAATGTTTTATCTTATTGATTATACATTTATGCAACTTATTTGTCAAACATATTTTACGCAAGTTAAGAGATTTTGTGATTAAACGGTGATATTTATGAAAAAAAGTGATTTTTATTACGATTTGCCTAAGGAACTGATTGCTCAAACACCTATTGAACCGAGAACATCATCGAGGTTGTTGGCGATTGATAAAAATGGCAATACATACAGCGATAAAAAGTTTACCGACCTATTGGATTATCTGCGTGAGGGCGATTGCCTGATAATGAACGATACGAGGGTTTTACCTGCACGAATTTTCGGCACAAGACGTGATACAGGCTCGGTTGTAGAGTTTGTTTTACTTAAACAAATTTCCAATGATACTTGGGAGTGTCTTGCGGGTCCCGGCAAAAAAGCCAAAATAGGTAAAATATTTAATTTCGGCACAGAACTTTCACTCGAAGTTATTGATACTACCGAAGACGGCAACCGAATTGTAAAGTTTAGTTATGACGGCGTTTTTTACGATATTTTAGATAGGGTAGGACAAATGCCGTTACCGCCTTATATTACCGAGAAGTTAGAGGACAAAGAACGTTACCAAACAGTTTATTCGCACGAAATCGGCTCTGCTGCCGCACCGACTGCAGGACTGCATTTTACAAATGAATACATCGAAAAAATTAAAGAAAAAGGCGTAAATATAGGTTTTGTTACACTTCATGTCGGTTTAGGTACGTTTAGACCTGTGAAAGCAGACGATATAACCGACCATAAAATGCATTCTGAACACTATTTCATATCGCAAAAAACTGCCGACCTTATAAATAAGACCAAGGCAAACGGCGGCAGGGTGATTTGTGTCGGCACAACATCATGCAGAACGGTTGAAAGTGCCGCAAGAAACGGTGAATTGACGGAATGCAGTGACGATACCGACATTTTTATTTATCCCGGTTATGAATTTAAGGTTATGGACGGACTTGTGACTAATTTCCATCTGCCCGAAAGTACTCTCATAATGTTAGTCAGTGCTTTTGCAGGTTATGACCTTACTATGAATGCATACCGTCACGCAGTAGAAGAAAAGTACAGATTTTTTTCATTTGGTGATGCAATGCTCATCCTATAAAGGATGAGCAAATGAAAAATGAATAGTGAAGAATGAATAATTAATGTGTGCCTGCGGCACGAGTTTATATAATGTCGGCAAAGCCGACACCAAAATTATTCATTATTCATTATTAAATATTCATTCTTACGGCATCCTATATGCCGTAAGCTTCGGAGATGCTATGCTGATAATATAATCGGATAATGATTAATTATTGTGTACATTTGCCACGATTTACAATATGTCTGCAGAGCCGTAATTAAGCACGATTTGAGGATTTTAACCCTTAAATCGTGTATTATTTATGTGTAAAAATTTATGTTATATCAACGCTGTCATTAATTATTACCGGTTTAATAAAACTAAAAAAGGAATAAATAATTAAAAATATTAGATTTAATGTAAATATTAAATAATTTTTATAATAATATCTAAATTTGCTATTATAATGTTGATTTTTTTTAAAAGTTATAGTATAATTTACTTTGAATTATAATGTTTATTCAGTTATCGGTAATTTTTGATTTTAGTAAGATTGAGGAATTTAAAATGACAAAGAATTTCAATCCGTTTCAAAAAAAGGTTTGGCTTTCATCACCGACTATGCACGGTGATGAAATTAAGTATGTTTTGGAAGCGTATGAAACCAATTGGATGTCAACTATTGGCGAAAATATTAACGAGATTGAACGACTTGCAACTGAAAAGTTGGGATGTAAATATGCAGTTGCATTGTCTTGCGGTACATCGGCTCTTCATTTGGCTATAAAACTTGCCGGTGTAAAAGCAGGAGATAAGGTTTTTTGTACCGATATGACCTTTGCCGCAACCGTTAATCCCGTTATTTATGAAAAGGCTGAACC
>JAZNLA010000027.1:0-10359 GCA_045578845.1 Acutalibacteraceae bacterium | reverse complement strand
ATAACTACTGCATATACATATACTGCTACCGCGTCTGTTATTTGTCATGTAGGTGCAACAGTTGTCATGGTTGACTGCAAGAAAGACAGTTTGGAAATGGATTATGATGCTTTGGAAAATGCAATCACCGAAAAAACCAAGGCTATTATTCCTGTTGATTTAGGCGGTATCCCTTGTGATTATGACCGCATTTTATCTATTGCAGAAAGTAAGAAACATATCTTTAAACCCAATAATAAAATTCAGGAAAAACTCGGCAGAGTTGCCGTTGTTGACGATGCCGCACACGCATTTGGTGCGACTTTATGCGGTAAAAAGGTGGGCAGTATTGCCGATTTTACAAATTTCAGTTTCCATGCGGTAAAGAATTTCACAACTGCCGAAGGCGGTGCCATGGTTTGGAAACACATTGACGGTGTTGACGATGAAGAGTTGTATAAGAAGGCGATGCTTTTAACTTTACACGGTCAATCTAAGGATGCACTGGCAAAAACTCAACTTGGTGCTTGGGAATATGACATTGTCGGTACATGGTATAAATGTAATATGACCGACATAGCGGCGGCTATAGGACTCGCTCAGTTTGACCGTTATCCTAAAATGCTTAAACGCAGAAAAGAAATCATACAAATGTATGATGCTGCTTTAAAACCGCACGGTATTGAGGTGCTTAATCACTACACCGATAACTACACCTCAAGCGGACATCTCTACATAACAAGGGTTCCGGGTGTAACCGATGAAGAGCGTAGAGAGATTATTATTAAAATGGCAGAAGCAGGTGTTGTCTGCAATGTCCATTATAAACCGTTGCCTATGCATACGGCATATAAGAATTTGGGATTTGACATTAAGGATTATCCTAATGCATATGCCCGTTATGAAAACGAAATTACACTGCCGCTTCATACAAGGCTTACTGATAAAGAAGTGCAGTATGTGATTGATAATTATTGCAGGATTATTAAAGAGTATATATGACATAAGTAACAGAAGGTAAGGGTAGATATTTAAATGAGAAAATGGGATGATTTGCCTGCGGAAATGCAAACTGAAGAGGTTCGGTATTATTATGATATTCTTTGTAAGAAGAAGTTCAGTTTGTTTTTGAAGCGTTTGTTTGATATTATTGTTTCGGCAGTAATGCTTATTGTTCTTTTTCCTGTGTTTTTGATTTTGGCTATTGTCATAAAAATTGATTCAAGTGGTCCCGTTTTTTACAGGCAGGAACGTGTAACGGCGTATGGAAAATGTTTTAAAATACATAAATTCAGAACAATGGTAAATAACGCTGATAAAAAAGGCAGTTTAGTTACTGCTAAGAATGATGCACGTGTTACAAGAGTAGGCGGTTTTATTCGTAAGTGCCGACTTGATGAGTTTAGCCAACTTATAGATGTTTTTTTCGGCAATATGACTTTTGTCGGCACACGGCCGGAGGTTAAGAAGTACGTTGACAGGTACGAACCTATCATGATGGCAACCCTTCTTCTTCCCGCAGGTGTCACATCGGAAGCAAGTATTTTGTATAAAGATGAAGAGCAGTTGCTTGTAGGTGCCGATAATATAGATGATGCTTACGTGGAAAATGTTCTTCCCGGTAAAATGTATTATAATTTGAAAAGTATTGAAAATTTTACGTTTTTTGGAGAGATTGCGACAATGTTCAAGACTGTACTTGCAGTGCTTGGTAAGTATTATAAAGAAGATGTGGTTGGTGAAGCGGAGTTTGTAGCGTCAATCAAAAAAGAAAAAGCGGATACTATGTAAAAGCAAGGTGGACTGTAAATGTTGATTAGAAGAATTGAAAGTACAGAAAAAAATATAATCAATAATATAGTTTCCATTCATATGGATACGTTTACAGGTTTTTTCTTAACCTTTATGGGACCGAAGTTTTTAAAACTTATGTACCGCTCGTATTTAGAGTATAAAGAGTCAGGCATTTTGGTTGCTTTCGATGAGGATAAACCTGTCGGTTTTCTCGCATATTCGGGTGAACTCAGCGGTCTTTATAAATATATGATAAAGAAAAGACTGATACTGTTTGCGTGGTACAGTCTTGGTGCTTTTTTCAGAAAACCTAAGATTTTTATGCGTTTGGTACGGGCGTTTTTAAAACCGAGTGAAACCAAACGCGATGAAAAGTATATTGAACTGGCGTCTATAGGTGTAGAACCGAATTCAAAATCAAAAGGTGTAGGATCTATGCTTATTGACTACTTTAAATCACAGGTTGATTTTGATAAATATGAATATATAACGCTTGAAACCGATGCGGAAAACAATGACGTTGCAAACCGTTTTTACCGTAAAAACGGATTTATATTAGAACGTGAATTTGAAACGAGCGAAGGCAGAAAAATGTTTGAGTACAGGTATAGGGGTTAAGGAATGAAAATTTTATTTTTAGATGCATATTTTAATCCCGAGTCAACACCTTTTACATATCTTGAAAATGATATTATTGAAGCGTTTGTAAAAGACGGTCATACCGTTGATGTTATATGCCCTATACCAACAAGAGGTGTATCAAAAGAGGTTGCCGAAAAGTATAAAGGATTAAAATTTGAAAATTTATATAACGGACAGGTGAATGTTCGCCGTTTCCTTGCATCCAAAGAGGGGAAAAATCCAATAATACGTGCATTTAGATATTTGTGGTGCAATGTACGCGAATATATGATAGGAAAAAAATATAAAGATATTGATTTGATTTTTTGTGCAAGCACACCGCCGACGCAAGGAATGTTGGCGGGAAAACTTGCCAAAAAAATAAAGTGTCCTTTTGTTTATTCGTTACAGGATATTTTTCCCGATTCTTTAGTTTATACAAAAATGACCAAAAAAGGTTCGCTAATTTGGAAAATAGGCAGTGCGGTTGAGAAAAAAACGTACGAATATGCCGATAAAATAGTTGTTATAAGCGAAGATTTCAAGAAAAATTTATTGAGTAAAAATGTGCCAACGGATAAAATATCAGTTATTCGAAACTGGGCCGATACAAAATCGGTTAAAGCGGTCGAACGGGAAAATAATTCTTTATTTGACACGTATGGTATTGACCGCAGTAAATTTTATGTCTGCTACAGCGGAAATATAGGGCATACACAAAATATGGATATGCTTTTAGAGGTTGCTGAGGAACTACTCGGTATGCCTGAAATAGGGTTTATATTGGTCGGCGACGGTGCCGCGAGAGTATATGTCGAAGAACGCGTGAAGAAAGAAAACATAAATAACATTATAATGCTTCCGTTTCAAGAGTACGAAAAAATTTCCGAGGTCTTTAGCCTTGGCGACTGCGGTCTTATAATTTCAAAGTCGGGTGTCGGTAACAATTCGGTGCCGAGTAAAACATGGAGTATAATGTCTGCCGAAAGGCCTGTAATTGCATCATTTGATAAGGGTTTTGAACTTGATAGGGTTATAACCGAAGCCGACTGTGGAATTTGTGTTCAGGCCGACGATAAAGATGCTTTGAAAAAAGCAATCTTTGAAATGTATGAAAACCGCGATTTTATCGGGGAAAAAGGCAAAAACGGCAGAAAATATATAATGGATAACCTCACACGTGAGATAGGAACATCTAAATGGGTTGAGGTCATAAAGAATATTTAAGGGTAGTAAATTATGAAATATTTGTGGATAGGTGTTGGAAATTCGCCGGAAAATAAAAATTTTATATTGCAGAACGGCGGCAAAATATTGTCCGACTCTGTTTCTAATGATTCACTTATTACAGGACTCGATGCCGTAGGTGTCGAATGTGATTCAATAAACTGTCCTAATATACCACCCTATCCCGAATATCCGATAAAACGAATTGATAATGGCAACTGGTCGAGAACAGGCCGTTCAAATGATTGTTTCATAGGATACAGCAATTTAAAATATATAAATATTTTATCTAAAAAAAATGCCATGAAAAAGGCCGCCCAAAAATGGGCTAAAGATAATAAAAACGAAGAAGTTACGGTTTTTGTCTATCAAATGGCAAGCAGATTTATGGCAGCGGCGGCAGAGGTTAAAAAAATTATACCGAGCGCTAAAATTTGTTTGATTGTCCCCGACCTGCCTCAGTATATGGATATGAATATGAGCCGTCTTAAAAAATTCTTAAAAAGAATTGATTGGCAAAATATTAAAAAATATCAGCGGTCGGTTGATAAGTACGTGCTTTATTCAAAACATATGGCAGAGTTTTTAAAACTTTCAGACGGTCAGTACATAGTAATGGAAGGGTCATATGACCCGTCGATTATCACCTTGGACGAGCCGAAAAAGGAAAATGACAAAAAAAGTGTGATGTATTCGGGTGTTCTCGATTTGCGTTACGGAGTACGTGAATTGCTTAATGCAGTGAGCCTTCTTGATGATTCATATGAACTTTGGCTTACAGGTGACGGAAACGCAGTGCCTATTATTGAAGAAATAGCGAAGAACGATGACAAAATAAAGTATTTCGGCTATTTACCGTCACGCATGGAACTTCTTAAAAAGCAAAAAGAGGCAACCATGCTTATTTCACCGAGGAGTACCGATGAGGAAGCATCAAAATACTGTTTCCCGTCAAAGATTTTTGAATATATGGTATCGGGAAATCCCGTTATTTCGACAAAAATCGGCGGTATACCTGATGAATATTTTAAATATTTAGTACCGATAGAAAAAATAAATGCAGAAGAAATTGCATCAGCAATAAAGTATATCGGAGATATGCCCAAATCCGAAAGAGCAGGACTTGGAAACAGCGGTAAAAAATTTATATTAGATAATAAAAATAATGTTGCACAGGTTAAGCATATACTTGATTTTTTAGGAGGGTAATTTATGCCGTTACCGTTTTTTTCGATTATAACGGTTTCGTTTAATGCTGAAGATACAATCGCTAAGACTGTAACTTCGGCGTTAAATCAGGATTTTTCGAATTTTGAAATTATCGTAAAAGACGGATGTTCTAATGACAAAACCCTCGAAAATATCCCAAACGACTGTAGAATCAAGGTGCATTCCATAAAAGATTCGGGTATTTATGATGCTATGAATCAAGCAACAAAATTGGCTTTGGGTGAATATGTGATTTACATGAATTGCGGCGATCTTTTTGCCGAGAATACTGTACTTAGTACAATTTACAATGCAATTAAGGAGTCCAAACCGTCAATGGTGTACGGCAATTATTTAAGGGATAAAATAGTTCATAAGCAACCCGGTGTATTGACAAAATTTTATATGTACCGCACACCCCTTTGCCATCAAACCATATTTTTTAACCGGAATGATTTAATTCAAACAGGGTTATATGATGTAAAATACCGAATTTTAGGCGACTACGACGCTGAGTTGAGATTATTCTTTTCAGGTAAGGAATATCAGTATGCAGATACTGTTGTTTGCAAATATTTAGGCGGCGGTGTTTCGGAAAGTAAATCGGGAATTGATAAGAAAAATAAAGAGCGAAAAGAAATATTGAAAAAGTATTTCCCAAGGAATTTGCGGGTTTTATATAAAATAAAATGGTTAATGTCCTTCCCGAAATTCAGGGGGTATATTGTAGGCGGCAAATCGCCTTTATGGTTAAAGAATTTATACCAAAAAACAGTAAATAGGGTAAACAAATAAAAAACTTTTTGGAGTTAATAAAGAGTATGAAAATTTGTTTTTGTATAGGGCGTCTTTCGTTTAGCGGTGCAGAGAATGTAGTGAGATACCTTACAGAAAATTTAGCGAAATGCGGACATGATGTTTCGGTAATGCTTCTCGGCAGTATGCCGTCAGAAAATGAAATAATCCCCGATGTTGCTGTTAAAGATGCAATAGTCGAGGGAAGTGGTATAAAAAATATAATAAAACGTGTATCTTTAGAACGTAAGGTTTTAAAGGAAACAGCACCCGATGTTTTTGTGATATTTAATTGTGAAATGGCTTTTTCTGCGATTCCTGCTTCTTTGTGTTTAAGAAAAACAAATGTGGTTGTTTGTGAGCGTAACGACCCGTTATCTGTACCGTCAAATCTAAAGAAAAGAAAATTACGGGATTTTTTATACCGTTTTGCCGATGCGGGTGTGTATCAGACTGAGGTTATTTCGGATTATTTCAAAAAAATAACACCGAAAAAGACGGTTATTTATAATCCTATACGTGAAACGGGCGAAAAATGTTTACCGATTTTAAAAAGGGATAAGATTTTTGTTACCGTTGCAAGACTAGATAATAGGCAAAAAAACCAAATAATGATGATGAGGGCTTTTTTAAGGGCTTCGGAAAATCACCCGGATTACCAACTTCATATATTGGGCGAAGGTCCTGACCGCGAAAAATACGAAAAGTTTATTGTTGATAACAATGCTGAGGGTAAGATTATTCTTAAAGGACATGTTTCAAATCCTTTTGATTATATAAAATCATGTCGGGCATTTGTGCTCACATCTGAATTTGAGGGTATGCCAAACGCCCTGCTTGAGGCGATGTCTATAGGGTTGCCGTGTGTTTCAACCGATTGCGGCGGTGGCGGTGCAGCGGCACTTATTGAAAACGAAGTTAACGGAATACTTATAAACAGATGCGATGAAGAAGCATTGGTTAACGGGTATATTCGTTTAATGGAAAATGATGAATTATGTAATTTGCTTGGCGAAGAGGCATATAAAATGAATGATAGGTTGAGCGGCGATAAAATTGTATCGCAATGGGATGAGTTTTTGAAGGCTTGCTGTCACTAAATAAATCATGCGGAGGCTTTTACGTGGGTAATAATTTATCGCAAATCGGTAGAAACGGCAGTAATACTATTTTTAAAATAGGTATAAAAGAATTGGCTGTTTTATCTATATGTGTGTATATAATTTGTACAATTATTTTTGAGTATGCCAAGGTATCTGTTCCTATGATTTCATCTCTGTCCTTATACTTGTGTTTGGGATTTTGCACATTGGATTGTATATCTAAAAGGCACCTAAAGTGGTTTTGGTTTTTTACGGCGTTTTCTGTTTTAGGACTGGTTATGGCAGTTTCGGCGTTTGTTTCGCCGGCAGATACAGGGCTGGTAATAAGTACACTTTATAGATATTGGTCCTCTCTGGTGCTTGTGGTGTTGGTTTGCAATGTAATTTCGGAATTTAAGCATATTGAAGTAATTTTGAAGTCATTTGTTATGGGATGTATAGGGTTGTCCGTTTACATTTACAGTTATTACGGATTTCAAAATTTGCTTCAATCGGGCGAGCGGTTAGAAGACGGTTTCGGCAATGTCAATGCCATAGGTCTAAACTGTGTATTTGCAGTTTTTATTTCGGTGTTCGGCATGGTAGCACTTAAGTGGAATAAATTATTTGGTATATTAAGTTGTGTTATTTGTATACCCTGTATTCTTTTTACAGGCTCAAGAAAAGCGTTGATATCTCTTGTAATATGTTTTATAGTATTTATTTTTACATATTTGAGAAATCTCGGTATTTTAAAGAAACTGCTTATTGCACTGGTTGTATTGGCTGTAATTTGGTTTTTAATTAATAATTTGCCTATTTTTGAGGTTGTTAGAACAAGGTTGGACGGTATGTTCCAAATGGCTCAGGGCGGAGACGGTGAAGGAATAGGCGACGAAAACAGGGTATTATATATTACATCCGGATTGGAACTCTTTTTCAACAAGCCGATTTTTGGCCATGGATTAAGTTATTCTTATTTTATCTTCGGTACATACACACATAACAACTTTGTTGAAATGTTACTGTGCCATGGAATAATAGGATTTGCTTGTTATTATTTTGTTTTTGCAAAACTGGCAATTAAGTCTTTTAGTTTATATAAAAACAGAGTTATATTTTCATTTATTTGGGTGTTTTTAATTAAGCAGTTGTTCGAAGATATTGGCGTTGTAACATACTATAACCGTATGAACTTGCTGTTAATCGGAATAGTTGCGGTTTGGATAATGTTAGAAAGAAAAAATCAAAGAATGTATGATTTGAAATGAAATTCTATAAGATAAAAATGATGTATAAAGAAAGGTGGTATGTATGAGTAAGCGTCGTTTCATTAGTGTATGCATGAGAGGATTTAATATAATAAGATTTTCGGTGTTGACAATTTTAAGTGGTGGACATATAAAATGTTTTGGTGCACAGTACAGTGGATTAGGCTCAAAATTTAAGGTTTGTGGCGGAAATATAACCCTTTCGGAAGGTGTCAGTGTTCAAAATAATACATTTATACAAACAACAGGCGGGTGTGTAGAACTCGGAAAAAATGTATATATAAACAGAGGATGCATGGTAATATCAAGGGATAAAATAGTTATTGATGATTATACTGCTATTGGACCAAATGTTTGTATTTATGACCATGACCACGATTATAAAAATCACGGAAGATTAGATATGTTAGTCGCACCAGTAATTATTGGTAAAAATGTTTGGATAGGTGCCGGCTGTATTATTCTTCGCGGGACCGTTATAGGTGACGGTTGTGTTATTGGAGCAGGTACTGTTGTTAAAGGAAATATACCGCCCAACACTCTTATGGTTGATAAAAGAGAGGCTTTTATGAAACCGATTGAAAGATAATATAAATTTATATTTCATAAATAGTTTTAAGGAGAAATACATGAATCAACCGTTTTTCAGTATTATTGTGCCGGTGTATAATGCTCAGGATTATTTGGAAGAATGTATAAGTTCCGTTTTGTCGCAAGACTTTAAGGATTATGAAGTAATTCTTGTTAATGATGGGTCTAAAGATAACAGCGGGATAATATGTGATAATTTATCAAAAAATAATGATAATATCATAGTTATTCATACTGAAAACAGCGGACCGTTGTTAGCACGTCAAACTGGTATACAGAAATCGTCAGGGAAGTATATCATGTTTTTGGATTCTGATGATATTTATTTCGGTGAAGCACTTAAAACACTGTATGAAACAATTCAATATACTAATCCGGATATGGTTATCTTCGATTGGAGTATATTATATTCTAATAGTACTTCTGAATTTTATTTGCCGTATAAGAACGGAAAAATATTTAAAGATGACATAAATGTATTAAGAAAAAAATTTTTGGAAACTTCTGCACTAAACAGTATATGGAGTAAATGTATACGAAAAAATATCTTAGATATAAATGAAAATTATTCGCAATTTAAAACCTTAAAACAGTCTGAAGATAGGCTTATGGTTGCAATGATTCTTGACAAGACAGAAACAGTTGTGTATGTTAAACAATCATTATATGGTTACTGTATGCGGGAAAACAGCACTCAACATACTATGCGTCTTAAAAATTACAAAGATGCTCAGTTTGTCAGTAATTACTTAAAATTTTATGCAGAAAAATGGCATTTGAAAACAGAACATGAAAGTCGTGACAAATACAGTTGTCTTTTTTTTGCATATAATGTTTTATGTTCAGTGTTAAATATTAAATGTCGGCAAGAACGTCGCAAATCTTTTAAAGAAACTTTTGAATTCATAACTAATGATAAATGGTTTAAAAATAGTATAAAGTCCGAAAATATCAAAAAATTTCCTGTATATCAGAGAATAGAATTATATTTGTTAAATATTGATTTTCAAAATATTTCTTATTTGTATCTTAGAATGATTATAAGATTACAGAAATTGAAAAATAAGTTACATAAAGAATAGTTATATTTATTTTGCAGTTATTTGAGGTGAAACATGAAATTTTCAATAGTGACAGTTTGCTATAATGCTGTTGATGATATTGTTGACACGTTTAAATCGGTGTATCTTCAAACATACAAGAATTATGAATATATAGTGATAGACGGAGCATCGACCGACGGTACATTAGAAGTTATTAAAAATACTGAAAAATATTTTAAAGCACATGGCGTATCATTTAAATATATTTCCGAAAAAGATAACGGTATATATGATGCTATGAATAAGGGAATTGAAATGTGCGAAGGAGAATGGGTATTATTTTTGAACGCGGGTGATTATTTTGCCTCACAGAATGTATTATGTGAAGTTTTTAACGAAATATCAAATGAGTATGATGGTCTTTATGCTGATACTGTTATCAAGAACGATAATAAATATAAGTATTTAGAGGCTAAAACACTTGACTATTCAGTTCACATGGGTGCGTGTCATCAAAGTATATTTGTGAAGAATATTATTTTAAAAAAATTGCACTTTGATACAAATTATAAATACTGTGCCGACCATGATTTAATTATAAAAATGTTAAAACAAGGTATGAAATTCAAGTATATAAAAATGGCTATATCAGTATTTATTATTGGTGGATTAACTACATCAACTGGTTATTATGCATCTAGAATTGAAAATATTTATATGATGCAAAAAAATGGAATTATATTTGAT
>JAZNLA010000026.1:0-46396 GCA_045578845.1 Acutalibacteraceae bacterium | reverse complement strand
GCCCCTTTCGGTTGAGTCTTGAGGTACTTTACCTTTAAATCTGTAATCCGAAAAAGACTGCATGGCCTCACCGATATCTTCGAGTGCAATATTCGTATCGGTAACGTTATATAATTTTTTGAAATTCTCAACAAAAATTGCACCTGCGTTTTTATATTCGCTTTGAGTTTTAGCGGTTTTTGCTATATCAAGACCCACAGTAAGACCGCCCGATGCGTAACCGCTGACAAAGCCTTGTAAGCCTGACATAAGAACATCATTTGCATTATCCTTTAAAGCCATTGCCTCAGCCTCATTGCGGGTGTAACCCTGAGACATATAATTTCTTATATTCTGCTCGGTCAAACTGTTGCCGCCCATTATTATGGCATCGGTGAGTTTGTTTGCAATCTCGGTATTTATTTCTTCAAGGCCTTCCATACCTGCTTGATGTGTACCGTAGCGTAAGGCATCAAAAATTATTTTGGAAACACTTTTACTGCCGCTTTTTGCCGCAGTTTTAAGCAAACTTTCGACACTCACCCTTTCAAATACCAATTCGGCGGCACCCATAAGAGCCGATGCACTCATTATTTGGCTGTTTGTAGCCCCGCGTTCATAAAATTCACGCGAAGCCTCAAGGCTTGTCCTTGCGTATGTAAGTGCATCAAAATAGGCATTAACCGCCTTCGATGCAGCAGTACCGCCGCCGGGAACTATCATATTTCCTACAGTATTAAGCAGAATAGTAGATGCCATTCTCGGATAGTTATCTGCAACACTCGTTCCGGTATTATAAACAAACTTTAAGAATTTATTGTCAATATTGTCCGATTGGTGTTTTGTAATTGCCGAGGCATCATTTATATTTTGCCATGTATCACTGTATGGATTTATATCTTCGCCCGATAGTTCGCTATCAATTTTATCAGCAAGTGCGTATAGATTATCAACACTTAAATTCTTTGCCCGTGCTTGTAACCAATAACCAACCTGCTCATACCATTCTGCTTCATCAATCTTCTTTTTCCACTCTTCGCTGCGTTGCTTGGTCGCACGTTTATCAAAAGAGGTAGTCATGTCATTAAGATACTCTTTTGCTTTATCTATACCAAACAACTCTAATATGCGGTAATAAACCTCTTCTTCCTTTTCGGTGATTTGGTTCCAGTTAGAAGCATTTGCGTTATTTAAAACACTAAGAAAATCATATGTGCCGTTGCTCGAAGTTACACCCGTAACAAGGTATTTGTCCCCCTTGCCTTTTTCATATTCTTCGTGATACTTTTTCCAAAAGCCTAACGGGTCATTTATTTTTGTGAATTCCTGCTCGGTATCGCTGTCACCTATAGAATTATAAAGCGTATCAAGGTCGGGTATATTTTCAGCAAGTTCACTTTTAAATACCGTACTGCTCTTGTATCTATCAGGGTCCTCGTAGAAGTTGATATATTTAGCCGCAACACCGTCTTCACGTTTATATGTGGTCTGTTCTGCCTTTAATGTATCAATTTCATCTTCATACTTTTTAATTTCTGCATCTATTTCTTTCATTCTTTCGGTTTTATACCCGTTAGGGTCTTTTTTAAACTCATTTGCAGCGGCACCACTCAAATAACTTCCCGATTTCATTTCTTCCGACTTTTCTTTTTTAAGTTCCGCAATTCTTTCCTCGGCACGTTTGATTTTAGAGCCTATAAAATCATTAAAATACCACTCTTTGTCACTTATGCTGCCGTCACCAAGGCTGTACAAACTGCTGTCAAGCCAATCCATACGTTCTTTTATACCGGCATTATCGGTTTGACCGTCTGCGGAGAGCATATCATAATAAAGGGTATCATAAAGTTTGGCTTTTTCCTCTTTGGAAAGTCCGCCGTATTCCTTTTCATATCCCGAATACCTTTTTGAAAGATTATATTCATCTTCATCCTTAAACTGTGATGAAAAAGCATTGCTCTGCTCGGCAAGACCTATAAGACTGTCAAAATCGGCAAGCACCGAAGATATGGCAGTCTTTTGTTTTTTTATATTTTCTGCATCAAAATAATCTTCAGTCAATAAATAATCCAAATTAGAAGATTGTACAGCAATAGCATATCGCTTTTTTCTTTAGGTCTTGAAGATAATCCGAACTGTCGGCATAATAACTTGTTGCCTCGTTAAAACGCGTTCCTGCACCGCTTACAGCACTATTATAGGTATCATAAATTGTTTTAATAGCAGAATTTACATCATTTATCCTATTTCTTTGCCTTTCTGCCTTTATAAAATCGGCTTTTGACATATATGTATTAGACTTAGTACGATTAACTTTTAAACCTTGACTCTTTGCAAAATCTTCCAACGTCATTTTTGTACTCATAACTACACTGCCTTTCAGTTTAACTTAATTTTATAATTTGTCGGTGCTTTATATTGCACAGGACCCATAACCCCATCAGTTGAATCGAGAAATGCCTTAGGAAATATGTTTCGCATAGTATTTGCAGAGTTATCCGTATAAAGGCCAAGCATATCATATAAACGGTCTTTGTTTATGCCGCTATAAGTTATAAATGCATTTATTACATCTAAATTGTATCCGTAAGTATCACAGTAATCTTCAATCAACCTTGCCTTTTCTTCATCACCGTAAACACTCACCTTATTACCCAAAGCGTCGGTATCCTTTTTAAGCAATTTTTCAACAAGGTCGTTATATGCGGATACCTGCTTGTCTGCCGCTTTTTGCGTAGCGTCTAAACTTGCTTTATACTGCTCGGTATATTCTTCCTGTGCGGTATTATAAGCACTTGTAGCGTTATCTATGGCAAGTTTGTCATATGACTGCTTAATGCCTTCAATTTCGGTCTGCCTCTTAATTTCATTTTCGGAAATTGCCTGTGCCAACGCCTGCGACAGTTCCCCCAAGGTTTCGGTTTTACTTTTACCTAAAGAAAATTTACGGTTTCCGTATGACAGTTGCACCGCCGTTTTCTGCGTATCGTTAAAACCGGAATTATCAAGGCCTAAGTTTGACACATTTTCCGCAACCTGCTTTTCGTCAATAAGTCTTTGTATGTTAAGTTCCCTTGCGGCACTGTCGTATTGCTCTTCGGTTTTCTTAACCTGCTCTTCAAATGCGGTGTTAATATCTGTTTTCTGTGTGTCATACCGAGTATTAACACCGGCAATACTCTCATCCATGCCGCTCTTAACAGCACTTTTTGCTTTATTTAAATATTCTTCGTATGTCATTTGCTGCCTCCTAATAATCTGCAAGTAATTGATATGCCCTCGACCGCCATGTAACCGATACCCGTCACTTTAATGGCAATATTTCGTGTAAATTTAATACCGGGTAATAACTGTTTAGCCTTTATAAATTTAGGTAAATCGGAATACCCTCCGTTAAATGAAATAATATCGGTATTCATTTCACCTTCGTTTGTTATGTAGGTTACCGATAGTTCGGTATCTGCACCGCCGCCGTACCCAATATCCACCTTTTTTATTTCTTTTTCGTAAAACGGTGCACCAAAATCAAAAAACTTGGTTGTAAAGGTTGACTCGATGCACTTTTCTTCCAATTCATAGACCCATATATTATCGTTGCTTTCCAAAACGGGTTTAGGTGTACATATTGTGTCAGCGGTACCGTCGCCTAATTTCATGCAGTCAACTGCAATATAGCCGTCGTAATTAAATTCAAGAACAAAACCGAGATTACTGTGCGACTGCAACAGTGCCTTTGGTGTTATGGGAAGTTTCCAAATAAACCAAGGAATCTTAATATTGGCATCTTCGGTTTTGGTGTATGAACTTATATAGGTGTATCCGTATGAGTTATAATCGAGCATATACACCATATTGCCTACAAAAAGCATATAGTAATCGCCGAAATCCACCGCCTTAGCGTGTGTTAAATCGCCGTCAACCTCATTGTTTTGACTTTTGAGTTCATTTCCTAACATTTCCGATACGCAAAAACACACACGCTCGTTGTAATTGTTGTTACTCACAAGTGTATACACCTTGCCGTTTGAATTAAGCCAACAAAGACGGTTACGGCAAAGGCGTACAGTATCAGGGCAATCACACCCAATTCGGTCAGTAATTGTTATAAGCGGAAAATAAACCGCTGATGACTCGTAGTCAATAACCTGCTGATTTATAACATCTTCGGCGGTAATACCGCTATTTTCGGCATAGTATGTGTAAAATACTTCATGCGGTTTAAAAATAACCAACATTTCACTCATAATTCCAAAGCCGGTAACGGGATAATTTGATTTGCCTACATTAAAACGGTTATTTTGTGGGAAATAAAGCGGTTTATCTTTGGCACTCCATACTACAAGTGACTTTTTACTGTCTTCTTTATTGCCGCAAAGGAAAAGCCGTGTGCCGCCCATCAGTCCTTCGGTACCGCCGCCGAACCATTTCGCTTTTGTTTGGCACATGACATTTTTAACCTGCTCAAAATCCCACTCGTAAAATGCCGTAACGGTAATATCATTTTCTAAATAGTCATTACTTGTAACCGTTTTAAATGTGTTAGTACCTGCCATTCTAAAAGCAAAGCCTTTTCCCGTAACCGTCAAAAGCAATCCGTCGCCGGGGTCTTCCGATTCCTCTGCGTTGCCGTTTCCGTTAAACTTTGCATTATGAGTCACAGTGCCACCGTTTTTATTTGTTAATTCAACCTCTACATACATACCTCTGTATACAGGATTTTCACTCAAATCAACCCGAGGCAAACTTTTAGGTAGAGTATATGTCATTTTATGACATGGCTCACCTTCGGGGTTATCGGAAGGCGGTTTTAATAACGACTTGTTAACGCTCGTATACTGTGCTTTGTATCTGTTTGTCAGCATATTGTAACTTTCCCACTGTACGCCGTTTAAGTCCCAATACAAAGAGTCACATGCAGTAGCGTTAACCAATACAAGCGGTGCATAAATTTCCGTATTCGGTATAAGCCTTGATGTATCCCCCGCAATTTCGTAAATATCATAAATACTGTTTTTAGACGAAGAAACAAATAAATATGATTTATCATTGCAATTGACTGCAAAATATGATATTTCATCCGACGGCACGTTATAGTTAATATAATTACATGTACTGCCGTCACCTATTATTTTTTCTTCATAATCGCCGAAAACCTGCTCACTTTCACCGCTTGTTGCACCATCGGGAGAAGTGAGTAACAGTAAAATCTTTGTACCGCCCGTAACCTGCAGTTTAACCGCCATAAGCAAACATTCTCTAGTAAAGCCCAATTCATCGGCAATATTTACGGTCACATCATCAAATACCGTTATATCGTTAATATAGGCACCTTGGCCATAATTACCTTTGAGCGGTATTTTTTCACCCTTTCCGCCGCCCGTTATACCGGGTCTTGTTTTAAGCAAACCGCCGTCAAACCAAACATTTAATGCGTCGGTAACTTGGTTATCTGCTATAAGTGAAATACCGTCACGCTTATTCACACCGCCCGAAAGAACGGGGACATTAACCGTTCGTGCAGGGCTTTTGTTTATTCTCGGGAAATTCATACCGTTACTCCTTTTATAAACTTAATAACTTTTAGGTAACACGTTCTTTACGGTACCCGTCTTTGTGAGTGCACATTTTTTACGGTTGTATATTGTCATCCATAATTGCTGATTATCACCGTCACTGTTACTTTGTGCCATAAAAGCGGCAACACCGTATGGCATAATGTCATGTAACATACGGTGTGTTATAACACTGCCCGTCGGATCAATTTCTTCCGACAACGAGCCAAGCGGTATAAAATCCTTTTTTGTGCACTCATACCAAAGGTCGCAATATACAGTGTTCACCACATCCAAAGAGAGGCGGTTAATAACCGCCTCATGTTGAACGTGACCTTCACCGTCAATGTAACCTAACAAAGTAAGTGCTTTTTTTAACATTTCTTTTCCGGTCATTCATAAAACCTCTCTTTTCATTTAAACTGTAGGTTGCTCGGCACCCGTACCTGCCCCGCTTTGTGCTGCCTGTATTCTGTACTTAACGGAATTAAGCATAGCGGCCTGTTCGGAAGGCGGTAATTTTTGATATTCAGCATATTGGTCAGGATAATTCTGCTTTAAATATGCTAAAATCTCGTCGTCGCTAATGGTACCTTCTTTTGCGTTTTCCGCCTCAATAAGACCGCTTATGTCGGGGATAATATTCTTCGGTATTCTCTCTAAATAATCCTTAAAGGTTATAAGACCGGCACTAAGCAAGTTATCAAGCGTAGATATAACCACCGCATCGGAATAAAGCGTCGATGAGCCTACATCAATACGAGCGGTCAAAACAAGAGATTTATACCGTTCGGCATCAAAAACAATATACCTAACACCGTTTTTGTCGTTAACTTTCAGCGAACGACGACCGTAAAGATTAACCCAAAAGTCGGCCCATATACGTGCAATATCCTCAAAGAACAAATAAAAGCGGTTTTGATACATCTGTAACGGCTGAGTTGCCGCCTCACGCATTTGAATGATAGCTGAAGCATTGTCCGGTCTGACGTCGCCTAAAGCCGCTTCATTGGCACCGCTGTCCGATAACGTATTCTGTGCAAGATTTTCCACAAAACTTTGATGTGCAGCGGTAACATTAGGCGGTACAATATACTGTATACACCCGTCGGTCTGTTCGCCGTGCAGTTCTATAATCTGCCCCGGCTCATTGGTAATAACTGTGTCAACATAGTTTGTATTAACGGCAATTTTAGGCATACCGACCATCATTGCCGACCATAAAGCCGCGGTAAGCACCTTGTTTATGGCAATTTGGTTTGGTACCAAATATGTTATCTCGCTGTCGCCGTATATAAGATTGCGGCGAACTGTCCAAGGGAAAACGGCTAAAGGGTAATTGTTTATACCCAAACACCACTTCTTTTTAACAACGGCACCGTCTGTAACCTTAATGCCGTATACCTTCGATTTCCCGCTGTCGTCAAATTCCTTCCAAAGTTTCAAATAAACGGTAACCCTATTTGACTCTGTAGGCTCGCTTCTTTCATCGAAAATATCCTTCCTTTGGTCCCTATCGGGTATAATCTTGTCGCGGGTTGCCTTATCAATGCCGTTTTGTTTCGCCTCACGTTTTACACTGTCAATGTATTTACGCATGGCGATTATAATATAGGGCTGACTTTGTATGTCCCTATTGTTAGGCTCACCGAAAACAATATTTTCAATATCTACCGTTTCAATGTTAATATCGCCCTTAATGGCGGTAGTTCTCTGCTCATCGGCATAAAGACCCGTTTCTATAGTTTCATCCCAATAGGTATACACTGCACCTGTGCCGGTGATATATGAGTCAAAAAGGCTGTCAGCCTTAATATTGTCAAGTTTAAGACGTTCTGCAGTTGTTTTGAAATAGTCACTTAAAGCCTCGGTAATAACCGCTATTTCTTCGGGAGACGGTACCGTATCATCGGGTATAATACCGTCTGTTAACTGCTCACGTATCTTTTTAGGTCTGTTTTCGAGTCCTGCAGTCGGTACACCGTCAGCACTGTACTTAGCGGTCAGAGGTGCCGCGGCAATGCAGGCCATTTTAAACTCGCCTATTCTTTTTATAAGATTTCTGCGTACCAAAGGCTTGTCGTTGCCGAAATCGGCACCGTGCCATTGGTCGCCTACATAAAAACGTTCATTGATAATAGCCTGCTCGAATAATCCGTTATTCCCGAGGCTTGCCTTAAAGTATTTGCCGGCATTATATTCATCAATGATTTTTGTAAAAATTTCTTTATCGCTTTTCATTTTAAGTTACCCCGTTTTAAGGTTTTTTTAATTTTTTTTACCCTTCTTTTTGCCCTGTTTTTTAAGGTTTAATTCGGTTGTAGCAGCCTGTTTAAATCCCAAATCCTTTAAATGTTCGATTTCTCTTTCATTATCGGTATTAACAACAAGATTTCCGTATTCGCTTTTAAGTATCATTTCGTCACTTCCCTTTAATTTTAAAAAGGGTTAGGACAAAAGTCCTGTCCTAACCCTTAGCGTTATTTAGCCGTCAACTTCTTCGGCATTTTCCTGCTCATTATTAACAGGTGCCTCATAAATACCGGCCTCAATGTAATCAACTTTGCTCTTTTTAACAAGTGCATCGTAGAAAAGACGGTAGAAGTACTGATAAGCGTCGAACTGCTCAGAATTCGACGGTGGAATAAACTTATCGCTAACGTGTTTTCTTACCAAACTTGCACCGTTCTTAGGTAATACAATGTAAGGTACACCGAGAGCATCTTCAGTCGGTACAAGACCATTATTTGTCTTATTATATGCCGACTTCATTCTGCTCGAAGCAACAGGAATAAGAGTTACATCATTAAGTTTCTTGACCTTAAGGTTAACTTCACCTTGCTTAAAGTCAGAAACAACAATGTGACGGCTTATTTCGTTTGAAGTCATAAGACCGGACCATGTAGCACGGTCAACAAAGCATACAAGCTCAGCGTCAAAACCTGCTCTGTCCCAAACATTATTAAAACTGTCAACAAGTTGCTTGTATGTAGCACCGGTGCCTGCTACGGTTGTAGTGTGTCGTTGTGTATTGGCAATACCGTAAAGTTTTGAAAGTACGTAACTGTCAACTTCGGGTATTACTTTAGTACACATAAACTCACTGCCGGCAAGGCCGATAAGGTTAGCAATACCGGTTTCATCTGCATCCACAACGTCAAGCAAAAATCTCTGTGCTCGGTCCATTGTAAGGGTGTATGATGTGTGATTAACTCTAAGACTGCCGTTTGTGGGATAACCGTTGTCACGGTCATAGTCACCTAAACCGGTCATATCCAAATCAGGTATAATTACCTCATTTGTACCGACAAACTTAGCCTTAAATACGTTGTCGACCATAAAGCCGGTAACCGACTTTTGGACAAACATTTTGTCAAGTTCGCTTGTAAATTTCTTTGCGAATTCCAATGAATTGATAGGCATTTTAAATTACTCCTCGTTTTAAAAAAATTTTATTTCCACAAGCCCTGCATTAAAGCGTCAATGGCGGCGTTTTTACCCTCGCCGTCACCTTTAACTCCGTTAGCACTGCCTGTTGAATTTTGTTTTGCTTTTTCCTCGGCGGCTTTTTGTGCGGAAATCTTTTTATTTTCTGAATAAAAGTGTTTGTACAACACCTTTTCGAGGTCGCCGCCCTTTTCAACCTCTTTTTTGACCGATGCGGGCAAATCCTTATATTCCGAAAGTCCCATTTCGGGATTTTCCTTTTTAAGTCTTAAAAACGCGTCGGCAATCTCACTGTTGCGGTTATTGGTCTTAGTCTGCTTTTCGGTTTCTGCGGCGGTTTTACGTTCGCTCAGCGTCTGTTCGTACTTTTGTTTTGCGGCCGATAATCTCGCATTTATAACCGTTTCAATCGTTTCCTCGCTCGACCCGTAAAGTTCCTTTTCAACCTCATCTCTTACAGCCTGCTCGGAAGACTTAACAAGACCTTCAACATAGGTCTTAATATCCTTTCCGCTTGTTACGGCCAAAAAGTCGAGTGTATCAAATATCGGCGAATGTTCTTTAAGCCTCTGATATTCACCCGAAATAGAGTCATATAAAAGACCTTTTTTGACCGCCTCGCCCGCTTCCTCTGCCGTAAACGAAACGTCACCGTCATCGGTAGTTACCGATAAAAACGGTAAATCATCATTATTACCGCCGGCTGCTGCACCGTCTGTACCTGCACCACCGTCGGTACCGCCGTCACTTGTATCGGTATTACCGCCGTTTGTGTTTGTACCTTCGTCGGCAGCATTGTTACCTTCGTTGCCGCCAAGATTAACTTCACTGTTAAACTCGTCGCCAAGACTTAAAATCGAATTATCATTCATATGTGTTTTCCTTCCTTTGTGCATTTGACTGCAAAATCATCATTTTTGAGGTTTGCCGTCATAGGTCATTAAATTTTCCCAATATTTCTTTTGCATTTTTATTGCTTTTACTTCTTTCTCGGTGGGTTCTCTCGGCCTGTCTGTGCCTTTTTTTGCATAATTTTTTCCGATGATAAACCCTAACGCAGAAAACACTGTGCAGGTGATAATCCAAAGCATAAAAACACATGCAATAAGCAATAAAATTACGAGATTGTACATTAAATCCAACCCCCTTTCATGTCAGCGGGACTAATGCCGTGCTGTTTTTCGTAATACTCAAGAGCCGTCGGCTTTTTGCGTTTAACCGAAGGGTCGCGAGGTTTAAAATATTTAACATCCCAAAAGCCGTACCTTAACGCATCCATAGCGTGATTGTTTCGGTCTTCGGGTGTATTGGTAAATTTACTTGATAATTTTTCTGTTTTAAAACAGTAACTTGACAGTTCCGAAATAACCGCCTTGCACCTAGGATGCACATAAATCTTGTAACCTCTTATTTCGTCAATGCCGTTGTTCACACTATCCTTGCCTTTAACCGAGTTTTCCACCCTGCGAAGTCCAAGCCGCCGCAAATCGTCGTTACTTTTAGGCTCGGCAGAGTCGGCTCTTATTCTCTCTTTGCCGTAACCTTTGGCGGTTAAAGTATCGACAATCGAAGTGTTAAGCATTCCTGTCTGATAATGTTCGTCAAATATGTAACAGGTTTTGTCCATTGGATTTACCGAAAACGCAACAAAAGCGGTCGGGTCGTTTACGTAACCGTAGTCAAGACCGAAAAAACACTTGTATTTCCACGATTCGTCTATTCTTTCGCCGTCATTTGAAAAGCCTATACCGAGTTTTTTATAATCAAATTCGAGTATTTCCCAATTTTCGTAAACAAGACCTTCACTGACACCCCAGTTACCCAGTCCCGCAACCTCATACTGCCTGTAATTTCGTTCCTTCATGAACTCAAAAACCTTGCGGTCGGTATCGCTTAAAAATTCATTTATGAGGTAATTCGTCGTGTAGGTGCTGATACTGTACTCACGCTTTTTGTCGTCAGATGCGTCAAAAAACCTGCTCTTAAGCCAATGGTGTTCATTCCAAGGGTTAAAGGTTAATGTTGTTTGCTTAAAATACCCCTCAGGCACCTCACCACGCGGTACCGAAAGGTCAAGTTTGTCAAAATCCGCATCGCTCGTTATTTCGTACGCCTCTTCGACCCAAACGAAATTAAGAAAACCCACCGCAACCGTTGTCGATGCAAGTTTTAAAACATCATCAAAACCTCTGAAAAGTATCTTTTGACCGGTCGGCTTGTATGTAATTTCAAGCGGACTTACAGTGCATTTCCAAAGATGTGAAACATTCAACTTGTCAATCGCCCATTTAAGTTGTGCGAAGGTCGAATCTCTGTGTGTGCCCATAACATTACGGACAACAAGCAGATTGCTTTTAGGATACTTCATAAGGCGAAATATCAAATTAAGTGCCGTTGTAGCACTCTTTTTACTGCCCTTGCCGCCTTTTAAAACCCTGTAACGCGATTTATCCACCCAAAAATCGTCATAACCGCCGCCGATAACTTCGGAAATCCTAATCTGTGGCACTTTGACCCCTCAAATCCTCAATAAACGTAACGGCAAGCCTCAATGTTTCATCGTCTTTTTCGCCAAGACCCAACAAACTTTTTATAAATTCAAGGGCTTTCATGGCACCTTTGGAATCAAACGTGTATTCGCCCGTCGGCACTAATTTGTGTTCACTGTAGTCCCATTCTTCTACCGGTACCGCCTGCATGCAGCGTTGATATACTTCAATCGCTTTGAGCACTGCCCAGTTGTCGTCAATCTGCAATTCCTCGCGTGCCCGTTTTTGTATCGCACGTATGTACGCGAGCACTTCCTCTTTTTTCATCAATTTAGTTGCGGTGTTGCGTGCCGACTTTTCGGAAAACCCCGCAAGGATTGCCGCCTGCTCTTTTTTTCCGCATTTTAAGTATTCCTCACAGAACTTTATTTCCCGAGGTTTTAAACTCTTAATATCAAACTCAATTTCCAACGCTTCACACCGCCTTCAATCTTCAAAATACCCAACTATCCCACCCACGGTGCATTATGACCGTACCCAAAACAGCGGTGTAGGAGTTGAAATACACCTCTGCTAACATCACGATAAAACAAAACAATCCGTAATTTTCCGTAATCTTTTTAAAATTGCATAAAAAAACCTGCTCGAAGTAAAAACTTCAAGCAGATTAATAATCTGTCATTCCGAGCGTAGCCGAGGAATCTTACCCCAAATCTCATAACTTTAAATTCCTTATCGCCTCTCGGTGCAGATTGCTCACCGTATCAACACTGTAATTCATTTCTTTGGCAATCTGCCACAGTTTAAGCCGCTTATAGTTGCCGTTAGTGTTTAAACGACCGATATAGCAAAGATTTAAAATCTTTCTCTGCCTTATATCGGGCAACTTCATGACAGCGATTTCAATGGTTTTGCGTAATGTGATTAAAGCGTCAATTTCCGAGTTTATTTCGCCTTCGAGTTGTTTTAACTTTTTTACATGTTCACCGTCGGTAATACGGTGCCAACGCTCAAGTTCTTCTAAAAGACAGTTAATGTGCTCGTCAATACTGCCAAACATGAGTAAAATTTCTTTTTTCTCTTTGTAGTTCATTTCATTTCACCTCAAAAGGAAACTGCCGCATTTAAAACGGCGGCGGCTAACCAATAAATCCCATGTCGAATGTCTTTACTGCTAAAACACATAACCGAAGCGGCCAACTGCATAAGTACCAAAATAAGCGGGAAAATTATAGTTTTTGACATAACTCCACCACCCTTAAAACGGCAAATCGTCGTAGGCGTATTCGGTTCCGTAATTATCCTCATTTTCGCCGTCGGCGGTACTGCTCTGTTCTTCGTTACGGCTTGCACCAAAATCTACCCGTTCGCTATTTATAATATAATCTTTTCTTTTTAGTCCGTTTTTGTCGACCCATTCGTTTGAATATAAAAATCCCGACACTTCAATTCTTTGACCTTTTTTGAAAAATTGGTCTAAAAACTCAGCCTTTTTATCCCATGCAACACATGAAAAGAAATCGACGGTGTCCTTCGCCCCCGGTCTTTTAACCGCAACTGTGAATTTTGATAACGCTTTTCCGTCGGCTGTTCGCCTCAACTCCGGTGCGGCGGTCAGTCGGCCCGTAATAACTACACTGTTCATTTTTTACTCCTTTACTTGTCAATTTTGCTTATAGATAATCACTTGTAAGCCATTCCGGTTCTTTCCACGGTATTGACTCATCACGATACATAACGGTTGAAATGTAATACTGCCCGTTGTATTCATTTTTTCGGGCATAGCAACGCACAAACTTATACCCTTTGTACCTCTTTTCCCAATAATTTTTATCGTCAAAGTACATTTTTGCCATAAGTTCAACCTTGCGGTGACTAATTTTGCCGTCAATAGGCGGTTTTTCATCCGGCTTTTCCATTGTTTTTGAGCATATGTATTTTTTATTTCCTGTTGAGCCTTTAGTCATGTACAACGCGGCGGCGGCAGGCCCGAAAGTACCGGGTTGATAATTGTCGGCGTTCATGCTGCCGCAACGCCACAGTTTTTCTAATTCTTTGCTCTCAAGTCCGCCCGTCATAAACCCATGAAAGTGGTATCTGACTGTTCCTTTTTTGGCACCGGTTAAATACTCGGTTTCTTCAATTCGGTAAACAAACTTAAAAACCGATTTGCATTTTTTTAAGGACTCTTTGGTTTCTTTTATCAAATCGCTTAAATCTGCACCGCCTGCCAAGGCAATATTCAGTTGACGAAGTTGCTCTTCGAGTAACTTTGCCTTCTTAATTCTTGCTCTTTTAACCCTACGCACATACGCACTAAAAGCGTTCTTTGCCAACCTTTCACTGTCCGGGGAATTTACCACGTCAAACGTCGGGTCGATTTTATAATCCGACTCGTCGAAATTTTTGTTAATAAGCCTAACTAATTTTTTGCGGCTTTGAATTTCATTATACTTTTGCTGTGCCTTAATAGTGGCTTCGGTTTTAGGTCTTTTCAAAGGCATTTTACGGCCGTTTGGATAAATAGGGAAAAAATCAACCTCTAAAAGTTTTCCCGAGACTATTCTTTTTTCCCTAATCATTTTTTACATCCTCACTTTTTTTAAATTTGCCTTCCCTTTTGAGGGAAGGGGGACCGCAAAGCGGTGGATGAGTGGTTCAACCCACCATAGGACAACTCTCAAACTCATTTATCGAACTTAATTCCAACTCAAAAAACGAATTATACAAAGCAGTGCGTAAATATGCCTTTTTATATCGCACAGCGTATTTAACCTTTGCGAAATTATCATGCACAAGACGTATGTGCTCAGGTGTTAATTTCAAATAAACCTCTCTTACCTGTCGGTTTTTTAAATTTTCGCCGGCAATCGGAATATCGCGGTCGGGGTTTATCATGAACATCTCTGCAATAATTTTTTTGCAGTCCTCATAAAAAGGTTTTTCGTCATTTCCGAAACATTCGGGGTCTAAAAAACTTTCCGTCAGTTCTTCGGCCGCCCCAAAAGACAGACAAGACAAGACGAGATTTTCTTTAGAGTGCATTTTTTAAGCCTCCTTATAAATTTTGGTCGATTTGTTACTATACATTACAAGCCCTTATCGGGGCTGCCATACGGCGGCAAAAAACCGCCATAGACCTGCCCCGTAAATCAGACCGCAGATAACAGATAACAGACATCTACTATCTAATATCGTAGTGAGTCACCCACTCACTCCCCATTAATAACCGCTATAACAGTAACAATAATTATCAAAACCACCACTAACGAAATCGAAATCCATGCAGGACTCAAAACCCAAACCCACGACCATTCTATAACCTTTAATAATTTAAAGACAATAAAAACAAGCGTTAAAAGTCCTATAAATCCGCACCCACCCGATGCGGCACCGCTTCCGTTATTCTTACGCACTTAACTCACTCCCTTACTTCCACATTAATCATCTTTGCACCACAGTTACTGCATTGACAATTTCCGAAATGTGCATCCAACCATTGACCTTGTTTTTCCTCCTGTTTGCCGAGGTTAAGTAAAGTATTTTGCAAACCGTAAAATTCTTCACGAATAACTTTTTCATCACTTGTACTCATGATTTGCTTTTCCCCATTTGTAAAATTTATTTCAAGTACATAAATATATTCGTTACTGTAATTGGTACCATTACTATAAATACTAATTCGGTCTATTGTAGAGAGCCGAATGGTACTGTCTTTCACATGTATAAATTCGTCCATTTCCTCAACTCCAAAATATATATTATTTATTGTCGTGACAGGCGTTATCGCCTGTCCGCCTTTGCCTTCCCTTGTGAGGGAAGTGGGACCGCAAAGCGGTGGAAGGGTAGTTTTCAACCTACTTTTCAAACTCTTCGTAGTTTTCATCACTAAACGGTACACCCATTTGTTTAAGCCTTATATCGGCATGCCGCCAAAACAATTCGTCATCCATATGTTCGTTAGATATTTTGGCAACCTCATTAAGAAACTCACCTAAACGGCCGGCACCAAAACCGAACTTTTCATTTAAAGCAATCGAAACTATTTTAAGTATCCGGCGGGTATGCTCGGCACCTTTTTGTCTAAAGGCCTCATTCCCCACCTTAACCGCCTCTTCATGTTGCTTTTTATTCATAAAACTAACCCGCAAATGCGATTTCATACCTGCTCACTCAACTCCTAAACATTGTATATAATTAAAATTAAAAGCCATATTGCATATAATATCTATCGAATCAACTGCACATACTATAGATAATCCTTCAAAAGGTTTATCTTTTGTTTTTAGCCAACGAAATATATAAAACAAACTGTAAAAAGCAAAAATCAACATAATAATAAAACCTATAATAAGACTTATAATTTCAAACATCTTAATTTCCCTCACTTCAAATATCTGTCCACAAACTTGCCGTAACTTAGATGTTCACCGGTTTTACGTTCATGTATTTTCATAAGTATCAGCACTTTGCCAATCGGCATTTTAGGGTCGGGTTTAAACTTTTCGTTTGTCACCCGCTTAAAACTTTTGCACACTTGACAAACCCTGCTGTCCTTTCGTTTGCTTAAAAACCTTTCCCCGCATATTTCACAGGTATGAGAATACATAATTAAAACTCCTCTTGCACTGCCGTTAAATATTTCTTGACCGCGTCGCCGAAACGCTTGGCATTGTCGGGTGATACCTTGCCGACCTCACCAAGTGCTGTCACAAGTTCGCCAATATCGGCCTGCAACGCTTTAAAATAAAACTCAAATTTGACCGTCTCAGGGTCGCATGAAATCAAAAGTTTCTTTTCAAGTTCACGCAGTTTCTTTTCTGAATCGGTAGTTTTGTTGTTCGCTTCCGATAACTTACCTTCAAGTTCGGTAATTCGGTTGTTTGCCTCTTCGGCACTCTTGGTATATGATTTTTTAATATCATCTGTAGCCTTTTGTACCGCCTCATCACGTTGCTTATTGAATTTTGCTTTAAGTTCCTTTTCGGCGGCCTTATATGCCTTGTCTGTGATTTTTTTCTTTTCTTCCTCACTCATTTCGGCGACGGCAACCTCGGTCGGGCGTTCATTTGCCTCTTTCAGTTCCCTTTCCAAATCAACCGTCTTATTCTTTAAACTTGAAATTTCGTCGGAAAGTAACTCAATCTGCTCGGCCTTTTCACTGTTTTCGGCAACCAACTTTTTAACCTCGGCAACGCTCATGCCGGCAAGGTCGTTATTTTCAACCAACTCTTGCCTTTCGAGTACCGGCACTGCAGTCAAAAGCGATAACTTGGTAATTCCGATTTCTGCATTTGACTGCAAAAACGCCTCGCCCAAATTTTCGTAAGCAGAAATATATGTATATGCCTGCCGCTCTTTAAAACCGAGCATCTTAGTTGTGTATTCCTCGAAAGTATCCATGCCTAACTTTTCATATAGTTTTCGGTCACGCATTGTCTTTAGGTCGCGGCTCATATCACATAACAGCATAGCCGCCATTCTGCCGTTGGTTAATATCCTTTGGTGTAATTCCAAAGCCTCATTTCTAACATTATCGGTTGTTATAACTTCACTCAATTTTAATCTTCCTTTCTCATTTACATTGCCTACTATGTCATTCCGAGCGTTAATACATGTCATTCCGAGCGTAGTCGAGGAATCTTACCCCGCTGTTTCCAAAAGGTCTTGCATTAAAACGTCGTAAAGCAATTCGCCCGCAAGTACACCGTAGTTAATTTTCTTTTTGGTGCTTTTAAGTTCTTCATATCCGACTTCGCGAAGTTTTTTTGAAATCCTTGCCTTTTCTCGGTCAGTCGACTTAAAGCGGGGTTTAATAGCCGCCTGCCACTCCTTCAAAAATTCCGTAATTACAGGAACATCGGTTTCTACCAAAATGTCATTTAAGGTGCGTTTCTGCCTTACAGTTCCGCCCGGTTCAACCTCTAACGTGTACCAAGGCTCGTCCGGTGCTTCGGCACGCCTCAAAAACATAATGTAACTTTCATGCGTTCCAATTCTTTCATAATACCTTTCGGTACGCCACGTGCAGTGATTAAGTGCCAAACCGTCGGCGACAATGTCCTCTATTGTTTTAGGCACCACAATCACATACTTACCGTTCGAATATTCATACTTTTTATGTAACTTCGCATAAATACCGTCGCATTTGGGAAATTTCTTTTCCAAAATAGCCGACTGCTCTTTAGCCTTGGCTTTAAGTTTCTTAATTGCCTCAGCAATAGCCTTTTTGTCATTCTCAGCCTTTATCTTTGCCAAAGCAAATTCTTTGGCCGACGTCAAATCGTCATGAGCCGCCTTGAGGTCTTTCGGAAAATGCGTTTTAACCTTAAATGTTTTAGTCACCTTTAACATATCTATATAGTCAAGCCACATTTCAATAGTGTCGTAAACCCTATGCTCGTCAGAACTAAAACTGCATTTAACCAAATGCTTATCTATGTATTTGAGTACACTCTCTGCATCGCTTTTTGTACTCTTGACAACACTTAAAAAGTTAATAAGATTTTTATTGTTGCACGTACTCCATTTGGTAAAAATCTCATTTAACCTGTGTGCAGTTTCAAAATCTTTGGGTTTATCACCTTTAATTCGGCGAAAAGTTTTAAGTATCTGAAGACTCCCAAAGTATTCACATTTCCATACGTTGTAAAGCGGTTTTGTAAGTTTGTAAAGGTCCCAAGGCTTTTTGGCCGACCAATCAACAAACGACCTGCAATCTCTGTTGTTCATTAGCATTTCTTTTATAAGTTCGAGGTCATCCATTTTAACAAGCATTTCAATTTGCGGGTGAATAGCATACCAACTAAGATATTTCATCGGATAATGAAAATTATCACAGTGCCATGTGTACTCTTTATATGCGTTGTACTCTAAGAACGTGCCTTTCAGTGCTTCAATATTAGCAAAGCCGTAGTCGTATTTTTCCGTAAAAAATCCGTGCTGCCATAAAAAAGGCTCAAAAACAATATCTTTTTTGGTGAGTTCACCGCCAATGTATTGCCAAAACTCTGCCTGTCCCGGCACTAAGCGGTACCTGTTATATTCGGTATAATCAAATACCCTCTGCTCGCATAGGTCATAATTTGCTTTGTATTCAATACACCTAACCCATACTTCGTTAAAATTAACAGGTAATATTATCGCCTTGAAAACACTTGTTCGGTTTAAACCTTTTGCTAAACCGAAACTCAAATTTTTAGCCTCACCGTTTCTGCCGCATTTAAGACAGTTAAGTTTTTGATTATGATAAATTAACTGATGCCGCCTTATGTCGGGTGTTTCCAGACGTTCTAAATCACCGACAACATATTTTTCACCGCAGGCCGAACACCAAAAAGTTCGGCTCTTCTTATTTGTTTTAAAATATATATAATTTGGAAAATCCTCTTTAAGGCCGTCAAGAATATCGTGCGGGATTGTAGGTACAGTATACTCCATTTAACCCACCGCCTCGCCGGAACAGTTATATACTGTTCCTTCCTTTATTTTCTTACCGTCAACCTTAAATAGAGCAATTTCCTTTATTTTCCCCGATTTAGGCGACTCCTTGGCAAACGCCAACCACTGACCTTTTCCCCCGCTAAGGGTTGGATTTTTGCCTCGGCAAATTTTAAACCACTTGTTATCGAATTTACCGTCAATAAGTTTATTCTCTGCATGAGGGAATTTTTGCATATATGCCAATACATATAAAAGAAAATTATATGTATCAAGTTTTCCTATAAGTTTTAATTCTGTGCAACAGGCTTTAGAATCACTGCCGTTTTCGTGAATATCGCCTTTGCCTTCAACAACCCAGTATTCGGAAATATCCATATTAGGATAATATGTAAGCACGTCTAACGGGTCGGTAGCATAGTGAAACCCGCACTGAACACAGTGTGCCTTATCGGTTCTATTGACCTTTTTGGCACTAAATTTATAGCCTCGGCATTTAAGTCCTTTGTCAAATCCTTTAAACCCTAACATTACTGTAACCCCCCTTAATCAATAAGGTCGGCAAACGAAATGTTAAGTATCTTCTGTTTACCGGGCTTTGTCAGTTTCATGGAACACTCAACATCCCATTCGGGGAAATAGAACTTAACCGCCCTGCGGTAAGCGTCTATATCGCTTATTGAATATCCTATGTCCTTCATTACCGCATCCATGCACTGCTTAAATGACCTCGGGTGGTCGAGCACAACTTCGGCAAGTTCCTCGTCCTGCTCGGCAAATATTAAAAGTTGATTTACCACTTCACCCTCAATCAACTTGGCAAATCTGCCGTCAATCGCTTTTCTCTCGCTTACAAGTTTTTCTTTTAACTTCTCAATAGTGTTTTCATGTTTTTCAGTCATAAAATATCAACTCCTATATTTTGACTTCGTTTGTTTTTTAAAATTTCCTACCGTAAGGACAAACATTCCCAACTGCCCCTATTTGCCTTCCCTTGTGAGGGAAGGGGGACCGCTTGCGGTGGATGAGTGGTTCAACCCACTTTCTGCAAACTCCCTGCACTCTTCCACATCCGCAAACCGTAAAAACTTAGGGTCAACCTGTGCCACACTGTGCGGACACTTTGCAAACTGTATTTCGGCACTGACCTTGATTTTTCCTTTTTTCTCCCAATAAATGATTTTTGTAACCCTACTCGCTAAAAAATCCTTTTCACTTCTAATGCAGTGCCACACTACCGGACACTTGTCCAACAATGCGTCCTTCAACTCTTCATTGGTCATGACTTAGTATCCTCTTCATCTGATGAGTCGAGACTGCATTGGTACTCGTTGGTAACCGAATTTCCACCGTCTGTCTTTTTATTTTCTAATGTAACCTTTGAAAGCTTGAGCATGATTTCAATCTTTTCAATAAATTCATCATTTATAACATTAACTTCACTGATTACGCCTATAAGCAACAACCCCGACTTAACGGCAATGTACGGTCTGCCCTCTTCGTCGGTACGTTCATAAAGTTCGTAACCTTCTTTAATGCCGGCAAACGGTTTTAAATATTTGGTATCAATGAACATAATTCCCTGCGAGATTTTAAGCGGCTCTAAATTTCTGCCGCCGTAATTAAGCGAAAAGTTACCCCTTGGAATAACCTGCTCGTCCATGTCGACATCAGAAAAGTTTATTTGTTCCGGCAATTCCTTTTCCATATATATAAACTTGTCACGCTTGTCCTTGGGAATATCAAATAAAGTAAATAACACATCATTGGTTATTTTAGGCAGGTTATATATAGGATAAGACGCCCCATGTGTGCTAAGCCATTGGCAGTTGTCACCGTCAGATACAATAAAAATTTTCTCTGATTTTAAAATTGCCTCAACCTGTTTAATTTTCATACCTGTCACCTCATTTAATAAAATCGCTGCAGTTAATTAAAATATTGTTTATAAGTCTTTCGTACTGTAATTCTTTTTTGCTGTCACTTAATTCAAGACTTAAATCATCTATTGTTCTTCTGAGTTTGCGTGTTTTCTCTTCATGCTCTCGGCGTAACTTTCTAATCTTGCCGCCGATGAGAACATCACAAAGAATCATGCCTAAAAACCCTGCAACAAACATAACGGCAAATACAACCGCCAACATATATGTATCACTCATTTTTAATCTTCCTTACACTTTTTTGTCATTCCGAGCGTAGCCGAGGAATCTTATATATCTAATATTTGTAATCTAATACCGTAGGTTTCGCCTTCCCTTGTCTACAACTTCTTATATTCCTCTAAATGATTTGAGTAATATTCTGACATTGACCTTCCAAGCCTTTCGGCCATACTTTTTGCGACACGCTCCCTTTCGGCAGCCGTCATATCTTCAATAGGTTTTGTCTGCCCGTCTTTCAAACTTATGTATCCTACACACTTCAAAGGCTCACGTGCCACAATAACCACCTCTTTTCTAAACTATGTATTCTAAAATTTGTCCTATTACGGCAATACAACCACCGTTCTCTTGCCTACCCTTTTGTTGACACAAAAGTACTGCCTCTGCTATAATCACCTTGAAAGGTGGTGATTATATGTATAAATCTGAATGCCTTAATTACGATTGGTTTGTTAATTGGTTACGTTTTAACACTGTCAAATCTCAAAATCCTAATGAATTTTTATCGGCAAATTATTTAGCAAAAAACTTTACACGTTCTTTTTTTGAAGTCAGTGATAATGATGTTGTAAATGCTATGAAAACCATAGGTTATGACAGTGTGCTTAAAGACGGTAAAGAATATTACAATGTAACATTAACCGAAAGAGGACATTCCGAATTTTCTAAACATTGGGAATAACCTTAACAATACCTAAGTTCATCACCTATATCGGTATTTATAAAAATCGTGTAGCACGCCGAATTGCAATTTGCTTGTCCCATTTCTTGCATCATTTCATAATTTGGGACACTTATTGCACCGGCGTTTTTTAATGCGTGATACATTAACGCATCAAGACCTTGGTTAAAACGGTCAACTATGACAATTCGCTTTTTGGAATTTATAACCTCAATAATTTCGTCATAGTACTCGTCAAGACTAAGCAGAGCCGTAACCTCTTTTAAAACCTGCTCGCCATTTCTTGCTTTTTTCATTACCTCTCTTAAATTCATATCTATCACCTCTTTAATTAGTGTTTAATTGCTAAACATCTTTTGTAAAAAAAATTTGTGTGATTGATACACCTAATGCCTGTGCAATTTTTTGAAGAGTTTTTGTTGTTGTTACTGTAGAATTATCGTTTTCCAAAGCAACAATGATACTACGGCTAACGCCACTTTGTGCAGATAGTTCCTCTTGTGTCATTTTTAAAGACTCTCTGATTTCTTTAATTTTATATCCCATTTTTTCAACTCCTTTGTATTAAATTGTTTAACCACTAAACACACAATACACCACATTTTTTCTTTTGTCAAGTATTTTAAACAAAAAATGTTTAAAATTTTAAACAGAACGATTGACAACATAATTTCACTAATGTATAATATACTAAACAAAGAGGTGATAAACATGAAAATTGGAGAATACCTAAACAATTACTTAATAGCAAATAAACTTTCACAGAGAGAGTTTGCAAAACACTGTGGTCTATCAAACGGTTATATTTCTATGTTAATAAATAATGTTAACCCTAAAACAGGTAAACCGTTAATTCCGTCTTTAAATTCATTATTACTTATTGCAAAAGGTATGGGAATTTCACTTGATGAACTAATAAATAATACCGATGATATTGATGTTGATATTTCATTAACGCAAAAACTACCTACCGTTGACAACATCATCCCTATGCCGAAAATGAATAAAATCCCTCTTGTCGGCACAATAGCCTGCGGTACACCCATACTTGCGACCGAGAATATCGAGGATGATGTATTCACACCCGAAAATATAAGAGCCGACTTTGCTTTAAGGTGCAAAGGCGACTCAATGATTGACGCAAGAATAAATGACGGCGATATTGTTTATATTCGCGAACAGCCCATGGTCGAGAACGGTGAAATCGCCGCAGTTCTCATTGACGGCGAAGCAACCCTTAAACGCCTTTTTTACGAAAACGGTGTTTTAACCCTGCTCCCCTGCAATAATAAATATCGGCCGTTCGTCTATTCCGGTGCCGCATTGGAAGAAATACGAGTCCTCGGCAAAGCCGTCGGCTTCACAAGTACTGATTTATAAAAGGAGTTATTATGTTTAGTAATCAATATAAATCAAAAAAATACACAACATGGATACTCTTTAAAAACCCTAAATCTAATCGTTATTTGCCACTCAAACAATATATTAGAACTGCACAAAATGACTTAAATATCCCCGAAGAATATAAAATTTCAAAAACAGAACAATGGGATATGGTAGACGAAATATTGACTGCTTTTAAAAAAGATTTAACAGAGCAATATTTTACCGATAAACTTTATCTACCTAAAATTAAAACTTTTATTAGTGTCAGTTATGACGAAATTGAAAATTTTATTTTTATGTATTTGTTTGCATATTATTTGGAAAATCATATATGCGATGATAAATTTTTAGAACATGACATGCACGTTGAAACAATTTCACATGACAGAACTGACAACGGTTATTTTGGCAAATCATATGTTTCGTCCCATTTGTTAAGTGATTTTGCAATAATAATGTGTAAATTATATTATATTACAAAGTTATATTGTGAAATCAATAACCGTGTAACCAATAGCAGCACATCGTTTAATGATAAAACAGATGTAGAAGAAATCATTAACTCCCGCCAAATCTCTGTTACCAAAAACACATTTGATGGGAAATTAAAAAATTTATTTTAATTGCACTCAACTGCAAAAATAAAAAAACTCCGCTTTAGTACAGCAATACCAAAACGAAGTAATATTATTGACATTTTAACATTTGAACTAAATAATCCCCAAATGCGTCTTCATCTTTATCAAGTTTTCTTTTGCCGAATTCAACAAAACCGTTACTTTCGTAAAATTCCAAAAGTCTCGGCTTGTCTTCACATTCAATATAAATAACTTTACCGCTTAAAAACAGTTGCAATTCAGCAACGCAATCACAGGCTATTTTTAAAAGTTCGTCGCCTGAAATCAATGTATTATACGAATTATTAAAATTTTTACCTAATTGAGCAATCAAAGGTGCGGGTATGTTGTAACTTCTTGTATCACTGTCATATGTACCGAATTTTGATATTTTTTTGCTCAAATTGTTACTTAAGCATTTTTTCATTATTCTGAAATTTTTATTTGCCAAAGCAAAATAACCCACCAACACTAATTTTTCTTTATAATCACTGAATATCAAATGTGTTGCTGCAATTCTCTGTTTGGCAAATTCTATTGATTTGTTTTTTAAAAAATCTTCTACATCCTTGTTTAACGGACAAGAAAACTCGGAAAGAATTTCCTTTGTGCGGTCCTCTCCGAGTTCAGTAATCATATCCGATAACAAAACCTTTTTATACCCTGCCATTAGTTACCGAATATCTCCTTAATTTTATCTTTTTTCACATTGGTTAACTGCTTTTGCATAGTCACTTCTTTGCACTTTTTATCTTTGGCATGCTCCAAAGCGTTAACCAAGCCTCGGCCTAATGTCTTATTTTTAATTACTACATCCTTATAGATACTTCTTGTTGCCAACTTTATCAACTCCTATTCTTTAAAAAGACGGCTCAAAAGTCCTATTACATTCTTAATATACCCTAAAATTATTATTGTTGTCAATATATTTTTTAAAATTTCACGAAAGGAAGATAATATGCGTACTGCGGCTTGTTATATAAGAGTATCAACCGACGACCAAATTGAATACAGTCCCGACAGTCAATTAAAACTTATACGCGAATTTGCAAATAAAAACGAAATAAGTTTGATTGAAGACTATATATTCACCGAAGACGGCGGCAAATCGGGTAAAAATATGAGTAAACGTACCGAGTTTATGAAACTAATATCGCTTACCAAGAAAAAGCCAAAACCGTTTGATGTTATCCTTGTTTGGAAATTCAGCCGATTTGCCCGAAATCAAGAGGAATCTATCGTTCTTAAATCCATGCTCAAGAAGAACGATATAGATGTTTTATCTATTTCCGAAGCACTGCCCGACGGTCCTTTCGGCTCGCTTATCGAAAGAATTATCGAATGGTCCGACGAATATTACCTTATAAACCTTTCTCAAGAGGTACGCCGCGGCATGAAAGAACGTGCCTCACGCGGTGAGCCGGTTACACCCCCGCCAATAGGTTATGACATGATAAACGGTAAATATATCCCTAACGCTGATGCAGAACTTATAAAGGGAATATTTATCGATTATTTGAACGGCGGCAAGTACCGTAGTATTGCCGTAAAGTACGGGAACTTAGGCCTGCGTACAAAACGCGGCAAAGTTCCCGATAACAGATGTATTGAATATATTTTACGTAATCCTGTTTATGCGGGTAAAATTCGTTGGAGTGAAAACGGAAGAGCCGCCTCTTTGCGTCACTTTGACGACCCCGGTATTCTTGTATTCGACGGTACCCATGAGCCGATTATTGATACCGATACGTTTAATAAGGTGCAAGAACGAATAATCGAGCAAAAAAGACGGTACGGAAAATACAGCCGCACAGAACAGGATGTAAACTTCTTAACCAAAGGTTTGGTGCGTTGCAGTAATTGCGGGGCAACCTTAGTAAGGACAAATAAATCCGAATATCTGCAGTGCCACAACTACGCAAGAGGAAGTTGTAAAGTTTCTCATTCTATTTCAATAGCGAAATTAGATAAAGCCATTATTGATTATTTGACCGAAATTCACGTTGCAGGCGATTTTTTAATTGAGCCTAATAAGAATATTAGCAGTGCAAAAGAAACGCACACAGACTATGATAGGATATTAAAAAACGAGTATTCCAAACTCGACAGAATCAAACAAGCATATCAAGACGGTATCGACTCTTTAGAAGAATACAAAGCAAACAAAACCCAAATATTACAGTTTATAGAAAAGGTCAAGGCAGAAATGGAAAAAACAGAGCCAAAGACCAAAAGTAATAAAGAAGAATACCGTAAAAAAATAAGTAGTGTGTTAAAAATCGTCACCAACCCCGACACCACCCCTGCAGCAAAGAACGAGGCTCTGCGGTCAATAATAAGTAAAATCATATTCACCCGAGCCACAACCACCCTGCAGTTTTATTTTTACGAGTAATTCATATCTTTTTACCACCCGCACCTCCGTATTGGCTGATTATAAGGCTTGCAAGTTTTGGATTGGTTTGTTTAATTTTAATGGGATACTGTAATTTCTTTTGATATTGCCACATTTAGTTTGCCTCCTTTTCCCATGGCCACGGGTCAGATACCCAATCAAATCCGTCATTACCGAAATCACCTGTCATGGTAATCGGTCCGAAACGGCTCTCATAAAGTGCCATTAGTTCTGAAAGTTTTACCCTGTAATGCTCAAATTTCTTTAAGGCATCTTTATCTTTCGGGTGGGTATCCAAATAAAGCAAACATTCATAAAATGCAAACTGCATTTCGGATATTTGTTTTAAAAGTGCTTTTTCGGTTATCTCCATTATTTTCTGCCTCCTGTAAATTTACCTTTAAAAGGTTTATCAAGTTCAGGAAACAGTGTACCCCTCATTAACGCTTCGTCCTCAGCATATACCGAGCCGATACACTGCATCGGAACATAACTCATAGTTAGCGGTAGTTCATCAAGAGGTATTTTGCCGAATTTATTATCAGTAAGTTTCGGCATACCAACAAACTCCGCAAATTTTAAATCTGCCATTTGTTTTCTCCTATATTTTATTAGACGAAATAACTGTCCGCCTAATCCATTTTATGATACAGAGAAAATATGTTTAAAAAAGTTGTGAATTTACGAAAAAAAGACTTGCATTTAAAACACAACTGTGCTATTATACTTTAGGTATCCGGGTGTAGCCCAGTTTGGTAGAGCGCTTGAATGGGGTTCAAGAGGCCGTGAGTTCGATTCTCGCCACTCGGACCAAGACCACTGTCATACTTACAGTGGTCTTATTTTTTTATTTGGAAGTGAAAAAATGAATAAAAACAGAAGACTTAAGTCTGCATGTTATATGGCTAATATATCTATGTCTATAGCAGGTAATATATCTCCTATTTTATTTTTGACATTTAAAGAGTTGTACGGAATATCATATTCATTGCTCGGTACTCTTGTTTTAATAAACTTTGTAACGCAACTAGGAATTGACTTAATTTTCTCGTTTTTCTCAAATAAATTTAATATAAAGTTGACTCTAAAACTTATGCCCTTTATTTCTGCTTCGGGATTTATTGTTTATGCACTTTCCCCTTTTATATTTCCAAAAGCAGTTTATTTCGGGTTAGTACTCGGTACAATAATTTTTTCTTTCGGTACCGGTCTTGCCGAAGTTCTCATCAGTCCGACTATCGCCGCTATTCCTTCTAAAGAACCCGACCGTGAAATGAGTAAACTTCACTCTGCTTACGCATGGGGTGTTGTCGGATTTGTAATTTCTTTTACGGTTTTAATTTTTACTTTCGGCAATGAATATTGGCAGATATTCACTTTATTAATTACTATAATCCCGATAATATGTGCAGTGCTTTTTATCGGCAGTGAAATACCTAATATGGTAACACCAAAAAAAACATCAGGTGCATTAAATCAATTAAAAAACAAAGGTGTTTGGCTATGTGTTATTGGTATATTTTTAGGCGGTGCCGCCGAATGTACAATGGCACAGTGGAGTTCGAGTTACATCGAAAAAGCACTGAATGTGCCGAAAATATTCGGAGATATTTTCGGTGTTGCATTATTTGGTGCAATGTTAGGTCTTGGCAGAACTCTTTACACAAAATACGGTAAAAATATCAGCAAAGTCTTAATTTTAGGTGCCGTAGGTGCTACAGTATGTTACATCGCTGCCGCTATATCAAATATAGCACTAATAGGACTTTTAGCCTGTAGTTTAACCGGTTTATGTACCTCAATGATGTGGCCCGGCTCACTCATTACCGCTACCGACCGTTATCCTAACGGCGGTGTATTTATATTTGCACTTATGGCGGCGGGCGGTGATTTAGGTGCATCAGTTGGACCGCAACTAGTCGGTATTATAACCGATTACACCTATAAAATTCCAAATATTAGTAACATGGCATCTACTTTGAACATTACTGCAGAACAGTTAAGTATGAAATTCGGTTTGATAATCGGCATGTTATTCCCGCTAGTAGGTATAATAATATACTCAATGATAAATAAATGGTATATTAACAATAAAAAAGTCGGTACAGAGTAACTGTACCGACTTTAAAATTTTTATTAAGATTATTCAGCAAAACCGGACTCAACAAGAGCGATAAGACCTTCAACTGCTGCCTGTTCGTCACTGCCGTCAGCAATAATGCGAATTGAAGTACCGCCGACAATACCAAGTGAAAGAACACCGAGAAGACTCTTAGCGTTAACACGACGCTCTTCCTTTTCAACCCATATAGAAGACTTGAATTCATTAGCCTTTTGAATAAAGAAGGTTGCAGGACGTGCATGAAGTCCAACCTGATTTTGAACTATAACATCTTTAACAAACATAAATATTCTCCTTTTGTAACTTGCATTATAAATTACACAAACTATTAAAAAGCGATAACATGCGATATGCATATTATACCACATAATGTGTTTTAGTCAACGGTTTATGTGCATACTTTGAAAAAGTTTTCGTAAAACGACAAATTTAGAATATTAAATTTCTCAAGGTTTGTTGAAAATTAACACAAAAATATCCATTATTTCGACAATAATATAATTTTATATATTATTTATCATTGTCAATCATATCCGGTCGTTTCATTTTAGTAATTTCAACCGACATTTCATCACGCCATTTTTTTATATTTACATGATGACCCGAAAGTAAAACTTCCGGTACAGATACATTATGCCAAACTTCAGGTCTTGTGTACTGCGGGTATTCTAACAAGCCGTTAAAATGGCTTTCTTCGGTAAAGCAAACCTCTTCGGGTAGTACTCCCTTAACCATACGGCAAACTGCATCTGTAACTATTAATGCCGGTAATTCACCACCCGTTAAAACATAATCACCTACCGAAATTTCCTCGTCAACAATTTCGTCGATTACACGTTGGTCAACACCTTCATAATGACCGCAAAGCAATACAATTCGGTCATATTTTGACAAACGGACAGCGTCTTCTTGCTTAAAGGTTTTACCTTTGGGCGACATATAAATAAGATGTGGTTTCTTATCGTTTTCACAGTAAAGGCTCTTAAAACAGGCATAAATCGGTTCTGCCTGCATAACCATACCCTTTCCGCCACCATAAGGTGCATCGTCAACACGGTTATGTTTGTTTCCTGCAAAATCTCGGATATTATGGCAATTTATTTGAACTTTGCCCGATTTTCTTGCCCTGCCGATAATGCTTTCGTTTAAAACGATTTCGCACATTTCAGGGAAAAGTGTCATAATATCAATCTTCATCTTCAAACATTCCTTTAATAGGTAAAATCAAAATTTTACCTTTTTCTATATCAACCGATTTTACAAATTCGGGTATATTCGGAATTAAATATTCATTACCGTTATTTTTTATGTGCCAAACGTCATTTGCACCCGTAGGTGACACATTGGAAACATTGCCTAAAAATTCCAAAGTTTCTTCATTAAAAACTTTTGCACCTAAAATATCACTTATAAAATACTGACCTTTTTCGAGTTTACAGTCGGCTCGGTCAATATATAATATTTTACTGCGATATTTTTCAGCCTGTTCAATAGTGTCAACTTCTTTTGCTTTAACAAGACAAACATTGCCGTGCGGTCTTGAATGTATCACAGATAAATATTCTGTGCCGTTTTCATTTAAATATAATTTTTTAAATTTACTTAAAAATTCGGCACTGTCACACCAAGGATTTACACGCATTTCGCCTTTAATTCCATGAGTGCCCACAACCTGTCCCGCTTCGATATACTTAATAAGCATAATTAACTCCTAAATTCAAGAATTCCCCTCAAACACTTATGTTTTGAGGGGATATTTCTTCCGTAAATAAAACAAACAATCAGTCAATTTCAACCGCTATTTTTTCATTGTTACGGTTTGCCGCAGCACGCACAACAGTGCGAATAGCCTTGGCAATTCTGCCCTGTTTACCGATAACACGTCCCATATCGCCTTCAGCAACATGAAGATGATAAACAATTATACCCTCTTCGTTAGGCTCGTCAACGATAACAGTAATCTTATCCGGCTCGGAAACAAGACGGGAAACGATAGTAACAAGTAAATCTGTCATAATGACTACTCCTAAAAACTCTTAGAGAACATCGTTCTTTTTGAGAATGTCTTTAACGGTATCTGTAAGTTGTGCACCGTTAGCAATCCATTTTTTAGCCTTATCTGCATCAACGGTAACGGTTGCAGGGTCGGTCATAGGATTGTATGTTCCGATAGTTTCAATGAAACGACCGTCACGTGGTGACCTTGAATCAGCAACAACGATACGGTAGAAAGGAGCTTTTTTAGCACCCATACGGCAAAGTCTGATTTTAACCATAATTGCACCTCCTAAATTTTATTATATATCATGGTAAAACCATAAATATCAAAAATTAAATCCGCCGAAATTATTAGGTAAACCACGCATCATACGGCGTTTTGCACTTTTGGAATTCATTTGTATGAACATTTTTTTCATTTGTTCATACTGACGCAGCAAGCGGTTTACCGCTTCAACCGACTGACCGCATCCTGCGGCAATTCTCTTTTTACGCGAAGCATTGATAATTTCGGGTTTTGAACGTTCTTTTTTGGTCATAGAGGTTATGATTGCTTCAACTCTCGCGATTTGTTTATCATCAATATCAGCATCTTTCAGTTGTTTGTCTGCACCCGGTATCATACCTAAAAGGGTTTTAAGATTGCCCATTTTTTTGATACTCTGAAACTGCTCAAGCAGGTCATTTAAGTCAAACTTATTTTCTTCTAATTTTTTTGCGGTTTCTAAAGCCGCTTTTTCGTCAATTTGAGTTTCGACCTTCTCAATAAGTGACAACACATCGCCCATACCGAGTATTCTTGAAGCCATACGGTCAGGATGAAATTTTTCAAGATCGTCAATTTTTTCGCCTATACCTACAAACTTAATCGGCTTTCCGGTTACTGATTTTACGGACAGTGCGGCACCGCCGCGTGTATCACCGTCAAGTTTTGTAAGGATAACACCTGTGATTTCAAGCATTTCATTAAAGGTCTTGGCAATATTTACCGCATCTTGACCGACCATAGAGTCAACAACAAGTAATATCTCATTAACTTCAACGGCTTCGCAAATTCTTTTCAACTCGTCCATCAGTTCGGTATCAATATGAAGTCGGCCTGCAGTATCAAGAATTATAAAGTCGTTACCGTAATCTCTTGCATGTTTAACGGCGGCAACGGCGGTTTTTTCGGGTTTTTCGGTACCCTGTTCAAATACAGGAACTTGAATTTTATCACCTAAAACTCTTAACTGTTCAATAGCGGCAGGACGGTAAATATCACACGCTACGAGCATAGGTCGATGACCTTGTGCCTTTAACATTTTGGCAAGTTTTGCACTGTGTGTTGTTTTACCTGAACCTTGTAAACCGCACATCATAATTACAGTGGGAAATTTTGAAGCAGTTTCAAGTCTTGACTCTTCCCCGCCCATCAGCAAGGTCAATTCATCACGAACGATTTTAATAACCATTTGTGCAGGTGTAAGTGACTCAAGCACATTTGCACCAATACTTTTTTCTATAATACTATTAGTGAAATCTTTAGCAACTTTATAGTTAACGTCTGCTTCGAGTAAAGCCAAACGTACTTCACGCATAGCGTCTTTAAGGTCACTCTCAGAAAGTTTACCCTTATTACGAAGTTTTTTAAATGCGGCGGAAAGTTTCTCAGAAAGACCCTCAAAAGCCAAAGATATCACCTCTCTTACATGTTTTTAATACTATCAAGCAAATTACTTAGGTCGGTTTCACTGCCCGAATTAACATAGTTTTCTGCAATTCTTTTAACAGAAACCGCTTTTTCGACGAAACCAATCGAAGTTTCATATTTTTTTAATTTTGAAACGGCACGAACTATTGCATCTCTTGCACCCTGTCTTGTAATATCTTCTGTTTTGGAAATTTCGGACAAAGATAAATCGTCACAATAGTAAAGTTCGACCAAACGGCGTTGTTTTTCGGGTAAAAGACCGCCGTAATAATCAAACAAAAGTACAACACTTAAATCTTTACTCACGGTCACACCACCTGTAAAGTAATTCACATTACAGTATTATACACGTAAAGCACTGCACTGTCAAGTGTTTTTCTTTACATATTAAAAATATTTTTGACTTGACGGCACAAAAACAAAATACTATACTTAAAATATAAATAATTTAGGGTGAATACAAGTGAATTTTAAAACTTTTAAAAGTATAATAAGTATATGTCTTATTACGGTCTTAATCCTCTCTTTTATATCATTACAAGGTTGTAATGCAGAAAATTTCAACCTCTACTTCGGTATTGACGAAATGCCTAATAACCTCGACCCGCAAAAAGCATCTTCTTACAGTGAACTTATCGCCGTAAGAAACTGTTTTAAAGGTCTTTTCTCGTTAGATGAAAACGATAATATAGTTAACGGTGTGATTGACAGTTACACTCTAAGTGACGATAAACTGACATATACTTTTTACATAAGCGATAAAACAGTTTGGAGTAACGGTAACCCAATAACTGCCTACGATTTTGTATTTGCTGTCGAAAGAGCCGCTGACCCTAAGACTGCGGCACCGTCAAGTGAACTTATATATTCAATAGTCGGTGCCCAAGACTGTTTAGCGGGCAAAAATACCGAACTCGGGATTAAAGCAATTAACGAAAAAACTTTAGTCATTACGCTATATAAACCCGATGCTAACTTTACATATAAATTAACAAACCCTGTTTTTATGCCATGCAATAAAGAATTTTTTGAAAATTGCGGCGGTAAATACGGACTGGGTGTTAAATATATTCTTACAAACGGCGATTACAGTGTAAAATCTTGGTCAAAAGACAGTTTTGTCCGACTTATTAAAAATAATGATGACTCTAAATATTCAGTAGCCGAAAGTGTATATCTTTCGGTCAGCAGTAAAGGAAAAGACACAATTTCAAGAATTAACGATAAAGAAATCGGAATAACAGTCAACTTTGACAATGATTACACTACCGTAGATACAGCCAAATTCAATGTGTTTACTGAATATCAAATCGGATATGCTTTGATATTTAACAAAAATACTGATTTAGGCACTAACAAAGAACTTGTAAAATCACTTACAATGTCGATTGACAGAGAATACTATGGAAATAAAATGAATTCAAGATTTTCAAATTCACTGTCCGTTTTATCTTCCGGATCCTTACTTTTCGAAAAACCGCTGTCACAGTACATAACACCTGCCAAATACAGTATAAAATATTCTAAAAGTGACTCAAGAACACTATTTTTACAAGAAGTTAATAAACTCAAAAATAAACAATTTCCTAAAACTGATATTATCACTCTTGAAAACAGTGAAATAAAATCAGTTCTGTCTGATGTAATTGTGAAATGGCATAGTGATTTAGGTGCATATGTTAATATAAAAACTGTGTCAAGTAAAGCGGAACTGCTGGAAAAACTAAATTCGGGCGATTATACTATCGCCTTTGTTCCCCTTTATCAAGATTGTTTGGATACTCTACGACTTTTTTCTGACGGATACGGTGCGGATATAAAAAATACTGAATATAACAAAATTATTAAAGAACTAAATTCAACCGATGATTTTAGAGTTGCCTCGGATTTAATAGGTAAAGCAACCGAAATATTATCAAAAGAAGAATCGGTGGTACCTATTTTCAATCTGCCCACTGCCATCGTTTATGATAAGGAATATCAAAATGTTTTTTATCATAAATCCGATATGACGGTTGAATTTTCGAAGATTTGCAAAAAATAACATAAATATATATTTTTATTTTACATAAAATAAACCCGAAAGGACGTGTATTTTATGTTTGATAAAGAAAAAAGAAAATTTCCTCTGAAAAAGAATGAACCCGATGATATAGTGGGAACGGTTTACTGCAATGAAAACAGCGAGGAATATGATAATATTATTGAAAATACCGATATGTTTCCGTATATATCACCTCTGCCAAAATACCGCAGAACACCCGAGCCTCCTATAATTTAAAATTACAAGGCACTCATAATCTGAGTGCCTTGTTCGTTTTGACCCGTCTTATATAAATTCGCTTGAAATAACTACTCTATTATGTTATATTTAATACAGTATAGGGTGAATTGTGTGGTGAAAATATGAATTTCGGTTTAGTTTTGTCGGGCGGAATGGCAAAAGGTGCCTACCAAATGGGTGTTTTAAAGGCAATAAAAAACTATTTAACTCCTAATCAGTTTAAGTACATAAGTTGTTCTTCGGTAGGTGTTTTAAATGGCTACTCTTTTGTTACTGATAAAATGATGCTCGGCGAAAACATGTGGCGTCACATATGTCAAAACAAGCACAGGCAGTACATTCAAAATGTTCTAAAGTCGGATTATCTGCAACAATCCATTTTCACGCTTTATTCAGGCAGTAAGACTTTGAAAAACGATTTTTATATTTCACTGTTTGATGTAGGAAAAAGAAACGTTACTTACAAAAACCTTTCTGCTACCGATAATTCCGCTATTTTACGTTACCTTCAAGCAAGTGTTGCTATGCCTGTATACAACAAATCGGTCTTTATTGACGGTGCAAGGTATTTTGACGGTGCAATAATTGATAATATTCCCGTTGCCCCGCTAATTGACAAAGATGTTGATTTTATTATCTGTGTGTATTTTGATACTTCAATACATAGATTTGAAACTTTGGAATTTGATAAAAAAATTATTAAAATAGTTATCCCGCCAAAGACTACTATTACCGATTCAATAATTTTCGAACAAAACTCAATTAACCAAATGATAAATGATGGTTACGTCGCAGCCGACCGAATTTTGAGATATGTTTTTAAAAACGGTACTGATGATTATGACAAAATAAACACCGCCGTTACAACACTTAACCAAAGTCAAGCACCTTCAAATATAAGAATAACCGGTGATGTTATGGTTAAAAATTTAAACAGAATATCACAAATGTTTGTAAAGAAACATATAGAATAACACGACACAAATTAGAAATTTGTGTCGTGTTATTTATTTATTCGTAATCAACAACGTCTACCCATTTCAGCAAGAAATCTCTCTCTTCGGATTTGCCTTTAACCGACTGCGATGCGGCTACAATAGGCAACCACTTTTGCACGTATTGTTTGGCAGTATCACTCTTTTTACAGAAAAAGTTTAAATATTTATCGGCGACATCGGTTTTACCCTCAAGACAGAACAATAAATAAGTTCTTGCTACATCCGCCGAAGCGTTGCCTTGAGTTGCATGAGCCCAGTCAATAATATAAGGTACACCTTCAGGTGTAATAATAATATTAGAAGGGTTGAAATCACCATGACATACCTTATTGTGCTTAGGCATAGATTCTAATCTTGTGTGAAGTTCATAACGTGTAGTAGCGTCTAAATCAGTAAGTGAAATTTTATATCTCATTTTATCTTTAAGACGTTTTAATAACGGTGACGTTTTAGAATGAACTGCAATCTGCAAATCGACAAACAGATTAAGATACTTATCTAAATTTTCAGGGTCTTCATTCATAATTTCAGCCAGATTTTTACCTTCAATAAAATCAAAAACAATAGCCCATTTTCCGTCAATTCTTTTAACTTCGTAAAGTTTGGCAGTGTTAAGACCTAAATTCTCTACTCTTGCTTGATTTAAAGCCTCGTTTAAAACATCTTCTTTAGAGTAACTTTCATCAAACACCTTAATACATTTGTCACCGTCGCGGTAGATAATTTTAGAATTATCGTTATAAATTACGGTTGAGTTATTCATGTTCAGTTCCTCCTATATTACATATTTGCAGTGGGAACATCTAACTCTTTAAAATGTTCACCGTAGTATGCATTAAGATACATTTGTTTAATTTCACTCATAAGAGGATAACGCGGGTTAGCACCTGTGCATTGGTCATCAAACGCCTGCATAACCATATCGTCAAGTCGATTTAAAAAGTCTTGCTCATCAATGCCGTAGTCTTTTATGGATTTTTTTATGCCGACTTTTTCCTTGAGTTCATTTATAGCAGTAATAAGATTTTCCAATTTTTCCTCATCACTGTTACCGCCCAAGCCTAAATAATCGGTAACTTCGGCATATCTCGCCAGAGTATGCGGGTGGTCGTACTGTGAAAATGTGCCCATTTTTTGAGGAACATTTGCAGCATTAAAACGTAGTACTTCTTCAATCATTAAAGCGTTGGCAACACCATGAGGCAAATGATGAAATGCACCTAATTTATGTGCCATAGAGTGACAAACACCCAAGAAAGCGTTTGCAAAAGCCATGCCCGCCATAGTAGCGGCATTAGCCATTTTTTCACGTGCTAAAACATCTGTAGCACCATTTTCATAGGCTCTCGGTAAAAATTCAAAAACAATTTTTAAAGATTTAAGTGCCAATCCGTCGGTATAATCGGTAGCAAGCATAGCGGCATAAGCCTCTAAAGCATGGGTGACTGCATCAATACCTGATGCCGCGGTTAAACCTTTAGGTGCCGACATATGAAAATCAGTATCGACTATAGCCATATTGGGCAGAAGTTCATAATCAGCAAGAGGATATTTAACACTCGTTTGTTCATCTGTAATAACTGCAAACGGTGTAACCTCAGAACCTGTACCTGCAGATGTAGGAATGGCAATAAAATATGCCTTTTCGCCCATTTTCGGGAAAGTGTATATACGCTTTCTAATATCAATAAAACGCATTGCCATATCCATAAAATCGGCTTCGGGATGTTCATATAAAACCCACATAATCTTAGCGGCATCCATTGCCGATCCGCCGCCGAGTGCTATAATTGTATCAGGTTTAAACACACTCATTTGAGCAGCACCGTCTTTGGCATTTTTAAGAGTCGGGTCGGGTTGAACATCAAAGAATGTTGTATGAGCGATGCCCATTTCGTCTAACTTATCGGTAATAGGTTTGGTGTAACCGTTCTCATAAAGGAAAGTATCGGTCACAATAAAGGCTCTTTTCTTACCCAAAACGTTTTTAAGTTCATCAAGAGCAACAGGCAGACAACCCTTTTTAATGTAAATTTTTTCAGGTGCTCTAAACCACAACATATTTTCCCTTCTTTCGGCTACGGTTTTAATATTAAGCAAATGTTTAATACCAACATTTTCAGAAACAGAGTTACCGCCCCAGGATCCGCAACCCAAAGTCAGCGACGGTGCAAGTTTAAAGTTATAAAGGTCACCAATACCGCCGTGTGAAGACGGCGTGTTAACTAAAATACGGCAGGTCAACATTCTTGCAGAAAATTCAGCCAACTTTTCTGTTTCGGTTATTTCATTAAGATAAATTGAAGATGTATGACCGTAACCGCCATCGGCAACAAGATGTTCAGCCTTTTTGAGTGCATCTTGGAAATCACTTGCCCTATACATTGCAAGAACAGGTGACAGTTTTTCGTGAGCAAACTCTTCCGACAGTTCAACGCTTTCAACTTCACCGATTAAAATTTTAGTGCCATCAGGTACGCTAATACCCGATAATTCTGCAATCATAGCAGCCTTTTGACCGACGATTTTGGCATTTAGAGCACCGTTTATAATAATTGTTTTTCTAACCTTTTCGATTTCTTTTGAATCAAGGAAATAACAACCGCGGTTGGCAAATTCCTTTTTTACTTCATCATAAATCTTATCAAGAACAATAACCGACTGTTCAGATGCACAAATCATGCCGTTATCAAATGTTTTAGAATGAATTATAGAGTTAACGGCAAGTAAAATATCGGCTGTATCGTCAATAATCGCAGGCGTATTACCTGCACCTACACCAAGTGCCGGTTTACCGCTTGAATATGCGGCACGAACCATACCCGGACCGCCGGTAGCAAGTATTATATCAGCCTCTTTCATAACAAAATTTGTCATTTCAAGGCTAGGTACATCAATCCAATCAATAATACCTTCCGGTGCACCTGCAGCCACAGCTGCCTCAAGTATTAACTTTGCGGCGGCAATGGTTGAGTTTTTTGCTCTTGGATGCGGACTTATAATAATAGCATTACGGGTTTTTATTGCAAGCAAACATTTGAATATAGCCGTTGATGTTGGATTAGTTGTAGGAATAACAGCGGCAATAACACCAATAGGTTCGGCAATTTTTTTGATACCGTACGCTTTATCTTCTTCAATAACGCCGCAAGTTTTAGTATCCTTGTAAGCGTTGTAGATATATTCAGCGGCATAATGGTTTTTTATAACTTTATCTTCAACAACACCCATGCCTGTTTCTTCTACTGCCATTTTAGCCAAAGGTATTCTTGCTTTATCAGCGGCACTCGCGGCGGCTAAAAATATTTTATCGACCTTTTCTTGGCTAAATGTTGCAAACTCTTTTTGTGCGGCTTTAACGTGTACAAAAGCCGATTCAAGTGCTTCAACACTATCAACAATTTCGTAAGTTTTATTACTCATTATAACTACTCCTTTGAAACCAACTTATTGATTGTTAATATTTTAACATTCGAAGTTTAATTTGTAAATATATTTTTATATATTTTAGAAATTTTTTATATTTTTAATTCATTTTCAGTAATAACAGTAACACCTAAACTATGTGCTTTCGCAAGTTTACTGCCTGCATTTTCACCGCACAGTACATAATCGGTCTTTTTTGAAACCGAACCGGTCACTTTAGCACCTAAATTTTTTAACCGCTCTGTCAACTCATCTCGTCCAAATTCAGTAAAAGTCCCTGTAATTACAACTGTTTTACCAAAAAATATATTATTGGTATCAAAAGTTATCTCGGCCTCTTCGCTAAAAGAAAGTATTCCATATATTTTAATAAATTCTTCGCGGTTTTCACAATCACTAAACCATTTATATATGGCATCGTTCATAATGGTACCAAAACCTTCAATACACGAAAAATCGAATTTACTATCAATACCCTCTAAAAATTTAGAAACATTTCCGCCGAAAATTTTCGATATATCTCCTGCCGCATTTTTACCGACAAGCGGAATATTCATTGCAACAAGAAAATTTGACAGTTTAGTGTTTTTTGCGGCTTCTATAGAATTCAAAAGATTGTTAAAAGACTTTTCGCCAAATCCTTCCAGACGTGTGATTTCTTCACGATAATTGGAAAGTTTGAAAATATCGGCAATTTCTTTAATCCAGCCGTTTTCAACAAACTTTTCCAACGTTGCCTCAGACAGTCCGTCAATATTCATTGCCTGTTTGCTGACAAAGTGAGTAAATTTTTTCATTTGTCTGCCGGCACACTTTTTGTTATCACAATAAAGTACTTTAACACTCTTTCCGTCTGACTCTGTAGTTTTCATTTCGGTTTTCGCACCGCAAACGGGACATGTTTTAGGTGTATCAATAACAAAATCTTCCCTGTCGCCGTCTGTAATACTCAAGTTTTTTTCAACATGAGGGATGATCATATTGCGTTTTGAAACAAGAATATTATCATTTATTTTTAATTTTAAAGTTTCAATAAATGTGACATTATGCAATGATGCACGCTCGACATTTGTGTTATCAATTTCAACTGTATCAAACTCGGCAATAGGTGTTAACTGACCTGTTCTTGAAATATTCCATTTTATATTCCTTAAAACTGTCCTAAACGTGGGGTCGCCGAATTTATATGCAATACCGTCCCTAAAATGATGTGCGGTTTTTCCAAGCGAACGTGCAAACAGGACATTGTCGTATGAAAAAACAATACCGTCAATAGGCAAACCTTTTTCATCTGCCAAATGTTTCATACTGTTTATCTTTGAAAGTACAGTTTCAGCGTTGTCGACACCTGTTAAACCTATTCGAACATTCCCACTAAATCCAAAACTCTCTAATTTTTTTAACCTATCGCTTTTAAGCGGAATATCGTCAAATCCTAAAAGTACATTAAACGGAAAGAACATAACACCCCTTGATTTACATATTTTTGAATCAAGTTGACGAACTGAGCCAGATGCTAAATTTCTCGGTGTTGAGTACTTATCTTCATCATTATCAATATCTTCATTTATACTGTTAAAGGTGGAAATATCTATAAACGCCTCACCTGTTACGGTAAGCGGTTCCGAATACGGTATAGTAAGAGGAATATTGGTAAAGGTTTTGGCATTATGGGTAATTATTTCACCGACTGCACCGTCACCGCGTGTTGATGCTTCTTTCAATTTACCGTTTTCGTAGTCGAGTTTAACGGTTAAACCGTCGATTTTCAAACTTAAATATCCGTCGCCCGAACTCAGCATAGACACTATATCATTTACATCTTTAGTTTTAGCAAGACTTAATAGAGGTACTGTATGATTAACCTTTTTAAGTTCACTTATAGCCTCATATCCCGCTCTTTGTGTTGGTGAATCAGTAAGAATTATACCCATCGACCTTTCTAACGCGACCAATTCATCAAAAAGTTTATCATACTCCGCATCAGAAAGCGACGGCGAGTTGCCGTTATAATATTCGTCACAGCATTTATTCAAAAATTTCACCAAAAAATGAATACGCTCTAAAGTTTGATTACTCATACTACACCTCACAATTTTTCCTTATTATTATACAATAAAACTTATTTAATGTAAAGTTATGAAAGTAAAATAATGTTTTTATAAAAAAACAATACATCAAGTCTGATTTACTCAATGTATTGTTTTTTATAAAATTTAATCTCTTCTGAAAATATCTCTGGTATACACTTTTTCCAAAACATCATCAAGACAAGTATCATATCTGTTGGCAATAATCGCTTGACTGATATTTTTAAATTTATCTAAATCGTTTACAACCAAACTTCCGAAAAAAGTCGTACCATCTTCAAGCGTAGGCTCGTAAATAATAACCTTTGCACCTTTTGATTTTATACGTTTCATAACACCTTGAATAGAAGATTGTCGAAAATTATCAGAGTTAGATTTCATGGTTAAGCGGTATACTCCGACCGTAATATCCTTTTCCTTTTCGGTATTCCACTCATCATTTGCACCGTAAGCACCCGCAATTTCAAGCACGCGGTCGGCAATAAAATCTTTTCTTGTTCGGTTTGACTCAACAATAGCCGACATCATATTTTGCGGTACATCAGCATAATTGGCAAGCAATTGCTTAGTATCTTTAGGTAAACAATAACCGCCGTAACCGAATGACGGATTGTTATAATGACTTCCGATACGCGGGTCTAAACAGACGCCGTTTATAATCTGTTTTGTATCCAAGCCCTTCATTTCTGCATAGGTGTCAAGTTCATTAAAATAACTGACACGTAAAGCAAGATATGTATTTGCAAACAGTTTAACGGCTTCCGCTTCGGTAAATCCCATAACAATAGTTTCTATATCTTTTTTTATTGCACCGGTTTGAAGCAAAGTTGCAAAAACATTTGCAGCATTTACTAATTTTTCATCGGAAAGGTCGGTACCTACTATAATTCTTGAAGGATATAGATTATCATAAAGTGCTTTTGATTCACGAAGGAACTCAGGGCTGAATATAATATTTTTGCAGTTATACTTTTCCCTGACTGAAACGGTAAAACCAACCGGAATTGTCGATTTTATTACCATTATCGCATCGGGATTTATCTTCATAACAAGTTCTATGACCGATTCAACTGCTGAAGTATCAAAGAAGTTCTTTTTACTGTCATAGTTTGTCGGTGCGGCTATTACCACAAAATCAGCATCTTTATATGCAAGTTCAGCATCAAGTGTCGCTGTCAAATCAAGTTCTTTTTCCGCAAGGTATTTTTCAATATATTCATCTTGAATAGGCGATTTTTTATTGTTAATTAAATCAACCTTTTCAGGGATAATATCAACCGCATAAACCTTATGATTTTGTGCTAAAAGTGTTGCGATTGATAAACCGACATAACCTGTTCCCGCTACAGCAATTTTATACTTATTCATATTAAAATTCCTCACATTTAATATTATTTACTTTGATAAAATTCATGATACCACTCAGCAAATTTTCTTAAACCTTCACGAAGCGATGTTGAAGGCTTAAATCCAAAATCACGCTCTAAAGCATAAGTGTCTGCATAGGTTATTGGGACATCTCCCGCCTGCATCTGTACAAGTTTTTTGTGTGCTTCAAAATCGTAATCTGCCGGTAAAACATTTGCTTTGATTAGTTCTTCCTGTAAAATATTGACGAAATCCAGTAAATTTTCGGGATTTGAATTTCCTATATTATATACCTCATAAGGCGGTAACGGCAGACCGTCTTCACCTACCTGCTTTTCAGGTGCATGTTGCATTACGCGTTTAATACCTTCTACAATATCGTCAACATATGTGAAATCTCGCTTGCAGTTTCCGAAATTAAAAATTTCAATGGTTTTACCGTTAATCAGTTTATTTGTAAATCCAAAATATGCCATATCGGGTCTGCCGGCAGGACCGTAAACCGTAAAGAATCGAAGACCAGTAGACGGAATATTATAAAGTTTTGAATACGCATGTGCAAGCAGTTCATTTGATTTTTTGGTTGCCGCATAAAGTGATACGGGATTGTCAACCTTATCATCGGTACTGTAAGGTACTTTTTTGTTTGACCCGTAAACAGAAGATGAAGAGGCATAAACCAAATGTTCAACCGGATAATTACGGCATGCTTCAAGTATATTGTAGAAACCGATAATATTAGACTCAATGTAAACGTCAGGATTAGTTATAGAATATCTAACACCTGCCTGTGCCGCTAAATTAACAACAACCGACGGAGAATATTCTGCAAAAATACTATCAATTCTCTGCTTGTCTGCAATTGAGCCTTTAATGAATGTCCAAGTAGACTCAGAGTGCTTTTCTGCACATTTTTTTATTTCTTCCAGTCGATACTCTTTTATAGATACATCATAATAATCGTTCATGTTGTCTATTCCGATAATATTTATCGGTGACTGAGTTTTTAGAAGTTCCAAAACAAGATTAGAGCCAATAAATCCCGCCGCACCGGTAACCAGAACGGTTTTGGATTTAAGAACAACATTTATTGATTTCATAATATATCATACCTCGATTTCTTTTTAACTTTTAAATTTGTTTAAAATTCTATCAAAAAATTTCATAACAGGTTTTTCTATAAATTTTGACATTAACCACGCAACTGTAATCATAACACCAATAGGAATAATTAAGAAAATTTCGTTTGTCAGACCAATCTTTTCCATGTATTTAATAATCACATAACCGCAATTTTGATGTATTAAATATAACGGATAAGAAACGCTTGCAATAAAAGTAAGCGGTTTAAGTAATTTAAGTATTCGATTTGACGGAACAATACCATAGTTTTGTGCAATAGTTGAAAGTGCAATAATAATTAGTGCAATAACAAGCGAAACTAATCTTGTTGTACTATCATGCAGAACTTGGCGTGTTAAACAAAAAATCAAAGAAAAAGAAGATAAAATTCTACTGCGTATATTTCCACATAAAATAAAGTATAATGCCGCACCTGCAGCAAAGATATGTCCATATCCCCATAAAAGAAAAGGATTTGCGACTTTGTAGAAATAACTCCACGGCACATAATTCAAAGCAGAAAATATCTCAGGCAAAAGCATTAGCAATGACCAACAAAGAACAACTATATCTGCTTTTTTTCTGAGTCCGATACATATAATTAAGAATATATCTATGTAAAAAATTAAATCATATATTTGTGTCCAATACGCACCGTCAACCGAAGAAAAGCCTAACAAACTCTGAAACATTGTGAAATTCACGACCATATCCTTAAATTGGATACTGCGTTCACTTAATAAAAATGTTATAGTTATAAATGTCACAATAATCGCAACCCAATATACCGGATACAACCTGACCAATTTTTTTACCAAAAATTTTATTGGGTTTATTTTCTTTTGCAAACCAACTGCTGCAAAATATCCGCTTAAAGAAAAGAAAATCGTAACACCGGCAATTCCTGCCCACGGTAAATTTATAGGATAATCGCCGACGTGACCGAATATATCATCATAACGTGTTGTGTAATGAAATAATAAAACCAACAACGCAGCCAAACCGCGAAGACAATCAATGTATACATTTCGAGTTAAAAGATTACCCCCCCCCGAAACGATTTTTTGATTTAATGATTCTTTAGTTGCATTAACCGAATTATCCATAATTATAATATCCTTATAATATTTTATAATTACTCATTTATCTTCAATAACACCGATTCTGTATACTCAGGTAAATCTACAATTTCAGTTTCGGTAAATTTACCTGTAGAATATTTGCCCTTTATTTCACATTTTTCAGATGCATTTCTAAGATACCATTCATACTCAATATCCAAATGGCCAATGTCAATGGCAAATAATCCGCATTTTGAAAGGTCGTATGCCAAAACAGTTGCGGTAGCACCAAGTGCAATTAAGATAACCTTGTCTTGTCCGTACTCAATCGTTGCTTTAAGTATATCATCATATCTATTGAATGCATTGTTAGACGGACACAAAATACGTTTAACACTTTTAGCAGTAGATAATAAATTATTCCCAATACCAAAACGTGTTTTTTCACCTTCAATAATCAATACATCTCTATTTTCCCAGACAAGTTTCCACTTTGCCATTTGTGATGGTACCTTTGATTTATCTTTATATATCATATAAGGACGTGTAATATTTGAATTATAATAGACTTTATTTTTATTTATAAAAGTCTTATATTTATCTTTATGTAACAATATCAACTTTTTCGAATAATCAACCGAAGGCTTAGTATAAAGTTCAGCATAATCGAAAAAATCGGCAAGACACACAATATGATTTTCTGTACTTTGTTTATTGAAAACTTCCAAGAGTGCATTTGACAGTTTATCACTTTGTTCTTGATAATACATTGATATATTCATCATTAAATCCAATTCACCATCACCATAACGGCTGACCGAACATTTATGTTCCAATATATAATCCAAAGTATCATCAATAGAAAGTACATTAGGGCGTCTTACGCATTTCAGCACAAGATAATTTTTGATATTTTTAATTTTTCTCTTCAAACCACCAACAAAACTCATATACATCACCTATTACAATGTTTTGACAACAGCATTTGTATAAGCAGTGTGACCGAATGTGTTGTGGTCCCAGTTTTTAATAAACGATACACCGTCATTCACAATACTAAACGGTATCCCCTGTTTTACACTGTCTAAACGAACATTCATATCATTTTTATCTTTTTGATTTATAATAAGTTCAAAAGAGTATACACCGTCGGGGATTGCATCGGTAGGAATAGAAAGTAAAATTTCATTTTCACCTTTTTTAAGGTCAAATATATTACTTACAGTACCGCCAATACGCGAACCGTCAACATACATATTGGTAATTCCAATATGTACATCTTCACACGCTTTTTCAGATGATATGTAGACTTTCAGTTCAATAGGCTCTCCTGTTTTATATATATTTTTATCTTTACCTGCAAGTACAGCTCGCTGCATCTTAACACCGGAAGTAAGTGCAGTATCTATTCTTCTCGGCTTATTAGATAAATCAAATTCATTTTTGCTTTCTTCATTCAAAAGACCGAGATACATACTGATTCCTGTTTCGACATCACCTAAGTATGATACTTTACCGTGGTCAAGTACCAAACACTTTGTACACAGTGCTCTTACAGTGCTTATATTATGGCTTACATATAAAACTGTACGGTTTTCATGGACCGATGCCTCGCTCATTCTTCCAAGGCATTTCTTTTGGAAGTCGACATCACCTACTGCCAAAACCTCATCCATAATCATAATATCACTGTTTAAATGAGCGGCAACAGAAAAGGCAAGTTTAACATACATACCGCTTGAATATCTTTTGACAGGTGTGTCAATAAATTTACTCAGTTCGGAAAACTCTACAATTCGGTCGAATTTTTTATCTATTTCAGCGGCAGTCATTCCCAAAATAGCACCGTTTAAATAAACGTTTTCTCTGCCTGTAAGTTCCGGATGAAAACCGGTGCCGACTTCAAGCATACTGGCAATAGTGCCGTTTAAGTATATTTTTCCTTCAGTAGGAGCGGTAACTCTGGATATCAACTTTAATAAAGTCGATTTACCTGCACCGTTATGACCGATTATTCCAAGAGCCTCACCACGTTCAACTTCAAATGATACACCGTCTAATGCCCTGAATTTCTCGTTGCTTATT
>JAZNLA010000025.1:0-2127 GCA_045578845.1 Acutalibacteraceae bacterium | reverse complement strand
TTTGTCTAACTGTTTAAATATTTCTTTTTCGGTAGCGGCAGGTGTAATAAAAGCGAGTTCGTTATCGGCTTCACCGTTTCTGCCTAATACCTTAATTTCACCGAAGAGTTGTTCTGCTTGTTTTCTTACATCTAAGCGGTTTGAGTTTGCGGTAAGACGAACATAAACACGAACGGTATCCTCTTTGTAATCACCGATATAACTTAAATCGGCATTATCCCAAGACAAATATTTTCTTGATTGCAAATGTTTAACACAATCAATTATATCTGCAACAACGGCACTTGCGGTGGGCAGTTTGCCTGCACCTTTGCCGTAGAACATTACATCGCCTATTGCATCACCCTTGACGAGTATTGCATTAAAAACATCGTCAACATGAGCAAGTTGGTTATCTTTGCTTACAAAAGCGGGGTAAACAGTTGCGACACATTTGCCACATTTATCGAGTTTTGCTTTGCCGATAAGTTTAATAACCGAACCGTTGAAATCGGCATATGCAGTATCCGCTGAGGTGATTTTTGATATACCTTCGGTGTAAACCGAATCAGGGTATACATGTTTACCGAAAGCCAAAGCCGCTAAAATGCAAATTTTACGGCAAGCATCGTGACCTTCAACATCGGCGGTCGGGTCTTTTTCGGCATATCCTAATCTTTGTGCCTCTGCCAAAGCGTCGGCAAACGAAACACCGTCTTTTAACATTTTGGTCATAATAAAGTTGGTGGTGCCGTTTAAAATACCCTGTACCTCATAAAGGTTATTTGCTGCAAGACACTGTGCCATGGGACGAAGTACGGGAATACCGCCGCCTACACTTGCCTCGAATAAATAGTTTACATTGTGCTGTTCTGCTAAATGCAAAAGTTCTGCACCGTAGGTTGCTACAAGTTCTTTGTTAGAGGTGACAACGCTTTTGCCTGCTTCAATCAACGACTTGGTGAACTCGTATGCAGGGTGAAGTCCGCCCATAACCTCGGCGACAACCTTTACATCGGGGTCGGATAAGATTACATTAAAATCTTTAGTAAAGCGGTCGCTGTAGGGAAGACCTTCGAATTCACGCAGGTCGAGTATATGTTTAACATTTATCTGTTTTTTAACCTTTTTTTCAATAAGGTTACAGTTTTTGTTAAGTACTTCAACTACGCCTGAACCGACAGTACCGTGACCCATGACTGCTATATCAACCATTATTACACTTCCTTTTTGTAAAAAATTAAGCATGCGGCGTTCTTTTTACCGAAACCACACCGTCAATGCCTGATAGTGTTTCAAGCATCTTTTCAATATCAAAATTGTCATTTGGGGTACGCATTGAAACCGAAACCGAAGCGGTGCCCGAAGCGGGTAAAGATTGGTTAACCGTTAAAATGTTGACACCATATCCGTATAGTTCACTGAGAAATGCCGAAAGGACACCGGTGGTATCTCTCAGTACGGCTTGAAGTGACACAATTTTACCCGAAGGGTTTTTGTATTCAAAAACCGAGTCCTTATATTTATAATATGCACTTCTTGATATTCCGCACATCTTCGATGCATCACTTGCGGTTTTGACCTTGCCTTGAGCGATAAGCCTCTTGGCTTCAAGTACTTTTAGGTATACCTCGGGCAAAACCCGAGAACTGATAAGCAGCATTTCGTCACCCAAAATATCCACCTGCCAAAAACAATGTATTTGAACAATGAACACTATAACACAACTGAATACATTTTTCAAGACAAATTTTTCATATTTAAAGACTTTTTGTTCATAACAATTTTGTATAGTTTGTCTAAAACAAAACAAAGGCGGTGTTATTAACCTTTGAATACAAAAGAACAAATCAATTTTTTAACAAAAACAGCATTTTTTACCGTTATTGCAGTAATGGTCTTTTTAGTGTTAAAACTTATATCGGGACCGTTGTTTCCTTTTTTTGTTGCGGCAGTTCTGACGGTATCTTTACAAAAAATCATTAGAAAAATATCCAAAAAACTGAAAATTCGCAAAAAAGCGGCGTCGGTGGCTATGGTTATTTTAATTTATGCCGGAGTAGGACTCATAACTGTTGCGGTATGCTATGTATTTTATAAACAACTTTTGGGGTTTGCATCAAATGTGCCTGCTTATTTGGGTCATTT
>JAZNLA010000024.1:0-17758 GCA_045578845.1 Acutalibacteraceae bacterium | reverse complement strand
TTTTTAACAATGCGGTCTTTAGGACTTGCGTCGGGGTCATTAAGCATTAATGTAACGGCAACTTTATCGGGGACTTCATTTCCGTCAACCGTAGCGGTTGAGTTGATTTTAAGCATTATAATATATTTTTCCTCGGGATTGCCATAATAAATAGTGTCGCCCGAGCGTACTATGGGTTTGCCTTTGTAGGTCAAAAATTCCTTCTCAGCCAACATAATCACTCCGTTCTAATCATTTCGTTCTAAAGTAGTATACCATTTTTGTTTTGGTATGTAAAGTGTTTTTTTAAGTGTGAATAATTATTGACTGTCAGATTTTATAAGGCTAAGTAAAATATATAAAATATGTTCTGCCGAAAAAACTTCCGTAAATGTGTTGCATTTAACGGCAAATTGCGGTAAATTATATAGTGGTGAAGCATAATGATTGAAAAGATATTCGGGGGCGGTTATGCCGCACTTGCACCCATGGCAGGGGTTGCAGACCGTGCCATGCGTGAAATATGCATAGAAAACGGTGCCGCTTATACCGTAGGTGAACTTGCAAGTGCCAAAGGTATTTCCTTAGGTGACAAAAAATCGGCGGCGTATTTGACTGTGACCGAAAAAGAAAGACCGTTCGGCTCGCAGTTGTTCGGTTCTGACCCCGAAGTTTTAGCCGAGGCGGCGAAACTTGCCGAACAGAACGGACCTGATTTTTTGGATATAAATATGGGTTGTCCCGCACCTAAAGTGGCGGTGTCATCGGGCGGCGGAAGTGCTTTAATGAAAGACCCTGACCTTGCCGCAAGGGTGGTCGAGGCGGTTGTGAAAGCGGTCAAAATCCCCGTTACTGTTAAAATGCGTGCAGGGTGGGACTCTGATAATTTAAATGCACCGAAGGTCGCTAAGTTGGTTGAGTCGGCAGGTGCCGCGGCAGTGACTGTTCACGGCAGAACAAGGGTGCAGATGTACGCACCGCCTGTTGACCTTGATATTATAAAAAAGGTTAAACAGTCGGTTAAAATCCCCGTTATTGCCAACGGTGATATTGTGTCGGCAAGGTCTGCCGCAAATATGTATGAGCAAACGGGTTGCGATTTTATAATGGTAGGCAGAGCCGCTATGGGCAACCCTTGGATTTTCGCCGAAATAAACGCCTATTTAAAAGACGGCACTATGTTGCCGCCGCCTCCGTTGTCGTTTAGACTGTTGACACTTATAAATCAGGTTGACCGTATGTGTGCATACAAAGGTGAAAAGGTGGCCTACACGGAAGCGAGAAAACATGCCGCATGGTACATGAGAGGTTTAAACGGTGCGGCAGAACTAAGGCGTATGTGCGGAGAAATCACCTGCAAAGATGACATTTTAAAAATTGTCGATTTGGCACTTAAAAATAATTATTGAATATTTTAATATATGTCGGTTACATATGAAAGGGGTACAAATATGGATTGCAAACAGTTTTTTGAACAGATTAACGGCAAAAAAATTGCCATGTGCGGTATAGGTGTCAGTAACACACCGCTTATCTACAAATTTTTAGAGCAGGGAGCAAGGATTTTTGCCTGTGACCGCCGTAATAGAGAACAAATCGGTATATTGTGTGACGAATTGGAAAAAGCGGGTGCAGAACTAAGGCTCGGCGAGGGGTATTTGAAAGACTTAGAGGTAGATATGATTTTCCGTACACCGGGTATGCCGTTTAATATCCCCGAACTTGAAAAAGCGAGAAATAACGGAATTGCCGTAACAAGCGAAATGGAGATATTTTTCGACCTTTGTCCGGCAACAATTTTCGCCGTAACAGGCTCCGACGGAAAAACCACAACTACAACCCTTATTGCCGAAATGCTTAAAGCCGAGGGTAAAAAGGTTTTTGTGGGTGGCAATATCGGCTCACCTCTGTTGCCTGAAATTGAAAACATTACGGCAAACGATTTTGTAGTGGTCGAACTTTCGTCTTTCCAACTTATTTCCATGCGAAAAGGTCCCGATGTGGCAGTTGTAACAAATGTTGCTCCTAATCATCTTGACGTACACAAGGATATGGACGAATATATCGACGCTAAGAAAAATATTCTTCTTCACCAAAATGCGTTTTCACGTACCGTCTTAAATCTTGATAATGAGATTACCAAAGATTTTGAAGACACCGCCAGAGGACAAAAAATGTTCTTTTCAATGAAAAATTCGGTAAAAAGCGGTGCGTGGCTTAATAAAGACGGCTATCTAACCCTTTCTTACCGCGGAATTTCGGTACCGCTTTTGCACAAAGACGATATCACTATTTTGGGTGACCATAATGTAGAAAACTACCTTGCCGCAATTTCGGCGGTTTGGGGTTATGTCGGTGCCGACAGTATAGTCAAGGTCGCCCACGATTTTACAGGTGTTGAACACCGAATTGAATTTGTCCGCGAGGTCGACGGTGTTAAGTATTATAATGACTCTATAGCATCAAGTCCCACACGCACTATTGCAGGCCTTAAAGCCTTTAACAGTAAGGTTATTTTGCTTGCAGGCGGATATGATAAACTTATACCATTTGAGCCTATGGTACCTTACGTAATAGATAAAGTAAAACTGCTTATTTTGAATGGACCTACGGCGGAAAAAATCGAAAATGCCGTAAAGAACAGTGAAAAGTACACCGCGGGCACCCCGCAGATTATAAAGGTGAATAATTATGACGAAGCGGTAAAGGTTGCCCACGAAATGGCAGTGCCCGGTGATATTGTAACGCTTAGTCCTGCGTGTGCAAGTTTTGACGCGTATGCTAACTTTGTCGAAAGAGGCAACCATTTTAAAGAACTTGTGAATAAACTTTAATTCGGAGATTTTTATGGAACTCAAAACTCTTTTAAGCGACCTTTCCAATGCCGACGGTTTCGGCGGTTTAGACGGTGCTTTAACGGTAGCAGAAAGGTACCTTAGTACCTTTGCTACGGTGACGAGAAAAGGCGGAAACCTTATTGCAGAATTAGGTGACGGCGAAAAGACCGTAATGTTAGAGGCACATATTGACGAAATAGGACTGATAGTAACATCGGTGGAAAACGGATTTTTATCGGTTTCTAATGTCGGCGGAATTGACCCGAGAATGTTAAGCGGAATGAAGGTAAAAATCCATGGCAAGAAACCTTTAAAGGGTGTATTTTGCAGTGTGCCGCCGCACCTTAGAAAAACGAATGACGACGCACCAAAAATTGGTGAGATTTTCATTGATACGGGACTTAGTAATGCGGGTGAATTTGTATCGGCAGGCGATAGGGTTACCTTCTGCCAAAATTTTGCTTCTTTGCTGGGCAGTTTGGTTACGGGTAAAGCACTCGATAACCGAGCAGGTGTTGCGGCAGTAATTAAAGCAGGTGAACTGCTAAGCAAAGAAGTTTTAAACACTAAGGTAGTAATCCTTTTGAGCGATATGGAAGAAATCGGCGGTATGGGTGCTAAGGTGGGTGCGTTTGGGTCAGATATTTATGAGGCGGTGGCCGTTGATGTGTCATTCGGAAATGCACCCGACTGTGACAGCACTAAAACCGGTGTTTTGGGCGGCGGTGCCATGCTTGGCATCAGTCCCGTTTTGAGTTTAGAAGTCACAAATAAACTTAAAAATGCGGCAGAAAAGATAGGTGCCGATTTACAAACAGAGGTCATGGGCGGTAAAACTTCGACCGATGCCGATGCTATCGCCTTTTCAAAATTCGGTGTAAAATGCGGACTTTTGAGTATTCCGCTTCGCAATATGCATACTCCTGTTGAGGTGGCAGACCTAAAAGATGTGGAAGATGTGGCAAAAATTTTAGCACAGTATGTAAAGGATTTCCGTTTATGAAAAACGAACTTGTGAAACTTTGTTCATTAAATGGTGTTTCGGGCAGAGAAAGTGACGTCAGAAACTATATTTTAAAAAGGTTAGACGGCGTTTGCGAATGTTCGGTTGATGCACTTGGCAATATTACCGCTTTTGTTAAGGGAAAACACAGAGCGGCAAAGAAAATAATGGTTGATGCTCATATGGATGAAGTCGGACTTATAATAACCGCCGTAACCGTCGACGGAATGTTAAAATTTGATACAGTAGGCGGTATTGATGTGTCGGTATTGCTTGCCAGAAGGGTTGTTATAAACGGTTCTTTGTTGGGTGTTATCAGTTCAAAACCCGTGCATATGTTAAGCGGTGACGAAAAGTCTAAAATGCCCAAAATTGACAGTCTTTATATAGACATAGGTGTAGCAAGTGAAAAAGAGGCTTTAAAGTTGGTAAACCTTGGCGATGTTGCAGTTTTTGAGTCGGTTGCCGACCAAATAGGCGATTTGTATTTAGATAAGGCTATTGATGACCGTGCAGGCTGTGCCGCACTGCTTGACCTTATTACGGCAGGTGCCGAGTATGACTTTTACGCCTCATTCAGTGTATTGGAAGAGGTCGGTGCGGGTGCTCGCACTGCGGCTTTCGGCATAGACCCCGATGTAGCACTTGTGTTAGAGTCCACCACCGCTTCAGATATAAAAGGCGTTGCCGAAGATAAGACGGTTTGTAATGTCGGCCAAGGTGCGGTGTTGTCATTTATGGACAGGGGCACATTGTACGATAAAAAATTCTTCGATTTTGCTAAGTCGGTCGCCGATAAAAATGCTATAAAATATCAGGTGAAACGTGCCGTTACGGGCGGTAACAATGCCGCGGGAATACACGCGACAAGAAACGGCATTAAAACGTTGGCAATTTCGGTGCCCTGCCGATATATTCATTCGCAAACTTCGGTTGCCGATATGAACGATGTTTTATCGGTGCGTGATTTGGCAAAGGCACTCATTACGGCTTTGGCAGAGGGAGAAAGTATTGATTAGTAAGCAAAGCGGGTTGCCCGAAGGCTTTTGCGGTCTGCCGTATGTACGCATAAAAGCACTTTATAATACAAAGTTTGCGGAAATGTTTACACAGACCGTAAATGAAGAAATTACAGCGGTTTTTGCGTCACCCGGCGGTAACGGGTATTCGCTTTGTGCAAAAGAAAATGCCGATTTTTCGGAACTTGATTTGTTTTTCAAAATGGTAAAGGCGGAAGTTTTTTGCGAAACAAGTGTTGCTGAAAAATTAAATTATAAAAAATGCATTACTGTATCTAGTCTAAAACTGGAAGGCTTCAAAACCGAAAAAATAAGTCACGGTAAAATCAGTGATATTTATGAAATTTTAACTTTTGGCAGTGACGGGGATATAAAATTGCCGCCGTTTGACAGTTGGTATCCCGATTTTTGTCTTAGATATAACCGCCTTGCCGCCGAGTATTCCATAATAAACGGTGCGGCTGCTGTTTGCGGGTTTATGACCGACGAGGCTTCGCTTATAACGGGTGTTGCCACAGAAAAGGACAAGCGAGGCAGTGGGCTTGGCACGGTTGCTTTGAGGTCGCTTTGTACCGCGATAAAAGAAAAGTATAAAAACAGTGAAATTTTTGTCACTGCAACCGACAGTGCGAAAAAGTTTTACATAAAAAACGGATTTAGAGAGGTTGGGAAAGTAGCAATTCTAACCTTTTTTGAGGAGTAATAAACATGGACTTTTTTGAAATTGACCCAAGGCTTAATAAAAGGGCCGACGAGATTTTGGAAAGCGTTAAGGATAAATTTGCCGAAATCGATAAAATTACCGAATTTAACCAACAAAAGGTGCTGTCCGCATTTATAAAAAACAATGTGAGTGAGTCACATTTCGCACCGACTACGGGTTACGGGTATAACGACCGCGGCAGAGATACTTTAGAGCAGGTTTTTGCCGATATTATGGGGGCGGAAAGTGCTATTTTCCGTCACAGTTTTGCTTCGGGTACCCACACTTTGACCGTCGCACTTTTCGGTATTTTAAGGCCGAATGACACCGTGCTTTGTCTTACAGGCCGTCCTTACGATACACTTGTAGGCGTTTTAGGTATTGATAAAAAGGTTTCGGGTTCGCTTGCCGATTTTGGGATAGGCTTTGAGCAGGTAGATTTAAAATCCGACGGTACGGTTGATATGGAAACGGCAATAAATATGTTAAAACAAAAACATTACGCCGTCGCCTACATACAGCGGTCACGCGGTTACAGTTTAAGACCGAGTTTGACCGCCGAAGAAATCGGCGAAATGGCAAGGAAGGTCAAAGAAATATCACCCGATACCATTGTTATGGTCGATAACTGTTACGGTGAGTTTGTCGAAAGGGCAGAGCCGATAGAACTCGGGGCAGACATTATAGCAGGCTCGCTCATAAAAAATCCCGGCGGCGGTATAGCACCTACTGGTGGGTATATTGCCGGCAGAAAAGATTTGATTGAAAAGTGCGGTTACCGTCTTACAGCCCCCGGTGTGGGACTTGAGATAGGTGCGTCGTTAGGACATACAAGAGAGTTATATATGGGGTTGTTTTCGGCACCCCATGTTGTAGGCGAAGCACTTAAAACCGCCGTTTTTGCGGCGGCACTTTTCCAGAGTTTCGGTTATTTTGTATCACCGAAACCTCATGATAAACGTGCCGATATTATAGAGGTTATAAAGATGGGTGAGCCTAAACCGCTTATAGCGTTTTGCAAAGGACTTCAAAGCGGCTCGCCGATTGATTCGTTTGCATCGCCCGAACCCGATTATATGCCGGGTTATGACAATCAAGTGATTATGGCGGCAGGTGCATTTACAATGGGTGGGTCAATAGAACTTTCCGCCGACGCACCGCTTCGCGACCCGTATGCCGTTTGGTTTCAAGGCGGACTTAATTTCCACAGTGCCAAGGTCGGCATCATGTTGGCGGCACAAAAAATGTTAAACGAGGGTTATATAAATCTTTGAAATTTTAAAAAGTAATATTTATAAGCAGACAAGATTTTCATATCTTGCCTGCTTTTTTAATTTTAAAACAAAATTTTCCGTTAAGTGACAACTTTGCGGGCATAATAATTTTTGTAAATCATTTGAAAGGAAAATTTATATGAAAAAACTAATTTCAGTACTTTTAATTTCCATAATTACGGCAATAACACTTTGCTCATGCGGCAACAGCAACGGCGGACAAATGGGTGAGGTTGCGGTGTTTTACTATACCTATAGTGACACCTATATTTCAAGCGTGCGTGCCGAAACCGATAAAAAATTAAAAGAGTTGGGTGTTAAGTTTAATGACTATGATGCCAACGGCAATCAAACTTCCCAAACCGAGCAGATAGATGTCGCCATAGCAAAAGGTGCTTCGGCTTTGGCGGTCAATGTCGTTGATACCGGCTCAGACGATGCAGCAAAGAATATTATAAGTAAAGCAAAATCCGCGGGAATACCGCTGGTGTTTTTTAATCGTTCGGTGAGCCAAGAGGTGGTATCAAGTTATGATAAATGTGTTTTTGTCGGCACCGATTACGAAATGGCAGGAACTATGCAGGGCAATCTTATCGGTAAATATCTTTTGGAAAATTATGATAATGTTGACTTAAACGGCGACGGAAAAATCAGTTATGTAATGTTTAAAGGTCAAGAGGGTAATGCCGAGGCTATTGCCCGTACTGAACTCAGTGTTAAAAATTGTAATGCAGTACTCAAAGCGGCGGGTAAACCCGACCTTATGTTTTATGATTCGTCTAATTCCGCTAAATATCTTGTAGACCAAGACGGACTTTGGTCGAGTGCGGCGGCAACCAACTATATGGGCACAATTTTAGCAAAATACAGCGAGTCGGGTAAAAATATGGTTGAACTTATAATTGCAAACAATGACGAAATGGCATTGGGTGCAATTTCGGCACTTCAAGGTGCGGGCTATAATACCGCCGGGGGAAAAACCATCCCTGTTTTCGGCGTAGATGCAACCGATGCCGCCAAAACTGCCATAAACAAAGGTGAAATGACCGCAACCATTAAACAGGACGGCGAAGGCATGGCGGAAAGTATCGCCAAGGTTATGATTAACCTACGCGACGGCAAAGAACGGTTTGATGGAATACCTAAGGAAAACACCGTCGGCACTTGGCGTATCAATATTCCGTATCAAGAATACTTGGGTGAGTAAAAGGGAGGGTTTTATGAGCGAAAATAAAGCCGCCCCGTTACTCTTTATGCAAAATATTGTAAAGACCTTCCCCGGTGTAAAAGCACTTGATAATGTATCTCTTACCGTTGAAAGTGGTACAGTTCACGCACTTATGGGCGAAAACGGTGCGGGGAAATCAACGCTTATGAAATGCCTTTTCGGCGTGTACAGAAAGGACAGCGGAAAGGTGTTTTTAGAGGGTAAAGAGGTAGATTTCAAAACTTCTAAGGAAGCACTTGATATGGGAGTTGCCATGGTGCATCAAGAACTCAACCAAGCCTTAAAACTTTCCGTAACGGATAATATGTGGTTAGGGCGGTTTCCGAAAACTTTAAAAGGTGTGCCCATTGTAAGCGAACGGAAAATGTATAATGACACCAAGGAGATTTTCAAAGAACTTAATATTACTGTAGACCCTAAAACGGTTATGGGTAAACTTTCGGTGTCCCAGCGTCAAATGGTAGAAATCGCAAAAGCAGTGTCCTATAATTCTAAAATCATAGTTTTTGATGAACCGACTTCGTCACTCAATTCCACCGAAGCCGAGCACTTGTTTCGTATAATCGAAATGCTCAAATCCCGCGGGTGCGGAATAATTTACATTTCGCATAAAATGGAAGAAATTTTGCGTATTTCCGATTGCGTCACCATAATGCGTGACGGTACACATGTTGCCACAAAAGAGGCGAAAGACCTTACCATAGACGAAATAATAAGGCTTATGGTGGGAAGAGAACTTACTAACAGGTATCCCGAAAAGGCACATAAAATAGGTGAAGTGTTGTTAGAGGTTGAGGGACTTACATCTCTTTACCAAAATTTAAGCGATGTAAGTTTTAAGGCGAGAAAAGGTGAGATTTTAGGTGTTGCAGGACTTGACGGGTCGGGCAGAACAGAACTGCTTGAAAATATATACGGTATAGCGACAAGAAAAAGCGGTGCCATAAAATTAGGCGGTAAAAAGGTGCGTAATAAAAACGCGGGAGAGTCAATAAAAAACGGTTTTGCTTTGCTCACCGAAGAACGGCGTGCTACGGGAATTTTCGGCATTTTGGATATTAGGGAAAACACTACCGTTTCGAGCCTTAAAAAATACAGTATAGGTCCGTTTTTAATAGGTAAACGGCTGAAAAACGCGACCGATTGGTGTATTAAATCAATGAGGGTAAAAACCCCGTCACAGGGAACTAAAATAAGAACATTGTCGGGCGGTAATCAGCAAAAGGTTATTTTAGGACGTTGGCTTTTGACCGAGCCCACCGTACTTCTTTTAGATGAACCCACAAGAGGTATTGACGTGGGTGCCAAGTACGAAATTTACCAACTTATATTAAATCTTGCCGAAAAGGGCAAAACGGTCATAATGGTATCTTCTGAAATGCCCGAACTACTCGGAGTTTGTGACCGAATACTTGTAATGTCGGGCGGAAAACTTGCAGGCGAGGTTGATACTAAAACAACCACCCAAGAGGAAATTATGACGCTTGCCGCAAAATATGTTTAGGAGGAAAATATATGGGTGAAAATTCTTCGCTTCCAAACAGCAAATTGACTTCACGTTATGCCGCTTTTAAGGCTATGAGCGGGAGTGATAAACGCCGCCGAGTGACCGACATTATATTTAATAATGCGATGTATATAATCATAGCGGCGGCAATAATTTTTATAGCAATCAGAGTGCCGGCGTTTTTGTCGTTGCCGTCTATAGTGAATATTGTGTCCTTAACGGCGGCAAGACTGCCTATCGCTCTTGGAATAGGCGGTTGTATAGTGCTTGCAGGTACCGATATTTCGGCGGGCAGAGCGGTAGGCCTTACCGCCTGCGTTGCGGCATCGCTTTTACAAATGACCGGTTATGCCAAAAAGATGTTCCCAAATTTAGGGGTAGTACCGTTGCCTCTGGTTATTTTGGCGGTTTTGGGCATAGGTGCAGTCATAGGTCTTATCAACGGTTTTTTTGTTGCAAAGTTCAAACTGCATCCTTTTATAGTAACTTTGTCAACCCAACTTATACTGTTCGGTGCGGTGCTTATGTATCTTATGATAGGTACAAATAACGGACAGACGTTGTCGGGACTTGACGACTCATACCTTGATTTTGTGAGAGGAACTTTGTTTACCATAGGCGGAGTTGCGGTGCCGAATTACGTTCTTTATTCACTTATAATTACGGTTATAATGTGGGTTATATGGAATAAAACAACCTTCGGTAAAAATATGTTTGCCGTAGGTTCCAACGAAGAAGCGGCAAACGTTTCGGGCGTAAATGTTTTCAAGACTATAATTCTTGTCTTTATGTTGGCGGGTGTTATGTACGGTATTACGGGCTTTATTGAGGGTGCAAGAATAGCCTCAATTTCGGCTAATACAGGACTCAGTTATGAAAGTGACGCCATAGCCGCTTGTGTTATCGGCGGTGTGTCGTTTGTCGGCGGCACGGGAAAAATCAGCGGTGTTGTGACCGGTGTTTTCCTTTTGCAGATTATATTCGTAGGTCTTAACTTTTTGTCGGTTTCGGCAAATATGCTTTATATTATAAAAGGTTTAATTATTCTTATAGCCTGTGCTATTGATATGAGAAAATATCTTGCAAAGAAGTAAATTATGAAAAATATTTATAAAAATGTTAAAATATCACTGAAATCTGCGGATATTTTAATCGCTGTTTTAGTAACGATTTTATTTTGTATAATAGGATTTTCGGGAGTTAAATAAATTTCAACCCTTGCCGTAAGGCAAGGGTTATTTTTTTATAGCCTTATACTAGAAGGAAAAGTATAATAACCATTTGTCAGTTCTCACTCACAATGTCATTCCGAGCGAAGCCGAGGAATCTTTTTAGATGTTTCGACTTTGCTCAACATAACAGTAAAGATACTTCGACTTCGCTTCGTTCCGCTCAGCATGACAATGTTCCAAAGAGAAAAAAGAGATTATCATATTTATTTATGGGTAGCAAGTATTATTATGACTTTGTTTAAAAAAATAAAATACTACTTGACATATAATACTATGTGTGATATAGTATCGTTTGAAAGGGGGATTTTCATGGATATTCAACTCAAACGGGGACTTATAGAAATCTGCGTTTTAAAGGTGTTGTCCCGCGGGGACTCGTACGGGTATATGATAATTAAAGATATGAAGGGCACCATTGATATATCCGAGTCAACTTTGTACCCAATACTTAAAAGACTTGAGTCATCGGGTGCTTTAACCGTTTATTCGGTTGAGCATGGCGGAAGACTTAGAAAATATCATAAAATAACCGATTTAGGAAGAGAACGGATTAAAACATTTCTTACCGAGTGGGAAGAAATGATGACCGCGTACAATTTTATAAAGGGGGAATAAAAATTGAATAGGCAAGAATTTTTAAACAGTTTGGGAAAAGAACTCTTATGGCAAAATGATGAGGACAGACAAAAAACATTGGAATTTTACTCAGAAAGCATTGATGACCGCTTGGAAGAGGGTTTGACCGAAGATGAGGCGGTAGCCGATTTGGGAAGCATAGAAAATATAGCCGAAAGTCTTAAAGCAGAAATGCCGCTTACGGCGGTTATAAAAGAAAAATTGGGCAAACAAAATACAAAATCGAGAGGACTTTGGATAACACTTGCGATAGCAGGCTCACCGTTTTGGGTGCCGATTGCAATTAGCCTTTTGGCGGTTGCTTTGTCGGTATATATTGTACTTTGGTCGGTCATAATCTCGGTTATGGCACTTGTATTTTCGTTTGCTGCTTGTGCTTTGGGATTAGTTGCCGCAGGTGTAATATTTATAGCACTTAAAAGTGAGGTTGCGATAGGTATTGCTACATTCGGTGCGGCAGTCGTTTGTGCGGGACTTTTTATTCTCACATTAAAACCCGCAATCCTACTTTGCAAACAAACGGTTAAATTGACCGCTAAGTTCGGGAAGTTCTTAAAACGCAAAATAAGGGGTGAAGCAAAATGAAAAAGAGTATAGTATTAGGTACCGCAGTTATTTTGGTTGGTATATTTATATTTGTCGGTGCGTTTTGGACTATGGGTTTTGATTGGACAAAATTCGATACCGAAAATTCAGAACGAGCAGAACAAATTATAGATTTCGTCGGCAGTTCCATAGTTATAGATGAAGACAATAATAATATAACCGTAGGCGTTTCTCCCGATGACAAGGTGCATATCACCTACGGGAAAAGCGAAAAAACCGATTTAGAAATCGAAAGCGGTGAAACCTTAACCGTAAAAAGAAAAAACAGTGCAAGAAAGTGGTATGACTATATAGTTGTTAATGTGAAATCGGTCGATACAAAAATCTTGTTACCTGAAAGTTTTGCGGGAGATATGGAAATCACAAACAGCAACGGTAGAATTAATATTGATGGCGTTTATTTCGGTAATTTGACCGCCAAAACGAAAAACGGCAAGGTCAAATTAAAGAACACTGAAGTTGCGGATACTTTGGCGGCAACCACTAATAACGGCGGAATATATTGCGAGTCGGTTTCGGCAATCGAATTTAAAGTCAAAACCAAAAACGGCGAAGTTGAACTCAATAATATCGAATCATTAAAGGTTTCGGCAAATACCGATAACGGAAATGTAAAAATTTCGGATATAAATTCGGGGAATATTTCGCTTGAAACCGAAAACGGGTACATTAAAGGTGATATAAACGGTGCAGTTACCGATTATTTTATAAAATCTGAAACAAAAAACGGCAGTAATAATCTTCCGCAAGAAACCTTCTTGGGTGATAAAAAACTTTATGTGAGAACATATAACGGTGATATTAAAATAAAATTTAAGTAAAATTAATATAAGGTGCACTTCGAAATCGAAGTGCATTTTTTTATAGTAAAAATATAAATAATCTTGACCGAAGTGTTTTTATGTGATAATATATAATATATATTGCCCTTAGTATGTTTTCTAAAAGGACGGTGAGGACAATGATTGATATTCATACACATATTTTACCAACGGTTGATGACGGTGCAGATTCTGCAGATGAGGCACTTGAAATGGTCGATATAGCGGCTGTCAACGGAACGAAGGGTATAGTACTTACGCCACATCATTTGACCGAGGACTCAAGGTCATTGAAGTTTTCAAAAGACCGGCTTTTTAGTGAATTTCAAAAGTTTAAAGGCTTGGTTTGTGATGAATTTCCCGATATATCATTGTATTTCGGTGCCGAAAATCATATCGGTCAGAATGTGCCGCCGAGAGATATGCTGATATCTATTAACGGCACAGAATATGTGCTTGTTGAATTTGATTTTAACTGTTCTTTTTCAGATGCACTGCAAATTGTGAATACGCTTAAAGGATACGGTTTTAAACCCATAATAGCACACCCCGAAAGGTATGAGTTTATAAAACTTTCACCCTTTTGTGCGGCGGACCTTGTAAACGAGGGTGCTTTATTACAATTAAACGTCACCAGCCTTTACCAGGGATATGACGGTGTTTTTGAAACAGCGATGTTTTTATTGTCTGAAGGTTTATATTCTTTTGCGGCAAGTGATTGTCACAGTGTATATTACAGAATACCTGATATGTCGGAAGGATACGCTTTTATTTCTTCACAGTTTTCTGACGAGATTGCCGAAAATTTATTTATAAAAAATCCTGCCTTAATGTTGGCGGGTAAAAATATATAACGGTCAAGAATGGAGATTGTTTATGAAAATCTTGAAAGTTTCCGTAGTGGCACTTGCAATTTTGGTTGCGGTGTCGAGCGTTTGGCTTTTTATAAGTTCAAACGGCAAAAATGATGCACCGAGTCTGCAGTGCAGCGTCGACAAAACCATTGAGGCATCGGTTAATGTTACAAACGCCGAATTGCTTTCATATGTTACTGCGGCCGATAAGCAGGATGGTGATTTAACCTCGCAGATTGTTGTGTCAAGAAAGAACTTTTTTATATCTCAAAACACCACAGCGGTTACATTCTCAGTATGTGACAGCGACAGTAATGTAACCACTTTGACGAGGCAACTGCATTTTACCGATTATAAGTCACCGAAAATTATTCTCACGAATGATTTTCTGTTTCCTGCGGGCAAGTTGTTTGACCTTTCCAACTATGTCGCTGCTGCTGATGTTATAGATGGTGATATTTCCGAACGCGTTAAGGCAATTTCGGATAGTTATTCCGGCAGCGAGGGTAGGTATGACGTTAACATTAAGGTGTCGAACAGTATGGCGGATACTTCGGAACTTAATGTTACCGCTATTGTAACAAGTGATGATTATGCAAATCTTAGGATAAGACTGACAGATTATATAACCTATATTTCCGTCGGTACAGAAGTTGATTATTCTAAGTTCTTGTCAAATGTAATCAATAAGACGGCAAAGGACTATACCGTAGATGATGTAGTGGTTGATGCATCAGAGGTTGATGTCACAAAAGCCGGCGTATATAATGTTTATTACAGAATTTTAGAAGGCAGGGGCGACTCGGCTGCTACCGTAAGTTTGTCGAGGCTTGTCGTTGTAGTTGAGGAGGCGTGAGAATGAAAACCATCAATTTTTCCCGTATAAATTACTACACGATACTTCGCGATATTTTAACCAATCTTTGGGTTATAATCCTTGCTGCACTTGTAGGCTTTTTCGGCAGTTTTTCTTATTACAATTACCTTATACCTGCAGAGTATACGGCTAAAATGACCGTTTCGGTTAACTTGGCAGGCTATGCTAACAGTGCCACTGCCGTGGCACTTTCAAGAACGGTACTTATAGCCGAAACTTTGGATGATGTTTTTAAAAGCGATGCTGTCAGAAATGTTGTTGTAAGGGAAATCGGCGAAAATGTAACGGCCGATATAAATGCAACTCAACTTGGCGAAACTAATCTTATAAGTATTACTTCAACCGACAATTCGCCCGAAAAGGCGTATGCTACTATAAATTCCGTTATGAGGAACTATCAAAAGGTTACAGACTATGTTTTCAGTAACGTTATGATAAACGTTGTTGAAAATCCTCAAATGCCGTCGTCACCTTCGAATGGTGCATCGCCTTTAAAAGCGGGTGTAGTTTTTGGTTTTATAGCAATGTTAGGCGTAACGGCATTGATAGCCTTTTTATCGTTTATGCGTGATACCGTAAAGAATGTTGCCGATGTCGAAAATGAACTTACGGCAAGACTGTTTGGTACGGTTTACAGTACTAAAGGTTTTAATAGCAATTCCGGTGAAACCGATGTAGGGTTGGTTGTGACAAATCCTAATGTAGGTTTTGATTTTATTGAGAGTTATCGCAAAATGGCGGTAAAAATTCAAAGTTTAGGCAAAACCAAAGGTGTAAAAACCTTTATGGTTACCTCGGTTGCCGAGAATGAAGGTAAAACAACCGTCGCGGTTAATATAGCCACTGCGTTGTCACAGGATAATAACCGGGTTTTACTTATTGACTGTGATATGAGAAGACCGGCAGTTTTCCGCTTTTTCAGTAATCTTCCTCATTCTGAGGACTTGGACTTCAGTAAGTTTATAATCGATGGAGGAGATATAGCCCGGTTTATTAAGCATGATACAGAAACAGGACTTTATATTGCTGATAACATTAAGTCGGTTTCGGGTTCGGCTGATATTCTTGCAGGCAGACATTTTGCCGAGATTTTATCGGCATTAAAAGAACAGTTTGATTTCATTATAATTGATACACCGCCATGCGGCCTAGCGGTTGATGCCGAGGCAGTTTCTTCGGTGGTTGATTCGTACGTAATGGTTGTAAAGCAAGACGGTATTAAAGTGTCTGATATTAACGACCATATTGAGTCGATAAATACACCGTATTTTGCAGGCTGTGTTTTTAATAATGTTTATGAAATTAAACGCCTTGTATCTAAAGTTGATAGTGAGTATGCTAAATATTACCGTATAAGAAGGGGTGATTTGAAATGAGTGAGATTTCTAAACAGAATGAGTCCCCTGAAGTATCAGGCAAAGCATTTGATATCAATGATTTTATGAAGAGTTTTAAAAAGATTGGTTGGCTTACAGCCATAATTGCGGTAGTGTTGGCTTTAGTTGCATTTGCTTATTTTAAATTCACATTTACACCGCTTTACCGTTCAAGTGTGCGGTTTGCTATTACACCGCTGACTAATTCTAGTGCACAGACCGGCTCATCGGTATACAGTTTTAACTTTAACGAAGTGCTTGCCACCCAGATGGCACAAACCTTCCCGCATATTATGAAATCAAGTATGCTCTCAAATATCGTTGCTAACGATTTAGGAAGGTCTGTCAGTTGCAGCGTTTCGGCAGAAGCGGTTAAAGGTACTAACATTTTTGAGGTGAATGTTACAGGCTCATCGGCTCAGGATGCGTACGATTTCATCAATTCGCTTATGGTCAACTATCCTAAGGTTGCCGAGATTGTTATTGGTGACACGAAAATGACCGTTATTGAGGGCTCTGAACCTGAACTTGCAACAAAACCTTTTAATGGGGGTTACTATTATAAATATGTTGAATTTGCTGCAATAATCGGCGTAATAATAGGACTTGGTATTACATACATTCATATGATTAGCCGCAAAGCGGTTATGAGCAGAAGTGATATCGAATATAAACTTGACGGAAAGTGTATTTGTGAAATACCTTCAGTTCAAAAAAAACGTACTGGCAACGGTATGTCAATTATAAAAACCGACCCGACTCTTGTGGGATTTTCTGAGTCTATACGCCTACTTAAACAACGTACTCGCAGTGCTTTAAAGGCTGAAAATGCTAAGGTTATAGGTGTTACCAGTGCAGCCGAGGGCGAGGGCAAGACTACTATTGCTTATAATCTTGCAAAGTCACTTTCAAGCGGTAATGTTAAAGTACTTCTTTTGGATATGGACCTGCATCACCGTGCGTTACAACAATATCTTAATCGCAAAAATGAAGTTTCTAACAGCGGAATTTCAGAGGCTGTCAGAGGTAAAATGGATCTAAATGACGCAGTACATTCTTTAACGGAAAACTTAGATGTTATATTTGTCGGAAATGAGGATATTAAGTTCCGCGAATCCATCTTTAAACCGTTGTTTGAGGGCCTTAGAGAATACTATGACTATGTTGTGGTCGACCTGCCTACCTGCGGTTTGGTTTCTGAAACGGTGCATATTGCCAACCTTTGCGATCAAATCCTTTTCGTTGTAAAGTGGAATACCGTTGAAATTGAAAAGATTAAAAATTCGGTAAGATATATGTCGTTTAGTGATGCTAAACTCACCGGATTTGTTCTTAATGATGTTCCTGCCGGCAGCGGAAAATACTACGGTCATTACCGTAGATACGGTGCCAAAGGTAAATATGGATACGGTTATGGCTATGGATATGGTTACGGTTACGGCAGTTACGGAACAATGAATGATACTGATCCGTCTGATATCATTAATGAGTAAAATAAAGACCTCGGTTTCAAACCGAGGTCTTTATAAATTTAAGACAAAAAATAAAAGCGTGTTTCGAAAAACACGCTTTTTAATTATTATTCCTCATCAGGCTCGATTTCGCACTCAAGATAATTGTCCTCGTCTTCCTCAGCAAGGAAACGGGTTACGAATACGGCAATACCTGCGGCTAAAGCGGCAACGGCAACAACTGCGGAAATAATCCATAAAACATGTTTTAATTTCATAACAACTCACCTCATATATTTTTTATTATTATAACCCGATTTTCACTAAAAGTCAACAATTATAAATATTTTGTTTA